>NZ_JBNYXS010000004.1:0-284908 GCF_051380775.1 Janthinobacterium pasteuri | reverse complement strand
CCGAATTATCTGGGGTGGCGCTGGATACTCGACGCCGGACGCATCCGCTCCCCAGAAACATTGTTGAAGGCAACCATGGGAGAGTTCCCACACCTTACGGTGACATAGCCTTTTTTTATGTGCCCGCAAAAAGCTTAATCTGTGCCCAGCCCCAGGTCAGTCGCCACCTGCTGGCGCAGCAGGTATTTCTGGATCTTGCCCGTCACCGTCATGGGAAATTCCTCGACGAAGCGCACATAGCGGGGAATCTTGTAATAGGCGATCTGCCCGTCGCAAAAGGCACGGATATCCTCGCTGGTGGCCTGCGTGCCCGGACGCAAGATGATACAGGCGCACAACTCTTCGCCATACTTGGCGTCCGGCACGCCCACGCATTGCACGTCGAGCACGCTCGGGTGGCGGTACAGGAATTCCTCGACTTCGCGCGGGTAGATGTTTTCGCCGCCACGGATGACCATGTCTTTCGAGCGGCCGACAATGCTGCAAAAGCCGTTCTCGTCGATGACGGCCAGGTCGCCCGTGTGCATCCAGCGCGCCGTGTCGATGGCTTCGGCCGTTTTTCCCGGGTCGCCCCAATAGCCCTGCATCACGGAATAGCCGCGCGTGAGTAATTCGCCCTTCTCGCCACGCGGCACGATGCGCCCTTCCGCATCGATGATTTTCACTTCCAGGTGCGGGTGGACGCGGCCAATCGAGGACACGCGCATTTCACGCGGGTCTTCGATCGCCGTCTGGAAGCTGACGGGCGACGTTTCCGTCATGCCATACGCAATGGTAATTTCCGCCATGTGCATCAACTCGATGACGCGCGTCATGACTTCCATCGGACAGGGCGAACCGGCCATGATGCCGGTGCGCAAGTTCGACAGATCGTAATGCTTGAAGTCAGGATGGTCGAGGATGGCGATGAACATGGTGGGCACGCCATGCAGTCCCGTACAGCGCTCGGCCTGCACGGTTTCCAGCACGGCTTTCGGGTCGAAGCCTTCGCCGGGAAACACCATGGCCGCACCATGCGTGACGCAGGCCAGGTTACCCAGCACCATGCCGAAGCAGTGATACAGGGGCACGGGGATGCACAAGCGGTCCTGCTCGGTGAGGCGCATGGCTTCACCGATGAAAAAGCCGTTATTCAGGATATTGTGGTGCGTCAGGGTGGCGCCCTTCGGCGCGCCCGTGGTGCCGGACGTGAACTGGATGTTGACGGCGTCGTCAAACTGCAAGCTAGCGCTGATGTCTTCCAGGTGCGCCAGGTCGGCGTCGGCAATGCCCTCCATCAAGGCGTCGAAGTTGTGCATGCCCGGCGTGGCGGCCGCGCCCAGGCGGATGACGTGGCGCAATTGCGGCAGGCGCGGCGACTGCAGGGCGCCGGCGCGCGAACGGGCGATTTCCGGCACCACGTCCTGCACGATGGCCAGGTAGTCGCTGGACTTGAAGCTGGGCGACAGAATCAGCGCGCTGCATTGCACCTTGTCGAGTACGTATTCGAGTTCCGAGCGCCGGTAGGCGGGATTGATGTTGACCATGATCAATCCGGCTTTCGCCGTGGCGAACTGGGTCAGTACCCATTCGGCGCAATTTTGTGACCAGATGCCGACTCTGTCGCCCGGCTGCAAGCCCAGCTTCAGCAAACCGGCGGCCAGGCGGTGCACGCGCTGCTGGAATTGCGCGTAGGTCCAGCGCACGTTCTGGTGCGCCACGATCAGGGCATCGTGCTGGCCATAGCGGGCGGCGATGTTGTCCAGGTAAGCGCCTATTGTTACACCGATCAACGGCGTCTCGTGGGCGCCATGTACATAACTGATTGCTTGCATGCTGTCTCCGGGGTGGGCGGCGCGACGCGCTCTTGTTATCATCTTCGATGCTGAAAATTATAGCCGCAACCGGCCCCGCCCTGCGCAGCTTGCTGTAATGTGCAGGCCAGCACACCAGACACTCACGGCACCATGACAGGCAACACGCAGCACCCGCTCGAACAGGGCTTTATCCTGACCCGCCACTGGCGCGACACCAGCGCCGGCACGGAAGTCGATTTCTGGCTGGCAACGGACGCCGGCCCCCGCCACGTGCGCCTGCCCGTGCAGACGGCGGTCGCCTTCCTTCCCATGGAGCAGCGCGAGCAGGCGGAACTACTGCTGCGTGGCGAGCGCCACGCCGAGCTGCGCCCCCTCTCGCTGTCCGACTTCCACCACCGCCCCGTGCTGGGCCTGTACTGCAAGCAATACCGGCATTTGCTGAAGCTGGAAAAGCAACTGCGTGCGCACGGCATCGACGTCTACGAAGCCGATATCCGCCCGCCCGAGCGCTATCTGATGGAGCGTTTTATTACAGCGCCAGTGTCGTTCTGCGGAGAAACCCTGCAGGAAGTGCAGCTGAGGCCAGCGCCCGGCTACCGCCCCACATTGAAACTGGTGTCGCTCGATATCGAGACGACGGCGCATGGCGAACTGTATTCGCTGGCACTGGAAGGCTGCGGCCAGCGCCAGGTGTACATGCTGGGGCCGCCAAACGGCGGCGCCGAAGTGCTCGACTTCGACCTGGAATACTGCGACACGCGCGCGCAGATCCTCGAACGCCTGAACACGTGGATGGAAGAGCACGACCCGGACGCCATCATCGGCTGGAACCTGGTGCAGTTCGACTTGCGCGTGCTCAAGGAACACGCCGAACGCTTTCAAATTCCCTTGCGGCTGGGACGCGGCGGCGCCGTGATGGAATGGCGCGAGCATGGCGGCAAGCAGGAACACTATTTTGCCGCCGCGGCGGGACGCCTGATCATCGACGGCATCGAAGCCTTGAAGTCGGCGACGTGGAATTTCTCCTCGTTCAGCCTGGAAAACGTGGCGCAGACGCTCCTCGGTGAAGGCAAGTCCATCGACAATCCCTACCAGCGCATGGCCGAGATCGACCGGCGTTTCCGTGAGGATAAGCCGGCACTGGCGCGCTACAACCTCAAGGATTGCGAACTGGTCACGCGCATCTTCGCCAAGACCGAGCTGCTGACCTTCTTGCTGGAACGGGCCAGCGTAACGGGCCTGGCAGCCGACCGCAGCGGCGGCTCCGTGGCCGCGTTCGAACACCTGTACTTGCCGCTGATGCACCGGCAAGGCTACGTTGCGCCCAACCTGGGCGATGTCTCCGGCGACAACAGCCCGGGCGGCTTCGTCATGGATTCCCAGTCGGGCCTGTACGACTCCGTACTGGTGCTCGACTATAAAAGCCTGTACCCGTCCATCATCCGCACCTTCCTCATCGATCCCGTGGGACTGGTGGTGGGCACGCGTGGCGACGAAGCCGATACCGTGCCCGGCTACCGGGGCGCGCAATTTTCGCGCGTGAAACACTGCCTGCCCGCCATCGTGCAACAGGTGTGGCAAGGGCGCGAGGCGGCCAAGCGCGAGCGCAATACGCCGCTGTCGCAAGCGTTAAAGATCATCATGAACGCGTTTTATGGCGTGCTGGGTTCGAGCGGCTGCCGCTTTTTCGACCCGCGACTGGCCTCGTCGATCACCCTGCGCGGCCACGACATCATGCACCGCACGCGCGAACTGATCACCGGGCAGGGCTACCAGGTCATCTATGGCGACACGGATTCCACCTTCGTGTGGCTGAAAACGGCGCATAGCGACGAAGCGGCTGGCAAGATCGGCCGCGCCCTGGTGGCGCACGTCAACGCCTGGTGGGAGCGGCATCTGCGCGAAGAATTCGGCCTCGACAATGCGCTGGAGCTGGAATTCGAGACGCATTACCGGCGTTTCCTGATGCCCACCATCCGCGGCTCGGAAGAAGGCAGCAAGAAGCGCTATGCGGGCCTGGTGGGCAAGCCCGACGGCAGCGAACAGATGGTCTACAAGGGCCTGGAAACGGTGCGCAGCGACTGGACGCCGCTGGCGCAGCAATTCCAGCAAGAGTTATACCGGCGCATCTTTCAGCGCACCGCCTACCAGGACTATGTGCGTGACTACGTGGCGCGTACCGTGCGCGGCGAATGCGATGCCTTATTGGTTTACCGCAAGCGCTTGCGCCGTCCGCTCGGCGACTATCAGCGCAACGTGCCACCCCACGTGCGCGCGGCGCGCACGGCCGACGCCTACAACCTGGCGCAGGGCCGGCCGCTGCAATACCAGAACGGCGGCTGGATCAGCTACGTGATCACGGTGGCGGGGCCGGAACCGCTGGAAACGCAGCGCTCGCCCATCGACTACCACCATTACCTGACGCGCCAGCTGCAACCGGTGGCGGACGCGATATTGCCCTTCCTGGGCGATGATTTTTCGCGCCTCGTGTCGGGGCAGCTTGATTTGTTTTAGATCAATTTTACTGACCTGGGTTGCCAAGCTGAGGTAATATCGGCGCCTGCCAGGCCAGTCTGCGGGCGCTGTGCGCCGTGGCAGCGTAAAATACGCCTTGGCGAAAGAATAAGAGCTGCATGAAGAAGAAGATGGCATTCCAGACGAGAATTATTCGCAACAGGATTTTTCCCGCTGAAATGGCGCATAATTTAACACTATGTTGAACCAGCAGGCAGTAGCACTAGCCATCTGCCCGCTAATTTTTGAATGAATTGACACCATGACCGAGATTACGTCCTTAAGAGACATCCCGCAAAAAAATATCTTCCGCAAAGGCGACACCTTTGTGCTGTTCGGCGAGCTGTTCGGCCGCGGCTATGTGAATGGCTTGCTGGACGAAGCGCGCAAGGCGGGCATGAATATCGTCGGCATGACGGTCGGCCGCCGCGATGAGAACATGGCGCTGCGCCCACTGAACGCGGAAGAGCTGGCGGAAGCCGAAGCCAACCTGGGCGGGCGCATCATCAATGTGCCGCTGATGGCCGGTTTCGACCTCGACGCGCCGGCAGGCGAGCCGACGCCGACAGCCCTGCTGGCCGACATGACCCTGAAAAGCTGGCAAGAAGACAAGCTGGACTGGGCGCAGATCGAACGCTGCCGCGAAGCCGGCATCGCCCGTTTCAGCGCTTCCGTGGCAAAAGCCATGGCCGAGCTGGACAGCCTGATTCCTGATGGCAGCAATGTGTATTTCGCCCACACCATGGCCGGCGGCATTCCGAAAGTCAAAGTCTTCCTGGCGATCGCCAACCGCATCTACAAGGGCCGCGGCGAGCGCTTCATGTCCTCGCGCGCCTTGCTCGACAGCGATCTGGGCAAGCTGATCCTGATGAACTTCGACGAAGTCACGGCCAACACCCTGCAGCACCTGATCGACGGCAGCGCCGCCATCCGCGCCCGCATCGAGCAAACGGGCGGCCAGGTGCGCTACAGCGCCTACGGCTACCACGGCACCGAGATCCTGATCGACGGCAAGTACCAGTGGCAAACGTATAGCAACTACACCCAAGGCCTGGCCAAGATGCGCCTGGAAAACGTGGCCAAGGCCGCGTGGCAAAAAGGCATCAAGGCCACCGTCTTCAACTGCCCGGAAATCCGCACCAACTCGTCCGACATTTTCGTCGGCGTGGAACTGTCCCTGTTCCCCCTGCTCGACGCGCTGAAAAAAGAAGGCGGCGCGGCCTGGTCCGAAGAGCAGTGGAATATCTGCCAGGGCTTGCTGGAAGACGGCGTCTCGCTGCAAGACTTGCTCGACCGTATCGCCGCCTACAACGGCGACGCCACCAGCGTGCAGTTCCGCAACTTCGCCGCCTGGCCGATGGACAACACGCCAGAGCTGGCCGACGTCATGATCGGCACTTCGGACGACATCACCAAGCTGCACAAGGACCGCAAGGAATTGATCACCGACCACCTGAGTTCGCTGGTACTGGAAGGCACGGGCCCGCTGATGTTCCACGCCATGTCGGAGCCGCAAGCACCCGTCGTCTGGCTCAACCACGACATCATCGCGCGCCAGCTGGCCTCGGTGCATAACTGATACTGGCCCAGCCGCAGTGAGAAACGCCGTCCCGCGCTTTCGCTCGGGGCGGCGTTTCTACTTTGGGCTAACAACAGCAAGCGAAAAACTTGCCGAATTGTGACAAATAAGTGATAATGCGTCTCGCGCTGCCCGAGTGATGGAATTGGTAGACGTAGCGGACTCAAAATCCGCCGCCGCAAGGCGTGCCGGTTCAAGTCCGGCCTCGGGCACCAGAATTAAAGTAGAAAAGCACTGACTTCGGTCGGTGCTTTTTTCATTTCCGTCCTATTGTTTTTCCTGAATTTTTTACTGCATGCATTTCAACGCAAAGGCCCACCGCGCAGCCTTTGCGCTACGCACACGATGCATGGGATTCCCCTTGTCGCCAGTTGGCCACGCAAGGCGGCTTGCATCGTTTAAGTTCTTTCAACAACCAAACGGTCGCACCGGCAGGCGCGGCGCCATCACCGCAGATCAACGCTCTTCGCGAGAGTAGTCGCAGCCGGCGAAAGTGGTGCGCACCGCTTGCTGCAACTGGGCGTAGCACTCCGGCGCCAGATTGAAGCGCACATCAATCTGACCATCGTCGTCCATCTGCATGGCCGCCTCGGCATCCATCTGCACAGACCGTCGGTTCTGATGCAGAATCACGGCGTGCATGTGGCCATACCAGGGAAATTGCTGGCCGCAATATTCGATATACGGTTCAGCCATGGCCCCGCGCCACCGTTATCGTTTCCGCTACAACACAGATCACCAAGCACATCAGGCGTGGTTAAACTGCTCAGACTTGATTAATTCGCTTGATTATATGTATCCCAAATAATACATTCGTATGTATGAAAAGCATCCACACTACCGTCACTTTTGATGGGTGGTTCAGTAAACTGAAGGACAGGAAGGCTTTTTTTCGAATCCAGGCGTGCATTGACAGCGCCGAAGACGGCAACTTTGGAGATTGCAAGCCTGTCGGTGGCGGCGTCTCGGAAATGCGAATTGACTGCGGCCCAGGTTACCGCATCTACTTCACTCAACGCGGCATGGAAATCATCATCCAGCTCGCTGGTGGAGATAAGTCAACCCAGGCGAAAGACATCAAAACCGCACAGCAACTCGCACAAGAACTCTAGGAGGTCGTTATGGCAGAGAAACTAAATAAATGGGATAGCGCCCAGTACCTCAAAACTGAAGAGGACATGGTCGCCTACTTCGAAGCCTGCCTTGAAGAGGCTGGCGACGATGGATCCTTCATCGCCAAAGCGCTCGGCAATATTGCCAAGGCGCGCGGCATGACACAACTCGCCAAAGATACCGGACTGGGACGGGAGAGCTTGTACAAAGCCCTGTCCGGCGAAGGCAATCCAAGCTTCGACACAATACTGAAGGTAACGCATGCTCTTGGCCTGCAATTCCGAGCCGCTGCCCTCTCAGCTTAAAGAATCGCACGCAGGTCTGCCATTCCGACACACTCTCAGCCTTGAGCAGCGATGCTCAAGCTGACGACATCTGAGCCAACTCAATATTGATTAGTTGTAATTGCATTAATAGCAACCCCGCTTCCAACCAGGCGCCGTGGTTCATGTCGAGGTCGTGTCCGAATGGCTGACCCCGGCAGCCACTAAAAGAGCCAAAACCGGGTGTTACGCCGCAGCCGAAACTTCCTCCGCATCGACCGCCAGGGTCATCTCAAAAAGGCGCCGCATATAAGCATCCGCGTCATCGACCATGAACAACACATGCTGCTGGGCAAAGGAGTCCAGTGTACTGACGTCCCATTTCAAATTGCGCAATGCTGTCGGCGTGACGATGAAGCTTTCCAGAACGACCTTCTTGCCGGCGCGCTGGACGCGTTGCTCGATTTCCTTGATAGTGCGATGGAACAGAATTTTTTGGCTGGCCGGTCCTTCATGAATCAAGCCATGCGGCTCAACGAAAGCAACGTCAGCGTAGCCTGGGTTATGCATACAGCTATGCCTGACTACGACAGCCCCATGAAACTCCCTGCGTTGGCGATATTTCGATCATCCGATACAACGAATCCTGATATCGTGCTGGCCCGCCTTCTGGCCATGGTGATAGATGAGGGTGCATTTCTTGACGGAGTTTGGTAGCCGCTGGGACAAGGTCATTTCGTTATACCCCCAAGATGATCAGGCCCAGCCCGGCGAACGCCACGAGCGAATACAGCCCCTTCCAGCGTTTTTCGCCGAGGCGCGCCAGTTGGGCGCTGCGCCAGCCGTCGGCGACGATGCGCACCGAGTGCAAGCCCAGGAACAGCAGCAAACCGAGTATCAGCACGGTCATCGTCTTCTCCCCCAGTCAATACCAGCTATCGAGCATAAACGACACCGTGACCGATGCCGTCCGCGCAGATCAACGTTCCTCGCGATAGTAATCGCAGCCTTCAAAAGTGGTGCGCAGCGCCTGCTGCAGCTGGGCATAGCGTTCCGGCGTCAAATTGAAACGCACGTCGATCTGGCCGTCGTCATCCATCTGCATGGCGGCCTCGGCATCCATCTGCACGGACAAGCGGTTCGGATGCAGGATGACGGCGTGCATGTGGCCATACCAGGCAAATTCCTGGCCGCCGTACTCGATGTAGGGCTCGTCCATGCCCATGGCCGCGTCCTGCTCGTCATACTCGTCGGCGCGCTGCAGCATCAGGTAGACGGGCTCGCCTTTGCCGGCTGGCGCGGCGAGGGTGGTGATCAGGGTGTCGTCTTCATTGATAACGGACAACTCGGTGGCGGTAAATCCTGCGGACATGGCGTGCTTTCAACAAATGTATGGATGACGCCACCATAGCGCAAAAGACGCCCGGACAGAATACCCGCGACAAATAAAGCGTGCCGCCCCGTAACGGCATCGCCGCCTATAATTGTCTCTCCAAACTATTTCTACAGGAGACAGCCTTGACCGCAGCATCGCCCTACACCACCCGCCTGGCCATTCCCGCCATCGCCACCTACCAGCACCTGCGCGTTGCCGCCGGCCTGAGCGCGAAAACCACGGAGGCGGCGGCCAGGGGCTTGCCACACTCGCTGTTTGCCGTGCAAGTGCTGCACGGCGACGCCGTGGTGGGCATGGGCAGGGTCATCGGCGATGGCGGCTGTTTCTTCCAGGTGGTCGATATCGCCGTACTGCCGGCCCACCAGGGCAAGGGCCTGGGCAAGCTGATCATGCGCGAAATCCGCCAGTTCATCGACAGCGAGGTGCCGGAAAGCGCGTATGTCAGCCTGATCGCCGATGGCCAGGCGCAAGACCTGTATGCGCAGTTCGGTTTCAAGCACACGGCGCCCGCCTCGGTCGGCATGGCGCTGAAGCGCTAGGCGCCCGATGCCGGCCTGGCTGCTATCCAGCATGGCGCTGGCGCTGCTGTTGAGCGCTGCCGCCTGGCGCGCCGAACGCACGCTGCAGCGGCGCGGGCGCACGACGCGCTGGCTTTGGCTGGCGGCCATCGCCGCCTCCGTGCTGCTGCCGCTGGCATGGCTGCCCGGCGTGCTGGCGGCCATGCCGGCGACACAGTCGCAGCTGAAACTGGGCTGGTTTGTCTTGTCGGTGGGCATGTTGCTGCTGTTGGCGCTGCGCAGCGTCTGGCTGCTGTCGCACCAGCGCCGCTGGCAAAAAACATCGTTGCTGGGCACGCCCGTACTCCTCAGCGGCGGCATTGGCCCCTGCGTGGCAGGGCTGCTGCGGCCGCGCATCGTGATGCCCGTCTGGCTGTCGCTGATTCCGCCCCGACAACAGGCGCTGCTGCTGGCGCACGAGCAATGCCGGCTGGCCGGGCGCGATCCGCTGCTGCTGGCCATGGCGCATGCCTGGATCGTACTCATGCCGTGGAACCTGCCCCTGTGGTGGCAGCTGCACCGGCTGCGCTTTGCCATCGAGGTCGATTGCGACGCGCGCATGCTGGCGCAGGGCCACGCGCTGCGCGACTATGCCATCGTCCTGCGCCGGCACGGCCAGTATTATTCGGGCTTGACGGGCGCCTCGCCCATCGTGCTGAGCGACCCGCTGACGCTGCGGCGCCGGCGCCGGATCATGGGCAGATTTACCCGGGACCAGGCGGCGAACTTGCTATAGTAGCGGCAATGCCGCGCGTCACGCCCGCGCCCCTGGCCCATTCCCCCCAAAGAAATCAGAGAGATACCATGCTTTACCTGCTTGCCATCGTGATCGTCATCGCCCTGCTGTACTACGTCTTCAGTGGCCGCACGCCCGTGAAACCGCTGCACAAGCCGCTCATCTCCGTGCGCCAGTACGTGCCGGCGATACCTGCGGGCGCGCCGGCGCACCACTGGAACGATGAGGGACGCTTTGCGTCGGAAGTGGAAAACGAAGCTATGTACCAGCCCGCCATCGCCAAACTGGCCGGCGAGCATGGCCCGGGCAACGCGGAAGAAAAATGCCTGGCCCTGCTCGTCTGCGACGATGCCAATCCGTTCCAGGACAAGGCCATCGCCGTCTTCATCGATGGCCAGCTGGTTGGCTACCTGTCGCACAACGACGCCCTGCGCCTGCGCCGCAACCTGGGCCGCCAGGACCTGGTGGGCCAGCTGACCTCGTGCGACGCCGTCATCCGCGGCGGCGGCCTGTGGAATGGCAAGCGCCTGTCGTATGCCGTGTGGCTGGACTTACAGCCGTACAATTAAAACTTACGCCGCGCGCGCCAGCCTGACGGCGCGCGTGGCGATAAAGCTGGGCAGGTACTTTTCAATTTCAAAGCGCTGGTGGGGATGCATTTCCTCGTGGTAACCCGCCAGCACGAAGCCCGCCATCAGCTGGCCGCCGATCTGGCTGCCCAGGCCATGACCGAAGACCAGCGCCTCGCCCTTCTCCATGCGCGCCTCCAGCGCATCGGCATCCATATCCTCCAGGTCCGAGTACGGCAGCACGAAACGGGGCCGTATCAAGCCCTGCTGTGCCCATTGCGGGTCGCGGTCGCCGATGAATACGGCCGGGTTGAAGAAACTGCTCAGCAGCACGCCGCCATCGGCCAGCACACGCGCGCATTCGCGCCACACAGGGGCGATGTCGGGCACGTACTGGTTCGACACGGGGTGGACAATGACATCGAAGCTGGCGTCGACAAAACAGGCCAGGTCGCGCATGTCGCCCTGTACCGTGGCCAGCTGCAAGCCGTCTCGCTCAGCCACCATGCGGTCTTGCGCCAGTTGCTGCGCAGACAAATCGAAGACGGTGACATGCGCGCCGGCGGCGGCCAGCACGGGTGCCTGTTGCCCGCCAGCACCGGCCAGGCACAGGATGCGCTTGCCGCTTACCTCGCCCAGCCAGCCAGCCGGCAGGAGACCGGGTGTCAGATGGATCTGCCACTGCCCGGCGCGGGCCGCGGCGATGGTGGCGCTGTCGACGGGCTGCGACCAGGGACAGTTGCGTGCAGCCTGGGCATCCCAGGCTTGCTGATTATGCTGCAAGAAATTGTTACCTAAAGGCATCGTCATCCTTTCAGAAAAACAGGACGCGAATGTAGCATGACTCCAGGTAAGACGTCGCACTGGGCAGCTGGCGGAAAAAGGGATACGGGAAGGTAAGACAACCTGAGAAGTGAACTCCCGCCACGGCCAGCGTTGTTGCGTCACACAAAGAAGTGCCGACACGATGCTGCCGACGCCGATGCAGACCACTGGGAGGGCAAGGAGTTCACAACCATTATCGCTTGCTACGGGATGAGCATATTGATGCATATCAAGTAGGCCGGCATTTTCTGGCAATAGCATTGCAAATGACCATGGCGTGTCTCTTTTTGACCCACATCAAGCCCAGCATAAGAAAACCGCCATCCGGCACGGCAATGCTGGACTTGCCCGTATTGCCGTTCTAGCCTTGTTGTCATCCTGACTACCGAGCGACAACATGGCTTACAAATCCATCCTCGTCCACGCCGACCTGTCGCGCCATGCGCCGCAGCGCATCGCCATCGCGGCGCGGCTGGCGCACGCGCACCAGGCGCACCTGATCGGCGCGGCGATGACGGGCATGTCGCGCTTTACCCTGGAAAACAATCGCGGCATGCGCGGCGGCGCTGTGGCGGCGCAGATTTCAGCACTCCACGGTCAGGCAGAACGGGCGCTCGACCAGTTTGAAACGCTGGCGCGCCAGGCCGGCGCCATCTCGCTCGAGCGACGCCTGATCGAAGACGATGAAGATGGCGGCATGGCCGTCAGCGCCCGCTACAGCGACTTGACGGTGCTGAGCCAGCACGACGACAGCGAAGCCCTGCCCGGCGCCATGAGCGACCTGGTGCCCTACGTGATGCTCAACGCGGCCCGTCCCGTGCTGATCGTGCCGCGCAGCGGACAATACACGCAAGTGGACAAAACCGTCGTGGTGGCCTGGGATGGCAGCATGGAAGCGACGCGCGCCATCGGCCACGCCCTGCCCCTGCTGTGCGGGGCGCGCCTGGTGGTGCTGGCCCTGCTGCACCCGCCCGCCGGCCATGCGCAGCCGGCCCGCCATCCGGGCGCCGACATCGCCGCCTACCTGAGCCGCCATGGCGTGCCCGTCGAAGTGCGGCCGGCCGTCGCCACGGGCGACATCGGCGCGGCGCTGCTGGCCATGACCGCCGAAGTGCATGCCGGCCTGCTGGTGATGGGCGGCTACGGCCACGCGCGCTTCCGCGAAATCCTGCTGGGCGGCGTGACGGAAACCGTGCTGCGCCAGATGACGGTACCCGTGCTGATGGCGCATTGAGGTCAGGCGCGCCATGTCTGTTTGTTAAATAGCTATAATTGCCTGATTACTTACTTCAAGGCAATGTAGATGGAGCAACAACTAGTCAATTGGGGTAGCACCCTGGCGCCGTTTGGCAGCGATCTGCTGTGGACCGTCCTGCCGTGGATGCTGCTGTATGGCGTGATCGGCTTTGTGCTGGCGGTCGGCATCTGCTATCAGCTGGCCAGAAAATGCCTGCTGGTGCGCCGTCCGCCCACCTGGCATGTGGCCTCCAAACTCAGCTATGTGTTGATACTGGTCGCGCTGCCGCTCCTCGGCGGCGGGTTTGGCGCCGTACACAGCGTACACCGCGTGGTCAACCAGGCCCTTGAGCGCGACCTGCAGCCGGTGTTCGAGGCACAGATGCCGGCGCTGCGCGTCTACCTGGAACAGCAGGTCAAGCTGATCGCCCCGGGCCAGCCCATCAGCGTGCGCAGCCTGCTCGAGCCATTCGTGCAAGGCATGTATTACCGCCCCACATCCAGCAGTTACTGGGAACGCAGCAAGGCGCGGTGGATCAATGAATTCATTCTGCGCCGCGGCAGCGTGCTGCTGACGCAAGTGCTGCAGGAACAGCTGATCGCCAGGGTCGGCCTGCTCGGTGAAGCGCTCAAGGGCGCCAACTTTCGTGGCCAGGCGACCAGCGAACTGGCCACGCTGGGCACCGATCTGGCCGTGCGCCTGACCACCGATGTGGCGCGCCAGGCCGACTTCAGCAAACTCGACAAGTCAGTGCCGATGATTTTCATCGACGCCATCAAACGGCAGGCCAGCGCCTATTTCAACTCGCTCAAGATCACACTGGGCCTGTTCGCGCTGCTAGCGCTGCTGCTGGTGTGGGGCGAAATCATGTTATACCGCCACTATTACCTGCGCCGCCATCCGGCCACGGCCCTGCCCGTGGCGCCAATGTAAAAAAGCCACCCCTCCTTACGGATGGGGTGGCTTTCCATGAGCAGCTAACGCTTAGACTTTACGCTGGGCGACGGCGTCGACCACGCACAGGGCCGTCATGTTGACGATGCGGCGCACGGTGGCCGATGGCGTCAGGATGTGCACGGGCTTGGCGCAGCCGAGCAGGATCGGACCCACGGCGATGCCGTTGCCGGCAGCCGTTTTCACCAGGTTGTAGGCGATGTTGGCCGACTCGATATTCGGCATGACGAGCAGGTTGGCGTCGTTCTTCAGTGCCGAATTCGGCATGAGTTTTTGACGCAGCTTGCTGTCGAGTGCCGTATCGCCGTGCATTTCGCCGTCGATTTCCAGGTCCGGCGCACGTTCCTTGATGATGGCCAGGGCGGCGCGCATCTTTTGCGCCGAAGCGCTGTCGCTGGAACCGAAGTTCGAGTGCGACAGCAACGCTGCGCGCGGCGACAAACCGAAACGGGTCATCTCTTCGGCGGCCATGATGGTGATCTCGGCCAATTGCTCGGCATCCGGGTTTTCATTGACGTGCGTGTCGACCATTACCAATTGGCGCTCCGGCATGATCAAGACGTTCATCGCCGCGTAGACATTGCTGCCGGCGCGCTTGCCCAGCACCTGGTCGATGTATTTCAGGTGCAGCTGGGTGGTGCCGAAAGTGCCGCAGATCATGCCGTCGGCGTCGCCCTTGTGGATCATCATCGAACCGATCAGGGTGTGGCGGCGGCGCATTTCCAGCTTCGCGTATTCCTCGGTGACGCCCTTGCGGCTGGTCATGGCGTAATACGTGTTCCAGTAATCGCGATAGCGCTCGTCGAAGTCCGGGTTGATGACGTCGAAGTCGACACCTTGCTTGAGACGCAGGCCGAACTTCTGGATGCGCGCTTCGAGCACGGGTGGACGACCGACCAGGATAGGACGCGCCAGTTTTTCATCGACCACCACTTGCACGGCGCGCAGCACGCGCTCTTCTTCGCCTTCGGCGTAGACGATGCGTTTGAGTTCGGCCGGCGTGGACTTGGCCATCAGGAACAGCGGCTTCATGAAGGTGCCGCTGCGGTAGACGAATTGTTGCAGGCTGTCCGCGTACGCTTGCAGATCCTTGATCGGACGCGTGGCGACGCCCGATTCCTCGGCCGCCTTGGCAACGGCCGGCGCGATCTTGATCAGCAAACGCGGATCGAACGGCATCGGAATCAGGTATTCAGGACCGAACGACAGGTTGCTGATGCCGTAGGTGGTGGCGACGATGTCGGACTGCTCGGCATGCGCCAGGTCGGCGATCGCGTGCACCACGGCGATTTCCATTTCGCGCGTGATCGTCGTCGCGCCGCAATCGAGGGCGCCGCGGAAGATGTACGGGAAGCACAGCACGTTGTTGACCTGGTTCGGATAGTCCGAACGGCCCGTGGCGATGATGGCGTCGCTGCGCACGGCCTTGACTTCTTCCGGCAGGATTTCCGGATTCGGGTTGGCCAGTGCCAGGATCAGCGGGTTCGGCGCCATCTTGCGCACCATGTCCTGTTTCAGCACACCGCCGGCGGACACGCCGAGGAAAATGTCGGCGTCCGGGATCACTTCGCCCAGGGTGCGCAGCGGCGTGTCTTGTGCGAAGCGTTCCTTGTCCGGGTCCATCAGTTCCGCGCGGCCCTTGTAGACGACACCGGCCAGGTCGGTGACGTAGATATTTTTGAGGGGGAAGCCCAGGTCGACGATCAGGTCCAGGCAGGCCAGCGCTGCGGCGCCCGCGCCCGACACGACCAGCTTGCAGTCCTCGATTTTCTTGCCGACGGCTTTCAGGCCGTTCAGGATGGCCGCGCCGACGATGATGGCGGTGCCGTGCTGGTCGTCATGGAAGACGGGAATCTTCATGCGGTCGCGCAGCTGGCGCTCGATGTAGAAACACTCGGGCGCCTTGATGTCTTCCAGGTTCACGCCGCCGAAGGTCGGTTCCAGCGAGGCGATGATGTCAACCAGTTTATCGGGGTCCATCTCGTTGATTTCGATGTCGAAGACGTCGATGCCAGCGAATTTCTTGAACAGCACGCCCTTGCCTTCCATCACCGGCTTGGCGGCCAGCGGGCCGATATTGCCCAGTCCCAGCACGGCCGTGCCGTTGGTGATGACGGCCACCAGGTTGCCGCGCGCCGTATATTTATAGGCATTGGCCGGATCGATGACGATTTCTTCACACGGTGCCGCCACGCCTGGCGAGTAGGCCAGCGCCAGGTCGCGCTGGTTGGTCAGTTGTTTGGTCGGCGTCACGCTGATTTTGCCGGGGCGCGGGCACTCGTGATATTCGAGTGCGGCCAAGCGCAATTGTTGACGCAATTCTTCTTTTTTATCAGATGACGAATCCATGCTGTGCTGCCTTCCTGTTTGGTCGATCGGGTATTCCGGATTTTATCAGACCGATTCTTTCAATTAGCTAGGTATTTTCCGCTAGCCACAGTCTGATATCACGAAAACGCATAACCTAGCATTGTAAGGCCGTCCGGCGGCACAAACGCTCTAAACAGGAAAAACTATCAAATTTTATATTTCAATTAGTTTTTGTGATGATTCACCGGGAGCACGCCACAGCGGCAGCGCGGCGACGGCGCGCTCGATATCATCCATCTCGTCCGCACCCAGAGTCGTGTCGAACGGCGCGGACAGGATGCTGCGCATCAGCGCCAGGCGGCCTGTGGCTTGCTGCGCGTCGATGAAGCGCGTCGTCTCCGCGCAATACTGCGCGCGGCGCAGGGCATCGGCGCCGTCATCGTCGCCGTCGGGATAATAATGACGGCCGATGTGATGCAGCGACTGCAGCAGGAATTCAATTTCGCGCAAGATGCGCAGCGCATCCTCGCCGGACAGCACGATGCGGCGGTTGGCGGGCAACAGGGACGGTGGTGGGGTGATATCGTCAGCCATGGCAGCATCTTTCTTTCGGGGACAATCCGACAGCCTACGCGATTTTCCCTGCAGGCGACACCAGCCTGCCCCCCGGCGCAAAACACACGGCAATCAGCAATAACACCACCACACCGCCCGCCATCACCATCCACGCCTGGGCCAGGCTGGACGAGTGCTGGCGGATCAGGCCGGCAATGAACGGCATGCTGCTGGCGATGATGTAGCCGCCGCCCTGCACAAAGCCCAGCAGCGCGCCGGCGCCGGCCGGGTCACGCACGTGGTCCATGCTGACGATCAGCGACAGGGGAAACAGCGCGCCGATGCCGCAGCCCAGCAGAATCACGGCGGGCAGCGCCAGTTGCGCCGGTGCCACGATCAGGCAAGCCAGTCCCGCCAGCACGGACAGCAAGACGGCCAGCAACAGGATGCGGCGGTCGGGAAAGCGGTGGATGATGCTGGAAATCACCAGTCCCGCCAGCACTTCCACCAGGGTCAGGGCTCCGAGCAGCAAGCCGCTGTCGGCGGCACTCCAGCCCAGTTCCGTGTAAAACGGCGGCAGCCAGGCCAGCACCAGGGTGTAGGCACCCGTGCCGATGCCGAAAAACACCATCAGCAGCCAGGCGCGACCGCTGCCCACGGGCAGGCTGGCACCCGCGCCGCTGGCCACCTCCACGCGCGAAGCGGCAGCGCGACGCCACAGCAGCGCGGCGGCCACGGCAGGCAGGGCCCACAGGGCCAGCAACGCTTGCCAGCCCAGCGACTGCGCCAGCGGCGAGGCGGACGCGGCGGCAATGGCCGCGCCGCCCATGATGCCCGTCGTATAAAACCCCATCAACTGGCCCGCCCGCGCGGGAAAATGGCGCTTGATGAAGGCCGGCAGCAAGGCTTGCACCAGCGCAATGCCCAGGCCGCCCAGGGCTGCCGTGGCGATCAGCCCGCCGCTGCCATGCAAAGGCCAGCGCAGCGCGCAGGCGGCAGCGATGATGGCGATGCCCAGCGAGATGCCGCGCACCACGCCCAGGCGGCGCTGCAGCTGCGCACCCGCCAGCGCACACACGCCCATGGCGAACACGGGCACGGTGGTCAGCAAGCCCGCGTCGGTATTGCTGATGCCCGTGCTGGCCTGGATGCTGTCGAGCAAGGGGCCGATGGCGGCCAGGATGGGCCGCAGGTTCAAGCCCAGCAGGATGATGGCGGCCACCAGCAAGGCGGACGAGGGAGGCGGGGCAGAGATGGGGCGTTGGGATGGCATGGGATAGTAGTCCTTGCCTCGCAGGGAGGCACATGGTTTAATGCGTCATAGAATAACTCGATGAAAAGTATCTTAACATAGAGATAGAAATCTATCTTGATGTCGAGATAAATGCCTACCCATGACAACTACCCCGCAAGAACACACGCGCGCGCAATTTGCCGCAGCACAATGGCAACGCGAACTGCCGCAGATGGATACGAGCGCCATGCAGCTGGTGGGCCAGCTGGGCACGGTGGCGCAGCTGATGGCGCGCGACTGGCTCAATCCGCTGTTTGCCGAACATGGCTTGCAACCGGGCGAATTCGACGTGCTGGCGACCCTGCGCCGCTCGGGCGCGCCCTACAGCCTGACGCCGACGGCCCTGTACGAGGCGGCCATGCTGTCCTCGGGCGGCATGACCAACCGCATCGACCGGCTGGAAGCGGCCTTCCTGATCGAACGCCAGAAGCACCCGACGGACAGGCGCGGCGTGCTGGTGGCCCTGACGCCCCGGGGCCTGGCATTGATTGAACAGCTGGTGCTGCTGCACGTGGAGAACGAGCGCGCCATGCTGTCGCCTTTGAACGCGGACGAACAGCGCCAGCTCGACCAGTTGCTGGCCAAGCTGCTGCAGGGCATGGCGCAGGCAAAGAAAGTTTAGGAAAGCAGGCCCGCCAGCTCGCGCAGCGCCGCATTGCCGCGCCGTGCCAGGCGCTGCAGTTCGGCAGGGTCGCGGCTGTCGTACAGGGCCTGGACATGGCCCACGCTAGCCGCGCGCAAGTCGATATCGCTGTCGCGGTCGGGAACATGGGCGTCGGCCACATGCCCCTCGACCAGGGTCAGGTAGTAATGACGGGGCTTGCCCCACAAGTTGGCGGAAAACTGCAGCACCAGGCCGCTGTCGAACAGCAGGGCGCCGCTGCGGCCACCCTGCTCGAGCAGCACGCGAAACGCCGGCAAGGGCTGCTGCGCCGCGCGCAGAAAACCGGCCAGGTGCACCTGATAGCCGAGGCCCAGGCCATTCGCGCCCAGCTGGCCGCGCTGCAGATACGCCTTGAACGATGCCTGCACCGGCCGCTTGCCCCTGCGGAACAGGCGCTCGTCCTCGTACAGGCACAGCTGGCCGCCGTCGCTGACGGCATCGAAGCCGTGCGCCACCAGCTCCTGCGCCTCGAAAGTGGCCAGGCCAACGGCTTGCGGGTCGCGCAGCCAGCCATGGTCCAGCCAGGATTGCAACAGGAGGTGAATATCGAGGATGGGCATAGTAAGCGGCTCGGCAGTGACAAAGGCCTGTATTGTAGGCCAGCCTATAATAGCCGGGCCACACCACCATTCAACGCACACACTACGCCATGGCCCCACACGACGCGCTTTCCGAATTCGACCTGATCAAACACTATTTTGTGCGCCAGCGCCCCGGCCGCGCCACCCTGGGCATCGGCGACGATTGTGCGCTGCTCACGCCCGGCGCCGGCAAGCAGATCGCCATTTCCTCGGACATGCTGGTCGAGGACCGGCACTTCTTTGCCGGCGCCGATGCCCGCATGCTGGGCCATAAAACCCTGGCCGTGAACCTGTCCGACCTGGCCGCCATGGGGGCGCGCCCTGTGGCCTTTACCCTGGCCCTGGCGCTGCCCCAGGCCGAGCGCAGCTGGCTGGCCGGCTTTGCCGAAGGCCTGTTTACGCTGGCCGACGCCTTTGGCTGCGAATTGATCGGCGGCGACACCACCAAGGGCCCGCTAAACATCTGCATCACCGTGTTCGGCGAACTGGCGCCGGGCCATGCCCTGCGCCGCAGCGCAGCCGTGGTAGGCGACGACATCTGGGTCAGCGGCACGCTAGGCGACGCGCGCCTGGCGCTGGCAGGCTACCGCATGGAACAGGAATTGTCGCCAGCCGACCTGCTGATGGCAGGTGCGCGCATGCACACGCCCACGCCGCGCGTGGCGCTGGGCTGCGCCCTGGCCGAAGCGGGCCTCGCGCATGCAGCCATCGACATCTCGGACGGGCTGGTGGGAGACCTGGGCCATATTCTGAAGGCTTCGCAAGTGGGCGCCACCCTCGACGTCGACGCCCTGCCTGCCGGCCCCGTGCTGGCGCGGCAGGAAACCGGCCTGCGCCGCCGCTACACGGCCGCCGGCGGCGACGACTATGAACTGTGCTTCACGGCGCCCGCCTCGTCGCGTGACGCCATCGCTGCGCTGGCGAGCAGCTGCGGCACACCCGTCACGCGCGTGGGCAGCATCGAGGCGCAATCAGGCTTGCGGCTGGTGGATGCGACAGGCTTGCCGCTCGATTTGCAGTTATCGTCCTTCGACCACTTCAGCGATTAAATAAGCGCTAGCGCACCGCCACCCGCGCCAGCCCCGGCTGGTTCACCATCCAGTAGTGCTGGAAGGCCAGGCGGATGTTGTCGCGCAGCTGGGTGTCATCCCACGGTTTCGTATAAAAACGGTAGATGGCGCCCCGGTTGATCGAGTCGAGCACGGCTTCCAGACCTGTGTAGCCGGACAGGATGATGCGGATCGTTTCCGGGTACAGCTCTTTGACTTTGCTGAGGAATTCCGTGCCGCTCATGCTGGGCATGCGCTGATCGCAGACGATCACGTGCACGCGGTGCAGGGCGAGCATTTCGAACCCTTCGGCAGGCGTGCTGGCCGTGAGAATCTGATAACCCTCGGGACGGAACAGGCGGTGCAGCGACGACAGCACGTTGACGTCGTCGTCGACGATGAGCAGGGTTTGCGCTGGCTGGGCGGCCGGGTCGTGGCCGGGTGGCAGGCCCGCGCCGGCGACGATCATTTGCCCCAGTTCCAGCGCCGGCAGGGCACGGCTGAAATAAAAGCCCTGGATTTCATCGCAGCGGTTGCGCCGCAGGTATTCGAGCTGCGGGCGCGACTCCACGCCTTCGGCCACCACGCTCAGTTTCAGGCTGTGCGCCATGCTGACGATGGCCAGCGCGATGGCCGCATCATTCGGGTTGCTGGTGATGTTGCGCACGAAGGCGATGTCGATTTTGAGCTTGTCGATGGGGAAGCGCTGCAGATACGCCAGGCTCGAGTAGCCGGTGCCGAAATCGTCGATGGCCACCTTCACACCGATTTTCTTCAACTTGCCCAGCACGACGATGGTGCGCTCGGCGTTCGACATCAGCGCCGTTTCCGTCAGTTCCAGCTCCAGCAATTCGGGCGCCACATCGTACTGCGCCAGCGCCCGCGTCACTTCGCCTTCCAGATCGCCTTCGGCAAACTGGCGGCTCGACACGTTCACTGCCACGTGCACGGGCCCCACTTCGCTGTCGCGCCACTCGGCGATCTGGCGGCAGGCAGCCTGGATCACCCAGGCGCCCACCCGCACGATCAGGCCCGTGTCTTCCAGCACGGGCACGAATTCGGCCGGCGCCACCAGGCCGTAGCCGGGACGGCGCCAGCGCAGCAGCGCTTCCACGCCGCTGATGCGGCCCGTGCGCAAATCCACCTTGGGCTGGTAGTACAGAATGAATTGCTCGTGTTCGAGCGCATGGCGCAGCGCCAGTTCCAGGTCCAGGCGCGCCAGCACCTGCACGTTCATGCCGGCGGTGAAAAAGCGGTAGCCGTCGCGGCCCGCCTGCTTGGCGCCGCCCATGGCCGTATTCGCGTATTTAATGAGCGTTTCCGGGTCGGTGGCGTCGTCCGGATACATGGCGATGCCGATGCTGGCCGTCAGGGTGGCCGCGTGGCCGCGCAAGTCGAACGGCGCGCGCAAGGCTTCGCGCACCTGGTTGGCCACTGCCACGGCTTCCTGCTGGTTGCGGCTCATGGTGAGTATCAGCGCGAATTCGTCGTTGCCCAGGCGCCCCACCGTGTCGCGCAGGCGCACGCATTCGACCAGGCGGTTGCTGAACTGGCGCAGCAATTCGTCTCCCAGCGCCGCGCCCAGGGTGTCGTTGATGCTTTTGAAGCGGTCCAGCGCGATGAACAGCACCACGATGCGCCAGCTTTTTTCCTGCGCCAGTTCGACGGCCTGGGCCAGGGTCTGGTAAAACAGGCTGCGGTTCGGCAGTCCCGTCAAGCCATCATAATGGGCCAGGTGCTTCAGGCGCTCCTGCGCCTGACGCCGTTCGCTGATATCGCGCGCCACGGCGATCAGCAGCAGGCCACCCGTGGACTGCCCGCCCGCCACGGGCGCTTGCGCATACCAGTGCCAGCCCAGCTCCACGGGCACCAGGCTCAGGTCGCGCCGCACCAGTTCGCATTCCGTCACTTCCGTGGCCAGGTGGGCCTGGCCGCCCGGCAGCGCGGCCAGGGGCGGGGCCGGCGGCGACGGCAGCAAGGTGCCGGGCGCCAGCGACAGCAGTTCGGTGCGCGCATAGCCGAGCAGGCGGCACGCGCCGTCATTGGCGTCGACCAGCGTCATGCCCAGCACATCGACGAGGAAGATGGCGTCGGTGGTGGCGTCCATGGCGCCGCGAAAGCGCTGCAGTTCAGCCGTGCGCTGGCCCACCGTGCGTTCGAGCAGCGTGTTGTAGTGGCGCGCGGCGCGGTGCAGCAGCCGCACTTCCAGCATGTTGCGGATGCGCGTGAGCACTTCGAGCGCGTCAAACGGCTTGCTGATGAAGTCGCGCGCGCCCGCTTCCAGCGCCGCCAGCTTGGCATCCGGGTCGGCGGCAATCACCAGCACGGGCAAATAGCCTTCCAGTTCCAGCGGGCGCAAGGTATCCATCACGGCATAGCCGCTCATGCCGGGCATCACCAGGTCGAGGATGATCAGGTCAAACTGATGGCGCTGGTGCAGGCTGGCCACGGCGCGCGCGTCGAGGGTGCTGGTGATGGCCGTGTAACCGCCGCTGCCCAGCAGATGCTCGAGCAGGCGCAAATTGACTTCCTGGTCGTCGACGATGAGAATTTTCGCCGCATAGATATCGGCCTGGCTGATCATGGCGCGTCTGCTCCCTTCTGCCGGCGCTGCTGCGCCACATAAGTCAGGGTGCTGTTGATCGCCTCGGTAAATTCATCGAGGTTGATCGGCTTGGTCAGATAGCGGTAAAAGCCCAGCGCCATACTGCGCTCCACATCGCCCGGCATGGCATTGGCCGTCAGGGCGATGACGGGAATGTGCGCCGTACGCGGATCGGCGCGCAGCAGTTTCAACGCATCCGTGCCATTCACATACGGCAGATTGATATCCATCAAGATCAGCTGCGGCAGGTGCGTGCGCGCCATCTCCACGCCCAGGCGGCCATCCGTTGCCGTCAGCAGTTGCAATTGCGGACAGTAGCGCACGATTTCTTCGACCAGGGTCAGGTTGGCGGGATTGTCTTCCACGTACAGCAAGGTGACGGGGGCGCTATTGTCGAGCAGCGCGCAGGCCAGGTCCGGCCGCGGCAAGGCCGGGGCCGCGGGTACGGGCACGGCATCGACCACGCGCAGTTCGATCCAGAACGTGCTGCCTTCGCCGGGCGCACTCGTCACGCCGATACTGCCATCCATCAATTCCACCAGGCGCTTGGTGACCACCAGGCCGATGCCGCTGCCTTCTTCCGTGCCACCTTCCTGCCCCAGCCGGTTGAAGGGCTGGAACAGCAGCGCCAGCTGTTCAGCATCGAGTCCCACGCCCGTGTCGCGCACGCTGACGCGCACCCGCCCGCCCGCCTGCGGCGCGCAATCGATGGCCACCTGCCCCTGCTCCCGGTTGTACTTGAGCGCGTTCGACAGCAGGTTCAACAGAATTTGCTTGAGGCGCGTGCGGTCGGCCAGCACGTTCAGCGGGCAGGCATCGGGAAAGGCCATGCCGATGCCGCGCTGGCTGGCCAGCGGCGCGATCATGTCGCGGCATTCCTGCAAGATGGCGTCCAGGCCCACGGGTTCGAGCGACAGGCTGACCGTGCCCGACTCCACCTTTGCCAGGTCGAGGATTTCATTGATCAAGGTCAGCAAGTGGCGCCCCGATTTCAGGATATGGCCGGCGAACTCCTTCTTTTGCTCCAGGGTCGATGGCAGGCGGTCCGAACTGAGGATTTGCGCGAAGCCCAGGATGGCGTTCAGCGGCGTGCGCAATTCATGGCTCATCGACGACAGGAAGGCCGATTTGGCATAGTTGGCGCTGCGCGCCTCCTCCATCGCCATGGCCAGTTCGCCATTCGTCATTTCCAGTTGCATCGTGCGCTCGTGCACGCGCACTTCCAGTTCCTGGTTCAGGCGCATGACTTCCTGCTGCGCCTGGGTGCGTTGCTCGCCTTCGCGCGCCAGTTCGCCGTTCGAGCGCTCCAGCGCCTGCGTGCGCAGCTCGATTTCGGCCAGCATCTTGTTGAAGGAATCGACCAGCTGCGCCACTTCGTCGTCGCTGAGCTTGCGCGCGCGGCGCGAGTAGTCGCCCGTCTCGATCACTTCACGCGCCACGTCGGCGATATCGAGGATGGGCTGCGTGATGACGAAATCGAGGCGGCGCAGCAGCAGCAAGGCCACCAGCAGCGCCAGCACCGTCACACCCAGCGCGATTGCCAGGTAGTCGACCGTGCGGCCTGCCAGCTCATAATCGGCGCGCAGATACACGGTGCCCAGCAATTCGCCATTGTCGACGATGGGCTTGAACAGTTCCAACGAGCTGCCCTGGATGTTGACACCTTCCTTGCCCACCTTGGCCGGCAGCTCGCCCACGCGTTCATGTGCGCGGTAGCTGGCAAACAGGCTGCCATCGGCCTTGTACAGGGCGCCGGCCGTCACGCGCGGGCGGATGCGCATCAGGTTGAGGTTTTCCAGCGCCAGGCGCTCATCGTCGAAGGCCAGCGCGGCCGAACTCATGTGTCCCAGCAGCTCGGCCTGCGTACTGATATCGGCCACCAGGTTGCGGTGGTAGGCGCGCAAGTCGTAGACGACGATGGTGCCCAGCGAAATGACGAGCGCCACCAGGGTGGTCAGCAAGACCACCGACATCAGCTTGTGGCGGATGGAGCGCAGTCTGATCATCTAGGCTCCCCCCGTCTGCACGCGATAGGCGGCCAGCAGCATGCGCGCGCTGATGCGGATATGCGCCTGCGCCACGGGCTTCAGGGCCACGTCGAAGCGCACCTTGTCCTCGGCCATCACAAAATTGATCATGCTGCCCATCGCGTAGACCTCATCCGAATCGGACACCGTCAACAACGCCAGGCCACGACTGGCGGCCAGCATCTCCTGCAGGGCCGTTTTCTCCAGCGCGCCCAAGTACAGCACGTGCAGTCCGGCCAGCGCTTCGCCGCGGCGCACTTTTTTTACCTGCACGGCGCGGCCGTGGACGCTATGTCCGGCCACGCTCTGTTCGAGCTGTTCGGCCAGCGCATCGGCGCCCGCCACGCCGATCACCAGCGGCGCATCGGGCCGGGCAAAGCTGCCGTCTGGCCACTCGACATAGCCGGCAAATTTGTACAGATACGCGGCCTTGACCTGGCGTTCCAGCTCACCCGGCACCTGCGCTCGCGCATCGGCGCACAGCACGCCCAGGAGCAGCAATAGCCAGCCCCAGCGGGGGGAGCGGCGGCCGGCGCCGCGCACGGGGCGACGCAGGGGGCCAGGATGATGCCACCAGGAGCAGTTCAGAATTGCCATGACAACCGAGTAAAGATAATGCATACGAAGGCGCGGCACCATGCCGCGTGCCTGTTCGGGCGATGCGCACCAGGGCGGCGCAGCAACAGAGCGCCTGCCGGCCCAAAGTGGTAGCAAATGTATAAAAGAGTGTACGCATTTTCGCTGTTACCGGGGAAAGTTTCTTTTGCCGTCAGCCATGCTACAGTCTCGCCACCGTTTCCACCGCATGCAGGAGTCATCCATGAGCAACGCACTTGCCCCCCTCTCCACCGCCGTCGGCCTGGCCTTGCAGGCGAAGGGCCTGCTGCTGGCCACGGCCGAGTCGTGCACGGGCGGCGGCGTGGCGCAGGCCGTCACCGACGTCTCGGGTTCGAGCGCCTGGTTCGAACGGGGCTTCGTCACCTATTCCAACGGGGCCAAGAGCAGCATGCTGGGCGTGCCCGCCGAGCTGATCGCTGAACACGGCGCCGTCAGCGAGGAAGTGGCCGCCGCCATGGCACAAGGCACACTGGCCAAGAGCGAGGCTCAGGTAGCCGTCTCGACCACCGGTATCGCCGGTCCCACGGGCGGCGTGCCCGGCAAGCCCGTCGGCACCGTCTGCTTCGGCTGGGCCATGGACGGGCGCGTGCAGACGCAGCGGCTGGTGTTCGCCGGCGACCGGCAAGCCGTGCGCGAGCAGGCGGTCGCGCATGCCCTGCAGGAACTGCTACGCTTTATTCAATAGGCCCGGCGATGCAGGCGCGGTCGCGGCCCGCCTGCTTGGCCGCATACAGGGCGCTGTCGGCGCGCATCAGCAACTCGTGGCGGCCGGCGCCATGGCGCGGATACTCCGCGATGCCCGCCGAAAAGGTGCAGCCCGTCAAGCTGTGCGGCGCCTGCCGGATCAGCAGCTGACGGTAGCGCGCGGCGATATCGTCGATCTTGTGCGCGGCGATGCTGCTGTCGGCTTC
This sequence comes from Janthinobacterium pasteuri, assembly GCF_051380775.1. Taxonomy (NCBI): domain Bacteria; kingdom Pseudomonadati; phylum Pseudomonadota; class Betaproteobacteria; order Burkholderiales; family Oxalobacteraceae; genus Janthinobacterium; species Janthinobacterium pasteuri. Next base: position 258,755 of record NZ_JBNYXS010000004.1, on the reverse strand, counting down.
GCGCAACAGCAGGCAGAATTCCTCGCCGCCATAACGGCACACCATGTCGCTGCCGCGCAGCTGGCTCTCCACCAGGCGTGCAAACTGGATCAGCACTTCGTCGCCAAAGTTGTGCCCGTAGGTATCGTTGACGCGCTTGAAGAAATCCAGGTCGATGATGGCGATGGTCACGGGCGCATCTGCATCGGCTTCGTGCAGGATGGCATTGAGGCAGGTTTCAAAATGGCGGCGGTTGTACAAGCCCGTCAGGTGGTCGCGCATGGCCTGCTCCTTCAGGCTGTCCTGCAAGGAATTGACATGCAGTATCTGGTGCGCCAGCTCGCGGTTCAGGTGCTCGAGCTTGACGTTTTCCGTCTCGCGCGCCGCCTGCAGCTCCAGCGCCTTGTCGCGCTCGGCTTTCAGGTTGTGCATTTCCTTTTCCAGGTTGCGCATCAGGCTGCGCGAGGCGCGCGCCGACTTGCTGCCAGCCTCGAAGGCGGCCTGGTATTGCTGCAGGAAACCGTACGCGGCCTGCCATTCGCCCAGCTGGGCATTGATCTCGGCCAGCCCGCGCAGGATCTGCTGCTGGTGAAATGGATTGCGCGTCCAGCTCAGCAGGCTATGTGCCTGCATCAGCGAGGCCAGCGCCTGCGCCGTCTGGCCCGCGTGCAAGTCCAGCTTGCCGCGCACCAGCCACGCATGCATCTGCTCTTCCAGGTCCTGGCCGCGGCGTGCATACTCTTCGGCCCGCAACAGCAGTTGCAAGGCGCTCTCGGGCTGTTGCAGCAGGATGGCAGCGTGCGCGGCGATGCAGAACAAGAAGGCGCGCACGGCCAGGTCTTCTTCCGGCCACTCGTAAAACGGTTCCACCAGCGCCAGCGCTTCGGCCGGCTTGCCCGTGGCTAGCAGGCACATGGCCAGGTTGGCCGAGACGATGGTTTGCTGGTATTTCAGCTTTTGCGTGCCGATGATCTCGAGCGCCTCGACCAGCAGGGGGATGGCGTCTTCGTCGTTGCCCAGGTCATGCTGCGACGACGCCAGGTTCGACAGGCTGTTGACCCGGTGCGCAGGGCTGCCAAAACGTTCGGCGATATCGAGCGCCAGCAAAAAATTGCGCGGGCCGTCCTGCGTATCGCCACGGTTCAGGGCATCGACGCCCAGACGCGCGTACAGCATGAACTTGTGCAGCGAGTCGGGTATCTGCGCGGCCAGGCTGCGCGCCTGCAGGAAATGCTGCTCGGCATCGGCAAAGTCGCCGCGCCGGCTTGCATACGCGCCCTGCAGGGCCGCCACTTCCATGCCCCCTTCCAGGTCGCCGCTATGCTGGAAATACGCGCGCAGGCGCTCGCACGATGGCTCGGCCTCGCCCGCGTAATACGCCAGCCAGCAATGATTGAGTTCCGCATACGCGCCACCGCGCGCATACTGTTGTCGTTGCGCCGCCGCCAGCGCCATCTGCGCCAGCCGGCGGGCCTGACGGCGGTTGCCGACCAGGCAAGACAGGGCTTGCTGATTCAGGCGGTCAATGTCGGCTTTATCGAGACTGGAGATCGGCACTGCGTCCTCGTTCACACTCCGGGGTGGATTTTTCACACAAAACTTGCTTTGTATCAATGGTATCCTGATTAACATCATAACCAGATTCGCTGTTCCGCATGGCATATTTGCAAAGGATTGTGGTAAAAATGCCAGTCGTGGCCTGGACTGGCGCCCGCGCCGCTGTCACGAATCTTTGATTGTCACTGATGCAACAACTTGGAGTAGTCGCAATGCAAAACACGGTACATTTCATCCTGCAGGGCAAGGGCGGCATCGGCAAGACCCTGGTATCGACCCTGCTGGCCCAGTGGATAGGCGGCAAGGACGACACGCCCTTGCGCTGCTATGACACCGATCAGGAAAACGCCACGTTCTCGCGCTACAAGGCGATGAACGTCAAGCATGTGCCCGTGATGACGGATGCGCGCAACATCGACCCGAAACGCTTTGACGCGCTGATGATCGACATCCTCGACACAGACGGCAACTGCGTGGTCGACAATGGCGCGAACACGTTTTCGCCGCTGATGGGCTACCTGCTGGAAAACGACTGCTTTTCGCTGCTGGAAGAATCGGGCCGCAAGGTGTATATCCACACCATCGTCGGCGGCGGCGATACCCTGCACGACACGGCCACGGGCTTTGTCGCCACGGCGCAAGCGACGAAAGTGCCGCTGGTGCTGTGGCAAAACGAACACTTTGGCCTGCTGCAATCGGCATCCGGCAAGCAGTTCATGGAATCGCAGTCGTATGCCGACAACCGCGCGCGCGTCAAGGGCTGCATTACCTTGAGCCAGCGCAATCCCGACACTTTCGGCGCGGACGTCAAGAAAATGAACACGGCGCGCCTGACGATGCAGGAAGTACTGCAGAACGACAAGTTCAACATCATGGAAAAACAGCGCATCAAGGTCGTCTACCGCGACATCTTCGAACAACTCGACAAGGTGCAATGGTAGATGGACCAGCACAAACTGCGCAGCCACGTGTTTGACAAGACGGGCATCAAGATCGACGTTGACGACCCGATATTCGCCCTGGTGGCGCTGAACGAAGCGGTGCTGGCGGAAACCGTCGAGCGCCAGCTGGCCCTGCTGGACTCTGCCACGCAAGCGCTGGCGGCGCAGGCGCGCGCGGCGGGCGGCTTGCCTGCCTTGCCGGCGGCAGCCATGCTCCAGCCGGCGCCGGAAGCGCCAGTAGCGGCGCCATCGCCGGCCGGACCGGCAGGCTTCACGCCGCGCGAATGGCGCCTGCTGGGTGCGGCCGCCATCGTCTCCATCGCCTGCGCGCTGCTGGTGCTGGGCGGCGCGGCCCTGCTGTATAAACTGTAGCTTCGACCGTTGCACCATCGCGCTGCGCCAGCCACGAGCGGGCCGCAGCGTCTTCCCCCCCACCCTAGCCTGGAAGCATGCATGAAACCGATCAAACTATTGGCCATTCCCGCCCTGATGCTGTCGCTGTACGGCGCCCCGCTCACCCTCGCCCACGCCGCCGGTGCAGCCGCTGCGACGGCAGCCACGGCCGTGCCAAATGTTGCCTACGAAAAATACACGCTGCCGAATGGCCTCGACGTGATCCTGGTGGAAGACCATAAATTGCCCGTCACGGCCGTCAATGTCTGGTACCACGTGGGTCCCGCGAATGAAGCGCCGGGGCTGACGGGCTTTGCGCATCTGTTCGAGCACATGATGTTTGCCGCCACCAAGCACGTTCCGCGTGGCATGGCCGACCAGTTGCTGGAAGGCGCGGGCGCCACCGATTCGAACGGCAGCACGGATTTCGACCGCACCAATTATTTCGACACGGTGCCATCGAACCAACTGGAACTGGCCCTGTGGGCCCATTCCGACCGCATGGGCTATCTGCTGGACGTGCTCGACCAGACGGCGCTGACGAACCAGCAGGACGTGGTGCGCAACGAACGCCGCCAGAGCGTGGAAAATGCTCCCTATGGCATCGTGCAGGAAGCCCTGTACCACCAGCTGTTCCCGAAGACCCACCCGTATTACGCCAGCGTCATCGGTTCGCATGCGGACATCCAGAACGCCAAACTGGCCGACATCAAGGAATTCTTTAGCAAATACTATGGTCCCAACAACGCCAGCCTGGTGATCGCCGGCGACATCGACAAGGCGAAGACCAAGCAACTGGTCAAGCAATACTTTGGCAGCTTCAAGAGCGGCCCCGCCGTGGCCAAGCCCGATGTCGTGACGCCGGCCATCACGCAGGAACGCAGAGTCGTGGTGCAGGACCGGGTCGAGTTGCCGCGCGTCTTCATGGCCTGGCTGACGCCGTCCGCCTACGCCAACGATGACGCGGAACTGTCGATGGCCGCGCACATCCTGGCCGGCGGCAAGTCCAGCCGCCTGTACAAGTCCCTGGTGTACGACAAGCAGATAGCGCAGGATGTGGGCGCCAACCAGAGTTCGAACGCCCTCACCTCCGTGTTTACCATCGACGTGACGGCCCGCCCCGGCCACCAGCCCGAGGAAATCGAGCAAGCCATGCAGGCGGAGCTGGAGCAGCTGCGTGCCAAGGGGCCCACCGAGAAGGAAATCGAGCGGGCCCGCAACAGCATCGAGACCGCCATGCTGAGCCAGGTGGAAAAAGTGGGCGGCAACGCCAACATGATGAACCAGTACAACCAGTACCTGGGCGACCCCGGCTACCTGGGCAAAGATATCGAACGCTACCGCCAGGTGACGGCGGCCGGCGTGCAGCGCGCCGTCGACACCTACCTGAAAAACCAGGCGCGCGTGGTGGTGTATGGCGTGCCGGGCACGCCGGACCTGGGCGCGGAAGTGCCGACACCGGCGCCGGGCAAGGTCAAGCCTGCGCCGGGCACGGCCATCAATGCGGACGAGCCGTGGCGTAACAAGGTGCCGGCCGCCGGTCCCGCGCCGAAGATCGTGCTGCCGCAAGCGACGTCCTTCACGCTGAGCAATGGCTTGACGGTGATCCACAATTACAACCCGGCCGTGCCGCTGGTGTCGACCCAGCTGGTGGTGAAAAGTGGTTCGGGCGCCAATCCGCTGGCGCAGCCGGGCTTGGCGGGCTTTACGGCGCAATTGCTGCAGGAAGGCACGGCCACGCGCAGCGCGCCGCAGATCGCCGACGACGTGGCGCAACTGGGTGCTTTTCTGGGCACAGGTTCCGGCGCGGATGCCTCGTTCGCCCAGCTGACGTCGCTGAAAACCACCTTCCCGCAAGCGCTCGACGTGCTGGCCGACGTGGTGCAGCACCCGCAATTCCCCTCGGCCGAGGTGGAACGCCAGCGCGCCAGCCGCATCGGCGAACTGGCGCAGCAGCGCGAAAACGCGGGGGCCGTGGCGGCCCGCGTGGAAGCGGCGGCCCTGTATGGCCCGCAACATCCATACGGCTATATCCAGCTGGGCACGGAAGCGGCCCTGAAAGCCACCAGCCGCGCCGACCTGCAAGCGTTCTGGCAGCAGCATTATGTGCCCAACAATGCGGCCCTGATCGTCTCGGGCGATATCGGCGCCGCGGAATTGAAGGCGCTGGCCGAAGCCAAGTTCGGCAGCTGGAAGGCGGGCACGGTAGCGGCGTCCGTGACAGCGGCGCCGGCCACGACGAAAGCCAGGCTGATCCTGGTCGACAAACCGGGCGCGCCGCAGACGGCCGTGCGCCTGTCGACCATCGCCGTGGCCCGCACGACGCCAGACTATGCGCCGCTGCAGGTGATGAACGCGGCGCTGGGTGGCTTGTTTACGAGCCGGCTGAGCAATAATCTGCGCGAAGAAAAGGGCTACACGTATGGCGTGCGCTCGCAATTCCAGTACCACAGCCAGCCGGGACCGTTCTCCATCGCGGCAGGCGTGCGCACCGACGTGACGGGTCCGGCCGTGTCGGAAACCTTCAAGGAAATCCGCGCCATGATCGCCAAGCCATTGACGGCCAAGGAATTGTCGAATGCGCGCAATTCGCAGGTGCTGTCGCTGCCGGGCCAGTTCGAGACGAATGCCAGCATCAGCGCCAGCATGGCCAACACGTATATCTACGGCCTGGGCCTCGACTACTACGCGACCCTGCCGCAGCGCTTTGCGGGCGTCACGGACAAGCAGGTGCAGCAAGTGGCGAAGAAATACCTGCAGCCGGAAAAGCTGATTGTCATCGGCGTGGGCGACAAGGCGAAGATCGCCCCGCAATTGAGCAAACTCACACTGGCACCCGTGGAATTGCGCGATGCCGAAGGTAACCTCAAGGAGGGTAACGCCAAGTAAGACTAGCGGCGCTTGAACAGCGCCAGCTTGTCGATGAACGCCGCCACGGCCACCCCGGCCGTGTAGGCGATCAAGTCGGCCCAGCCGAAGGTGGAACCCAGCACCAGGTGCCCCAGGGGATGCGCGCGCAGCTCGACGATCCACGGCGCCTGGACCAGCTGGCCACATTCGACGGCAAAACAGATCAGCAGCGAAGTCAGCGCCAGCCGCCACGTGCGCATGCGCGTGGCGATCGCGCCCAGCGCAAAGACGATCATCATGGCCCACAGGGCGTCGCCCGGATACTTGCCGAGCGCGGCGGGAAGGAATTGGGGATAAGCGCGCGAGGCCAGGCCCAGCGCGATGACAGCCACGGTCGCGCCCACCTGCAGCAGGCGGCGGCGTTCAGGTTTTACCAGGAACATATTTCCATTCAAAGGCACAATACGGGCCGAACCATTACGGCCCGTCCGATATTGTACTGCGCCTGCCGTGCCTGCCTGGCGCATATTTCGCCATGGCAACTTCAACCGGCGCCCTTGCGCCGCACCGCTCAGTCGCCCAGGCCCGCGTACAAGGCCGTGCTCAGGTAGCGCTCGCCAAACGACGCAATGATGGTGACGATGGTCTTGCCCGCGTTTTCCGGACGCTGTGCCACTTGCAGGGCAGCCCACAGAGCGGCGCCCGACGAGATGCCGACCAGCAAGCCTTCATCGCTGGCGGCCAGGCGCGCCGTGGCGAACGCGTCGTCGTTCTTGACGCAGATGATTTCGTCGTAGATGGCCGTGTTCAGGATCTGCGGCACGAAACCGGCGCCGATGCCCTGGATCGGGTGCGGTCCTTTCGTGCCTTTCGACAGCATCGGCGACGCTTCCGGTTCCACGGCAATCACTTGCACGCCCGGCTTGCGCTCCTTCAGCACTTCGCCGATGCCGGTGATCGTGCCGCCCGTGCCCACGCCGGCGACGACGATGTCGACTTGCCCATCCGTATCGCGCCAGATTTCCTCGGCCGTCGTGGCACGGTGGATGGCGGGATTGGCGGGATTGTTGAATTGCTGCAGCATCAGGTAGCGCGGGTCGGCCGCCACCAGCTCCTCGGCCTTGCGGATGGCGCCCAGCATGCCCTCGCTGCCGGGCGTGAGCACCAGTTCGGCGCCGTAGGCGCGCAGCAGGATGCGCCGTTCGCGGCTCATGGTGTCGGGCATGACCAGGGTGCAGCGGTAGCCGCGCGCGGCGCACACCATGGCCAGCGCGATGCCCGTGTTGCCGCTGGTGGGCTCGACGATGACGGTATCGGAATGGATCTTGCCCGCTGCTTCAGCAGCGACGATCATGGACAGGCCAATGCGGTCCTTGACACTGTGGGCGGGATTGTAGAATTCGAGTTTGGCCAGGATGGTGGCAGTGCAGCCGGCGGCGATGCGGTTGATGCGCACCAGGGGGGTATTGCCGATCAGTTCAGTGACGTCGTTGGCGATGTTCATGGGAATCTCCACAGCTATATCAGAAAATTCCAGTCTACCGCTTTTTCACGGCAGCGCACGTGGTGCGCTGCCGAAACTGAACAATTACTTAACGTCCAGCAATTCCACGTCGAAGATCAGTGCCGAGTTCGGCGGAATATCCCCATTGCCGGCGCCGCGCGGGCCGTAGGCCAGTTCGCCTGGAATGATCAGGGTGCGCTTGCCGCCCACTTTCATGCCGGCCACGCCCTGGTCCCAGCCCTTGATGACCATGCCCTTGCCGAGCGGGAAGTCGAACGGGCCACGGCCCACGGAGCTGTCGAACTTCTTGCCGCGCGAATCTTTCGCCAGGGGACGGTACAGCCAGCCCGTGTAGTGCACGGTGACGTTGCTGCCGGCGGACGCTTCCTTGCCCGTGCCAACCTTGTTGTCGATCAGAATCAATTTATCGGCGACAGGGCCGGGGCTCAGCGAGACGGCGGCGGCGGGAACAGGCGCTGGCGCCTGTGCCTGCGCCAGCGACGCGGCGACGGAGCAGATCAGGGCAAACAAAACGGAGCTACGCGTCATGATGTAATCTTTCAGTGAGTTTCGGTGAGATGCCTGCAGTCCAGATAGCGCAGGGACGACAATAATAGCAAACCGCTGCCCGAAGTTGAAAACCCTGTCACAAGACTTACACTTTCCACGCCCGCTGCCAACGCGCAAGAAGAACTGGCGCTGCCGGAATGGACTTAGAGGTCCGGCAAGGCTGAGGCCCCAGGCTGGCGCAAGCTTTTCAGCGCATGGGCGGCCGCCACCATGCCGAAACTGGCCGTCACCACCACGCTGGAACCGAAGCCGGCGCAATTCAAGCCTGTGACGCCGGCGGGCGTGCTGCCATCGATGGCGCACGCTTCCGCGCTCTCGGGCGTGCTCAACGGCTCCATGGAAAACACGGCGTCGACGTTGAATTTGTTTTTCACGCCACGGGGGAAACCATATTCGGTACGCAACAGCTTGCGGACACGCTTGAGCAGCGGCTCCTGCTCCGTTTTCGACAGGTCGCGCACGGCGATCAGGGTCGGGTCCGTCTGCCCGCCCGCGCTGCCGATGGTCAGCATGGGCAGATTGCGCGCGCGGCAATACGCGATCACGGCCGCCTTGGCCTTGGCATTGTCGATGGCGTCGACCAGATAGTCGAAATCGCGCCCGCCCAGCAACTGCTCCAGGTTATCGGGGGTAATAAAATCTTCGATCTGCGTGACCTGGCACAAGGGGTTGATCAGTTCGATGCGTTCGGCCAGGGCCGTGATCTTGGCCTTGCCGATGGTGTCGCTCATGGCCTGGATCTGGCGATTGATGTTCGATTCGGCAACATTATCGAGGTCGATCAGGGTCAGGCGGCCGATGGCGCTGCGCGCCAGCGCTTCGACGATCCAGGAACCGACGCCGCCCACGCCGATCACACACACGTGGGCGGCGCGGAAGCGTTCCAGCGCGGGGGCGCCGTACAGGCGGGCAATGCCGCCAAAACGCCGTTCAAAATCGATCTCGGTCAAGTCCATGGAAATTAGTTCATTGGTGGAGGTATGCATGGCGCCATTTTAACGGACACTGCGCTGGCGGATATTCTAAAATAGCCGAATTAGCACAGCGACAAGCTGCACTGTCGCCACGCCCCCACACCGCCCACCACGAGAACTCGCCATGACCTCTCCCCTGTTCGACTCCGTTCCCGGCTTTGACCAGCCCATCGCCGTGCTCAAGCATTGCCACGACAAGATCCGCAAGCAACTGACGACCCTGCAAAACCTGCTGGGTCATCTGGCGCAGCACGGCAACACGGCGGACGCGCAGCAGGCGGCCAAGGCGGTGCTGCAATATTTCAATAAAGCCGCCCATTTGCACCATGACGATGAAGAGCAAGATCTGATGCCCATGCTGCAAGCGACGGCCACGGGCGACGATGCGGCCCTGCTGGCGACCCTGGTGCCGGAAATCCTGGCCGACCACCAGCGCATGGACCAGGCCTGGCTGACCCTGCGCCCGGAACTGGACGCCATCGCGGCCGGCACGGGCACGCAATTGTCCGCCGATGGCGTGCGCGATTACGATGCCGCCTACCAGGCCCACATGACCAAGGAAGAAGGACAACTGGCACCCATGGCCAAGCGCCTGTTCAGCGCGCAACAGATGGCGCAACTGGGCACGGCCATGCAGCGCCGCCGCGGCATCGCACCCGATACGCCAGAAGCCCCCGCAGCGCCGGACGCGGCCGCCGTGCTGGCGGCGATGCGCACCGATTACGTGCAGTCCAGCCTGAACGAGACGGATGTGCTGGCCGATCCCATCGCCATGTTCCAGAAATGGTTTGCCGAAGCCGTCAAGGCGCAGGTGATGGAACCCAACGCCATGAGCCTGGCGACCGTCAGTCCCGACGGCAAGCCCAGCTCGCGCATCGTGCTGATCAAGCAGTTCGACGCGCGCGGCTTTACCTGGTACACGAATTACCACAGCGACAAGGGCCAGCAGCTGGAACACAACCCGCACGCCGCCCTGCTGTTCTTCTGGGGCGAGCTGGAGCGGCAAGTGCGCATCGAAGGTACCGTCGTGAAAACCACGGCGGCCGAGAGCGATGAATATTTCAATGTGCGCCCCGTACAAAGCCGCCTGTCGGCGATAGCCTCGCAGCAAAGCGCCCCCATCGACAGCCGTGCCACGCTGGAAAGCCATTACGCGGCCGTGGCCGCCGCTGTCGGCGACGCCCAGCCACCGCGCCCGGCCCACTGGGGCGGCTACCGTTTGCAGCCAGAGCGCATCGAATTCTGGCAGGGGCGCCGTTCGCGCTTCCACGACCGCATCGTGTTTACCCGCAGTGCTGACGGGCAATGGAGCATGCAGCGTTTGCAACCTTAAGCGCGCAGTCACGGCGACGCAAAGCAGGCTGGGCAATATAGGAGTAGGCTATGAGGGTAGAAGTTACTAAATAATATTGTTTCTCAATTTGCGGCCCCATCTGGAGCCGCTTCATTGGAGGCCATTTTGTTTGTACAAAACCAGCTCAAGACCTGGGTCGCCAGCATCCGCAGCAAGACCGCCTTGCCGCTCCGCATAGAATTGTGGAATGGCCAGCATGTCGACCTGTCCAGCGAAACGCCGCGCGTCACCATCCGGCTGCCGACCATCGCCTCGGCGCGCTATCTGCTGAACCCGTCGCTGGCCAATCTGGGCTCGGCCTATGTGGAAGGCAATATCGAAGTCAGGGGCACGGCCCAGGACATGATTTCCATCTGCAATGCGCTGGCGCACAATACCCTGAAACCGGAAGGCAAGCTGGCCCGCATCGTGCGCAGCTTTACGCACGACAAGAGCAAGGATGCCGAAGCCATCCGCTACCACTACGATGTGTCGAATGCCTTCTACGAGCAATTCCTCGACGCCGGCCTCGTGTATTCCTGCGCTTATTTTGAAGACGGTGATGAAACCCTGGCGCAGGCGCAAGTCAAGAAGATCGAACATATCCTGAAGAAAATCCAGCTGCAGCCGGGCCAGACCCTGCTCGACATCGGCTGTGGCTGGGGCGCGCTCCTCATCCGTGCCGCGCAGCAATATGGCGCCCGCTGCGTGGGCGTGACCCTGTCGGAAAACCAGTACGCGCTGGCGCGCGAGCGCGTGGCGGCGGCCGGACTCTCACACCTGATCGAAATCCGCCTGCAAGACTACCGCGACGTGACGGGGCAGTTCGACCGCATCACCAGCGTGGGCATGTTCGAGCACGTGGGCCTCAAGCATTTACCCGGGTACTTTGCCATCATCAACACGCTGCTGGCGCCCGATGGCATGGCGATGAACCACGGCATTACCTCCACCGACCCGGAGAATGGCGAAACGCCGTATGGCGGCGGGGAATTCATCGAGAAATATGTGTTTCCACACGGCGAGCTGGCGCACATCGGCAATGTGCTCAAGACCATGCAGCAAGGGGGGCTGGAAGTGCTGGACGTAGAAAACCTGCGCCGCCACTATGCGCGCACCTGCGCCCTGTGGACGGAGAACTTCGAAGCCAACGCCGAGAAAATTCGTCCTCTGGCGGGCGAACGGCGCTTCCGCATCTGGCATGTCTACCTGGCCGGCTGCGCCTATGCTTTCGAACAGGATTTGATCAGCCTGTACCAGATCGTCTGCGTGAAGGCGGGACGGCGCTCCACCACCCTGCCCTGGTCGCGCAACTACATGTATGCGCACGATGCCAGGCTCGCGCCCGTGCTCACGACCTGACAGTCGCGCGCGGTGCCGGGGACTGCCTCACTTCAGGCGCCCCGCATACATGGCGCGGAATTTCTCCACCTTGGGCGCGACGACCAGCGCGCAATACCCGTGCAAGGGATGCTGCTCGGCATAATTCTGGTGGTAATCCTCGGCCGTATAAAAAGCTTGCGCCGGCGCCAGTTGCGTGACGATAGGCGCATCCCACACGCCAGCCATTTCAGCAAGCACCTTGCGCGCTACGCTTTCCTGCCCGGCCGACTGGTAATAAATGACGGAACGGAATTGCGTACCGACATCGTTGCCCTGCCGGTTCACGGTGGTGGGATCGTGCAGGGTAAAAAAGATTTCCAGCAAGTCGTGGTAAGGGATGATGGCGGGATCGAATTCCAGGCGCACCACTTCCGCGTGGCCCGTCTCGCCCGTGCAAACTTGTTCATACGTGGGATCGGGCACGCTGCCGCCCGTGTAGCCGGACGCGACGCGCGTCACGCCGCGCACTTCCCCAAACACGGCAGCGTGGCACCAGAAACAGCCACCACCCAGTATCGCCACTTCCGTCTGTTGATGCATGATGTCCTCCCGCAATGCTGCTGTGACTTATCATTTCACTACTGTAACGCAAAGCGCCGTGGCCTGCAGCGCCGCTTGAAACGGCGCGTGGTGCACCGCACATACGGGCATGCCGACGACGATTGCGCTGGCGTGGCCGATTTTTGGCATAATGTCAGCAAATAGACAGGTCACCCATGAACACACGCTCTCCCCGCGCACCAGCGCAAGAATTCGATACGACACATTTCCGTCAGGCACTGTCGCAGTTTGCCACCGGCGTGACGGTCATTACGACGCGCCTGGCCGACGGCAGTTTCCGTGGCTTGACGGCCAGTTCCTTCAATTCCGTCTCGCTGTCGCCGCCCCTGGTGCTGTGGAGCCTCGGTTCCGTGGCGAACAGCATGCCCATCTTCAGCGGCAACTCGCATTACGTGATCAACGTGCTGGGCGCCGACCAGGCGGAACTGGCGACGCGCTTTTCACGCCGGACGCCGAATCCCTTCGACGGCGTCGAATACGAACTGTCGCGCACGGGCCAGCCCATACTGAAAGGCGCATCGGCCTGGTTCGAATGCCACAACCGCAGCCGCTATCCGGAAGGCGACCACGTCATTTTCGTGGGCGAAGTGGAACAATGTGCGTTTGCCGCCCAGCCGCCCTTGATCTACCACAATGGAAAGTTCAACACACCGCCAGCTTGAGCGGGACAAAAAAAATCCGCCGAGGCGGATTTTTTTGTTTTACAGGGTAAAGTTGTACCCGATGCTGACACTCACGGCAACCGGATCGAGCTTGATGTCCTGCGTCTGCCCCGTCGAGAATTTCGCCCTGGTTTTCAGGTAGGTCTTGACCACGGCCACGTCAGCAAACCAGCGCTCGTTGAAGGCCACGGTACTGCCGACCACCAGGCTGCCTGTCAACTTGTTGTCCATGCGGTAGGTGACTGGTTTTCCACCCGGATCCAGCAAGGCCGTCATCTGGCCGGAGCCTGTTTCTTTCTGGAAATAGGCATACGTCAAGCCCGCACCCACGTAAGGGCGGATCATCGCATTGGGCTGGAAGAAACGGTACTGGATGAAGGCCGTTGGCGGCAAGACTTCCGCCGTCCCCAGCTTGCCCGTGCCCTTGATGGCGCCATCGCCAATCAGGTCGTGCTTGTATGGCACGCCCAGGATCATTTCAGCGGAAATATTGTCCGTGAGCATGTAGGCAAAGGTCAGGATGGGCTTGGTATCGGGCTCGACGTTGGCCTTGGTGCCCGGCAGTGCCGGTGCGGAAATGTCGCCACTGTCAACATGCGGCGTGATCTTGTTAATGCCAGCCTTGACCATCCAGGTGCCTGCGCTTTGCGCCGAAGCGCCCGTCGCCATGGCCATTGCGGCGGCGGCGGCCAGCACGCGTACGGCGGTATTCAAATGATTCTTCATCTTGTCTCCTGATTCAGTATGTGCGGAGTGTTCCGCTATCGAGTCTTGTCGCTGGCAGCGCCAGCCACGTCGCGCGGACGCGGCCGATGCTGCCATTTTTTACAGCCAGCCCCGCACGACCATGTCCTTGGCCACATACCGGGCCAGCAACAGGTTGTTGAACGGCGTAGGATGCACATCGTCGGCATACGAGTAGTGGCTGACGTCGCCTGCTTTCAGGTTCGTACCAATGCACACCAGCGAGCTGCCCAGGATATTGCCTGGTGCGCTCAAGTCGCACGCCGTCTCGCTGACGTTGGTCAAGCCATACGGGCCGGGATTGACGCCCTGGTCATGGCTGACTTTAAACACGTCGACCAGCAAGACTTTCGCATTGCCGCTCAGGCCGCCGCTCAGTTCACCATTGAAGGCGCTGACCATGGCATTGATGAGCGCCTTGGTATTGGCATCCTTGCTCAAGCCCGATGGCGTACCGGCCACGTCCGGCAGGTTGTTGACGATGACATAGTTGGCGCCCTTGGCGATGATCTGGTCCTTGACCAGCGCCACCAGTTCGATGCCCGCTTGTTTCATGGCGGCAACCAGCAATGGCCCCTGGGCCGCAGCGTAATCGGCGCCGGCCTTTGCGCCGGCAGCATTGCCCGTCACCGTCGCGTCGGCTTGCGCCTTGGCGACCAGCGGGCCAAACACAGCAGGCGCAGCTACTGCGGAATTACCCGGCTGGACAGCAGCAGCGGCAACAGCGGCCTGCACGATAGATGTCGACGTGGCGCCAGGCGCCACACTGGCGGTCGCTACTGCCGCGCCAATGGCTTGCGCCGCCGTGGCGGGATTGGTCGAGCTGCCCACCAGAGCGGTGACCAGGTTGGTGGCAAAGGCTTTTGCACCCGCATCCCCGCCTGCCTTCGTGCCCGCGGCCGTCGCGCCCGCCTGCAATGCGCCCAGCTGGAACAGCACGTCGTTACCGCCAGCCATCACGAACACGGCTTCCGTGCCGCTGAATTTGCCGCCCGATACAGCCAGGTGGTTCGCGATCTGCGTCACCACGGGTACGGTCAAGGCGCCCAGGGCGCTGCCCGTCAGTTTGTTGTTCGGGCCAACCGGATTGGTCACGCGCGAGCCGCCCATGGCGTAGCCGAAGCAGCCGGCATGCTTCACGCGCGGCACGGCGAAGCCTTGCGCCGCATTGCCTTCCAGGCCAGTCTCGGCGGCGCATGGCGCGGCCAGACCGAATTGCGCGGCCAGGTGCTCGGTCCAGTTCTTGCCCGTCAGTTCAGGATTGATCTTGGTATTGTCACCATTGATGGTGAACTTGCCGCCACCTTTCGCCGCCACCGTGCCCACGGCATACGAGCCGACATCGGACAGGCTGTCGCCGAACGACACCTGCGCCGTGTATTTGACTTTCAAGGCTTGATCACCGCCACTGGCGCCACCGCAACCTGCCAGGACAGCCGCAGCCAGCACGGCAAGTGCGAATTTTGTTTGATGCATTTTGTCTCCTCGGTCTTTTTTCTGGTTTCTAAACGAACGGGCGTGCTATTCGCTACCCAACTAATATGCCATCGTTCCGTAGGCTTGTATAGAAAATATGTTTTAAAAATCAACGAAATAACAACACTGCCAGCGCCCTGTCACGACAGGGCGATCGCATGAATTATGGGGGATTTAAGATGTTTCGTGGCAAGCATCGCTATTGCGCTGCATCAAGAAAAAGCCCCTTTCGGGGCTTTTTATCAGTCGGACAGGAATTGCTGCAAGATACCACTTGAGCCGAACGCGGCACGCCGCAAACGGTCATTCACACCCAGCCACTCGGGGCCGGTGGGAGGTGCTTCGACGAGTATCAGCTCGGCGCCGACCTGGTCCATCGTGCGCAGCGAGGCATACAGCGCGTGTGCGTAATTTTCCGGGCTGGCCGCCAGGCGCACGCTTGCGCTGGCGGGCGGCAGGTCCGAGTAATGGATCAGGGCCACGCGGCGCCCGTCATTGAGCAGGCGGTTCAAGGTGGCGCTCACGTCGTCGCTGTGCTGCATCGCAACAGGCGTGTGTGGTGCGTAATGCGATTCCAGGGTGCCCGAAGCACGCGGCGCGGCTGCATCGGCGATGGCCGGTGCGCGGCCAATGACGGCGGCGATCTGTGCGCTGCTGATATGACCGGGACGCAACAGCACGGGACCGTGCGTGGCCAGGCGCGACAGGTCGATGATGGTCGACTCGATGCCCACGTCGCTCTGGCCGCCATCGAGAACCAGGCCCAGCAAGCCGCTGTCCAGTTCCGCCGCGAATTCATCGCGCACATGCTGCGCCGTGGTGGGGCTGACATTGCCGAATTTGTTTGCCGACGGCGCCGCCAGGCCACCCTTGCCGCCCTTGAAGGTGCGTAGCAATTCGATAGCCACCGGGTGCGACGGGCAGCGCAAGCCCACCGTATCCTGGCCGCCGGAGACGGCGTCGGGAATATGCGCGGCGCGCTTGAGGATCAGGGTCAGCGGACCGGGCCAGAAGGCGGCCACCAGCTGCTGCGCCTCCACCGGAATGTCATCGGACCAGTGCGCCAGGTCGGCACCGGGCGCCACATGCACGATGACGGGGTGATCCGATGGCCGGCCCTTGGCTTCGTAGATGCGCGCCACGGCGACCGGATTTTCAGCATCGGCGCCCAGGCCGTACACCGTTTCTGTCGGGAAAGCGACGAGGCCGCCCGCTTCCAGCACGGCGGCGGCCGCAGCCAGGTCTTGTGCGGGCAAGGTCACGGCGCGATTCCCAGGATCAGACAAGCGTCACGCAGGCGCTGCTGCGCCTCTTGCAAGGTGGCCGCGATGAAGGTCAGGTGGCCCATCTTGCGCCCGCGACGCGGATCGTCCTTGCCATACAGGTGCAAACAGGCGCCCGGCAGCGCCAGCACCTGGTCCCACGCCGGTTCGCTGGCCACATCGCTGCCGTCGGCAAACCAGGCGTCGCCCAGGATGTTGAGCATCACGGCCGGCGAATGCTGGCGCACGTCGCCCAGCGGCAAGCGCGCCATGGCCCGCACCTGCTGCGCGAACTGGCTGGTGACGCAGGCATCCATCGTGTAATGGCCGCTGTTGTGCGGACGCGGCGCCATTTCATTGACCACCAGGCTGCCATCGTCAAGCACGAAAAACTCGATGCACAGCACGCCGACATAGCCGAGTTCCGCGACCATGGCTTGCGCCGCCCGCTGCGCCCTGGCGGCGCAATCGTCCGACACATTCGGGCCCGGCACGGTGGTGGTAAACAGCACGCCGTCGCGGTGCACGTTTTCGGCGATCGGATACACGACCGATTCGCCGTCCACGCCGCGCGCCGTCAGCACCGACACTTCGTACGCCAGCGGCAGCATTTTCTCCAGCAAGCAAGTTACCTCGCCCATTTCGGCAAAGGCGGCCCGCACCTCGTCGCGCGTGCGCACGCGGAACTGGCCCTTGCCGTCATAGCCCATGCGGACGGTTTTCAGTATGCCTGGCAGCAAGTCGTCGGCGATGGCATCGATGTCAAGCTGCGTGGCGATGACCATATGCGGCGCCGGCAGCACGCCGGACTTGGCCGCGCAGGCGACAAAGAAACGCTTTTCCGCGATGCGATCCTGCGCCACCGACACGCCGTGCGCATCCGGCGCCACGAAGACGTGGCCGGCCAGGCGCGACAGGCTGTCGGCCGGCACGTTTTCAAATTCCGTGGTGACGGCCAGGCATTGCGCGGCCAGGGCGTCGAGGCCGGCGACATCGCTGTAGCCGGCATTCACCAGCCGCTGCGCCACCTGCCCCGCAGGGCAGGCGTCCGACGGTTCCAGTACGGCAACCTGATAGCCCATGCTCTGGGCGGCCTGGGCAAACATGCGGCCGAGCTGGCCGCCGCCCATCACGCCCAGCCACGCCGGTGGGTTGGCGGCGGGCAGCAATGGGGAAGTCGATTTACTATTCATTATTTTTCAAACACATTATTCAGGCAAGACCATGGCCTTGGCGGCGGCCGTTTGCGTGGCACGGAAAGCTTCGAGCTGGTCGGCCAGGGCGTCGTCATTGGCGGCAAGCATCGCCACCGCCGTCAGCGCAGCATTCGCCGCGCCCGCTTCGCCGATGGCGAAGGTGGCCACCGGCACGCCCTTGGGCATTTGCAGGATGGACAGCATGGAATCTTCGCCGCGCAGGTATTTCGATGGCACGGGCACGCCCAGCACGGGCACGATGGTCATCGCCGCCACCATGCCAGGCAGGTGGGCCGCGCCGCCGGCGCCGGCGATGATGGCGCGCAAGCCGCGCGCGCGCGCGCTTTTCGCGTACGCATACATCTCGTCGGGCATACGGTGCGCGGAAATGACTTGCGCTTCGTACGGCACGCCAAACTGTTTCAGGATGGCAACCGCATTCTGCATCACGTCCCAGTCCGAGGACGAGCCCATGATGACGCCGACCAGCGGCGTGGGGTTCAACTTTTGCTCACTCATTTCAGGCCTTCAACTTCTCGCCGGTCAGGCGTTCGATGGCTTCGAAGTACTTGGCCTGGGTTTTTTCGATGACGTCGGCCGGCAGCGCTGGCGCCGGTGCGGTCTTGCCCCAGGTCAGCGTTTCCAGGTAGTCGCGCACGAATTGCTTGTCGAACGACGGCGGCGAGATGCCCGGCTGGTAGGAATCGGCAGGCCAGAAGCGCGACGAGTCAGCCGTCAGCACTTCATCCATCAAATGCATGACGCCGTTGTCATCCAGGCCGAATTCGAACTTGGTGTCGGCGATGATGATGCCGCGCGTGGCCGCGTATTCGGCGGCCGTCTTGTACAGTTGAATGGCGACGTCACGCATCTTGGCAGCCAGTTCGGCTCCGATGCGCTCTTCCATTTCAGCAAAGCTGATGTTTTCATCATGCTCGCCCAGCTCGGCCTTGGCTGCCGGGGTGAAGATCGGCTCCGGCAGTTTTTCCGCCTGTTGCAGGCCCGCTGGCAGCGCGATGCCGCAGATGCTGCCTGACTCCTGATAGTCTTTCCAGCCCGAACCGATGATGTAGCCGCGCACGACCGCCTCGACCATGATGGGTTGCAAGCGCTTGGCCACCACGGCGCGACCCTTGACTTGCTCCACTTCCTCTGCTGCCACCACGGATTCCGGCGCCACGCCGGTCAGGTGGTTCGGCACGATGTGGCCCAGTTTCTCGAACCAGAAGTCGCTCATCTGGTTGAGTACCTTGCCCTTGCCGGGGATAGGCTCGTTCATGACGACATCGAAGGCCGACAGGCGGTCCGTGGTGACGATCAGGATCTTGTCGTCGCCAACGGCGTAGTTGTCGCGGACCTTGCCGTGGCCCAGCAATGGCAGGGAGTGGATGGAAGTCTGATAGAGGCTGTTCATAGCGGGGGAATAGTTGGATGAAACGAAACCGGCAGGCAGGGAAGGCGCCCGCCGGTCGAGAAAATCGGGCACGGAGATGCAGCTTCCGGCCCGTTCCAGACAGAATTTTACTTCACAATTTGCGACAGCTCGCCGGCCTTGTAGCGTTCGGCCATTTTTTCCATTGTGATGACCTTGATCTTCGAGGCCTGGCCTTCGCAGCCGAACGCCTGCATGCGGGCACGCACGATCTGCTCGGCAGCAGTGCGGGCTGGCTTCAGGAAGTCGCGCGGGTCAAACTTCGACGGGTTCTCGAACAGGTACTTGCGCACCGCTGCCGTCATCGCCAGGCGGATGTCGGTGTCGATGTTGATCTTGCGCACGCCGTGACGGATGCCTTCCTGGATTTCTTCCACTGGCACGCCATAGGTTTCCTTCATGTCGCCGCCAAATTCGCGGATGATGGCCAGCAATTCCTGCGGCACCGACGAGGAACCGTGCATCACCAGGTGGGTGTTCGGGATGCGCGCGTGGATTTCCCTGATGCGGTCGATGGCCAGGATGTCGCCCGTTGGCTTGCGCGTGAATTTATACGCGCCGTGCGAGGTGCCGATGGCGATCGCCAGGGCGTCGCACTGGGTGCGCTGCACGAAATCGGCCGCTTGCGCCACGTCCGTCAGCAGTTGCTCGCGCGTCATGGTGCCGTCGGCGCCGTGGCCGTCTTCCTTGTCGCCCTTCATGGTTTCCAGCGAACCGAGCACGCCCAGTTCCGCTTCCACCGTCACGCCGATGGCGTGCGAGAATTTCACCACTTCACGCGATACTTCCACGTTGTATTCGTACGAGGCGACCGACTTGCCGTCCGCTTCCAGCGAGCCGTCCATCATCACGGACGTGAAGCCCGAGCGGATGGCGGCCATGCAGACGGCCGGCGACTGGCCATGATCCTGGTGCATGACGACGGGAATATGCGGATACGCTTCGACGGCGGCGTCGATCAGGTGGCGCAGGAAGGCTTCACCGGCGTACTTGCGCGCGCCGGCGGACGCTTGCATGATCACCGGGCTGTTGAGCGCATCGGCGGCAGCCATGATGGCTTGCACTTGCTCCAGGTTGTTGACGTTGAAAGCAGGAATGCCATAACCGTTTTCGGCAGCATGGTCCAGCAGTTGACGCATGGATACGAGAGACATGGTAATACTCCAGAGAACAATAGAAACTGTTGCGGCGCTTCGCGGTCGATAACCGCGCCGGCGCCTGAATTCTTGGGCTTTTATTCAAACTCGCCGACTGTCACAATCTTCAATGCATTCGTGCCGCCCACCTGGCCCATCGGCTCGCCCCAGGTGACGACGATCATGTCACCCTTCCTGACGATGCCCTGCGCCACCAGCAGCTCTTCCGCCTGCTTCAGCACTTGCGCGCTGGGGGCGTTCTGCATCAGATGATACGCCCGAACATTGCGGTACAGCGCGGCTTTGCGCAAAGTGGTGACACTGGGCGTGAGCGCGTAGATCGGCGTGTCGATGCTGTGGCGGCTCATCCACAAGGCGGTGGAACCGGATTCCGTCAGCGCCACGATGGCTTTCACGCGCAAGTGATGGGCCGTAAACAGCGCGCCATACGCGATCGACTGGTCGATGCGGGTAAACGTAACGTTGAGGAAATCGGCATCGAGCTTGTTGTATTCGGACTGTTCCGCTTCGACACAGATGGCGGCCATCATTTCCACCGTCTCGATCGGGTACTTGCCCGAGGCTGTCTCGGCCGACGTCATGACGGCATCCGTGCCATCGAGCACGGCATTGGCCACGTCGGACACTTCGGCGCGGGTCGGCACGGCATTGACGATCATCGATTCCATCATCTGCGTGGCAGTAATGGCCAGTTTGTTCGACGCGCGCGCCATCTTGATCATGCGTTTTTGCAAGGCCGGTACGGCCGCGTTGCCCACCTCGACGGCAAGGTCGCCACGCGCCACCATGATGCCGTCGGAAGCGTCGAGAATTTCTTGCAGCGCAGGAATGGCTTCCGCGCGCTCGATCTTGGCGATCATCATCGGCTTGTGGTGGTACGGTTCGCCCGCGATATTGGCCAGCTGGCGCGCCATTTCCATGTCGGTTGCGCATTTCGGGAAGGAAATGGCCAGATAGTCGGCCTGGAAACTCATGGCCGTCTTGATGTCTTCCATATCCTTGGCCGTCAGCGCAGGCGCTGACAGGCCGCCGCCCTGGCGATTGATGCCCTTGTTGTTCGACAACTCGCCGCCGATCTTGACGGTGGTGTGGATTTCGCTGCCGTGGATGCGCTCGACGATCAGCACGATGAGCCCGTCGTTCAGCAGCAGCACGTCACCCTTGTGCAGGTCGCGCGGCAAGGCCTTGTAGTCGAGGCCAACCCGTTCCTGGTTGCCCAGTTCGCCATTCTCGCCCCACTTGGCGTCGAGGATGAAGCGCTCGCCCGCTTCGAGCTGAATGCGCGTGTTTTCAAACTTGCCGACGCGAATCTTCGGACCCTGCATGTCGGCCATGATGGCCACTTCGCGGCCGCACTCGGCCGCCGCCAGGCGTACCAGCGCGGCGCGATCGATATGGTCTTGCGCCTTGCCGTGGGAAAAATTCAAACGCACCACGTCGACACCCGCACGTATCATCTTCACCAGGATATCGAAGTCAGTGGAGGCGGGGCCAATTGTTGCTACAATTTTTGTACCACGTGGCATAGGAGTCCTTGTGCGCGAGCGAAGGTGAGCAAGGCCGGCTCGATGCTGCATCCGGCAAGGTAAAAGCGCAGCGGTCAGGCTGCGCTTGGTACTAAACTGCTGACTGCAGCGCCTTAAGCGGCGCGTTGCATCAAGATCTCAACTGCTGGGAGGGTCTTGCCTTCCAGGAACTCCAGGAAAGCGCCGCCGCCCGTCGAGATATAGCTGATTTTATCGGTAATGTCGTATTTGGCAATCGCTGCCAGGGTGTCGCCACCGCCAGCGATGGAAAATGCTTTCGACTCGGCAATGGCCAGCGCCAGGGTCTTGGTGCCGTTGCCGAACTGGTCGAATTCGAACACGCCGACTGGGCCATTCCACACGATGGTGCCGGCAGCGGCGATCTGCTGCGCCAGCAGGGCGGCCGTTTTCGGGCCGATATCGAGGATCATGTCGTCGTCCGCCACGTCGGCCACATCCTTGACGGTGGCGGCGGCCGTGGGCGAAAACTCCTTGGCGCACACGACATCGACGGGAATCGGCACTTGCGCGCCGCGCTTGGCCATGATCTCGATGATGGCCTTGGCTTCTTCGACGAGTTCCGCTTCCACCAGGGACTTGCCCACGTTCAAGCCAACGGCCTTCATGAAGGTGTTGGCGATGCCGCCGCCGACGATCAGATTATCGACCTTGTCGGACAGGGCTTTCAAAATGGTCAGCTTGCTCGATACTTTCGAACCGGCAACGATGGCCAGCAAGGGGCGGGCCGGCGCGTGCAAGGCCTTCCCCAGCGCATCGAGTTCGGCGGCCAGCAGCGGACCGGCGCAGGCGATGGGGGCGAACTTGGCGATGCCGTGCGTGGATGCTTCGGCGCGGTGGGCCGTGCCGAACGCGTCATTGACGTAGATATCGCATAGCTTGGCCATTTTTTGCGCCAGCTCATCGCTGTTTTTCTTTTCGCCCTTGTTCACGCGCACGTTTTCCAGCAGGACCACCTGGCCGGCAGCCAGCTTTTCCAGGCCGGCACCATCAATCCAGTTTTGTTTCAGTGCAACTTCCTGGCCCAGCAGCTCGGACAAGCGCGCGGCCACGGGTGCCAGGCTGTCGGCCGGCTTGAACTCGCCTTCCGTCGGACGGCCCAGGTGCGACGTCACCATGACGGCGGCGCCAGCGTCGAGCGCGGCGCGGATGGCCGGCACCGAGGCGCGGATGCGCGTATCTTCGGTGATCTTGCCACTGTCATCTTGCGGGACGTTCAGGTCGGCACGGATAAACACGCGCTTGCCTTGCAGTGCATTTTGGGCGATCAAATCTTGCAGACGGATGAAGTTGAGAACAGCTGACATGGCGATCCAGATGACGAGTGGAAGGAAGTGCGCTATTTTACCGCAATGACCAGACCAAATCCCCGATTTGTCCTGCTTTACTGAAAAACATGCAACAGTCGCAAGCCCGTGAAAACCAGCATGCCAAACACGATGGTTTGCAGCATATTGCGGCGGATCACGAAAAAGAGCGTAGCGGCAATACCCGACAAGAGTTTCAAATTCTGCAATTCGAAGTGCACTTGCTGCCCCTCCATCAGCATGTCGGGCGCGATGATGGCCGCCAGTGCGCAGGCCGGCGCATAGCGCAGCATCTCGTTGATCCTGCGCGGAATGCTGATGTGATGGCCAACCAGCCAGAACGTGCTGCGCGTGGCGGCCGTGGCCACCACCAGCACGGCGATGGCGATCCACACATCGGTCCTGCCCCAGTCCAATCCGTCAAACATGGCGTTTGTTCCATTTCTCGGTCAATTCTTCCACGGCCATGGCCGACAGCATGCCCGCCAGGACGGCCACCAGCAGACCCAGCTTGTATGGCAAGCCAAACGCCAGCACGGCCACCGTGCCCGCCACCAGCACGCCGCACAGGGCCGCGCGGTTGAGGATCAGGGGCACGGTCACGCACAGGATCGCCAGGGTGCCCGCAAAACCCAGCCCCCATTCGGCAGGGACGACGGCCCCCAGCACGATGCCGATCAAGGAACCGGTTTGCCAGGCCATCCAGTTGGGGTAAATCAGCCCCTTGAGGAAGGGCAGCTTGGCCGGATCCGGCGTTTCATGGGGATAGCGCTGCAGGAACAGGCCCACCGTGATATCGCCCGCCACATAGCCGAGCGCAAAGCGCTGGCGCCATGGCAAATGCGCGAAATGGGGCGCCAGCAGCACGGAAAAGATGACAAAACGCAAATTGACGACGAGGGCCGTGGCGAAGATCACCCACACGGGAGCGTGCGCGGCCAGCAGGGGAAGGGATGCGAGCTGGGCCGAGCCAGCAAAGACAAACAGGGTCATCGCCCCCGCCTGCGCCACCGTCAGGCCGCTTTTCACCATGGCCACGCCCACCACCATGCCCCAGGCGGCAATGCCCAGCAGGCTGGGCGCGCCCAGTTTCAGGCCGGCGCGCCAGGCGTCCTTCAGCAGACCGTCGTCCTTGTCGGCCATGACGGCGCTCACGCGGGTGTCGCGGGTGTTCATGCGCCCCCCCGGCAAGCGGAGTGTGGCAACTGCACAACAATGGTGCGCGCAATACGAAAAGTATGAGCGCTACGCAACGGTGATACCGGCAAGGCAAATCCAGTCAGTGTGGCGCTGCAGCTGCCAGTTTGTCGCAAAAACCCGCGCCGCAGCCGCAGATGATCAAGCCGCCATTTTAGCCATGATTTTTGCTGTCTGCCTGAATCCGTTAAAATCGTGCTTTTGGCAGCAGCCGATTTCCTTCCATACAGCCTCACGGAGCATGACAAGATGACAAAAACCACCCAGCCAGCGGTCGAACTCGACAGTAAAGACTTGCCAGCCCACTGCCCTAACCCGGCCATGCCGCTGTGGTCGTCGCATCCGCGCGTGTTTCTGGAATTCAACAAAGACGGCATCGCCAAGTGCCCCTACTGCGGCACGGCGTATACCCTGAAGGAAGGCGCCAGCGCCGGTCATCATTAAACTGCCCAGCGGCGCGCCCCCAGCGCGCCGTTTTTATTTGTATCAACTTAGTTGTAGCGATCAAGCCGGAGTCGTCATGAAACGTCTGAAAGAACTCAATGGCAGTGCCGCCGAAGTCGAAGCGGCGTTCTACGATGCCTTGCACCGCGCCGACCTCGAAGCGCTGATGGCGCTATGGGCCGACGATGAAGAGATCGTCTGCATCCACCCGCGCGGCGCGCGCCTGATCGGCCATGCCGCCATCCGCGCTTCGTGGGAGGCTATCTTGACGGGCGGCGGCCTGCACATCGTGCCGGCACAGCTGCATGAAACGCACAACTTGATGAGCTCGGTGCACACCGTCATCGAAGGCGTCACCGCCGAAGAAGGTGGCCCGGCGCATCTGCTGGCCACGAATGTGTACGTAAAAACGCCGCGCGGCTGGCGCATCGTGCTGCACCACGCCTCCGTCGCTCCCGGCGGTGCGCCGGCCGATGCCACGGGCGCGCAGATCCTGCACTGATGACTTTGCCTCTTATTTACAACGCCCCCTATACCGCGCCACTCTGGCTGCCTGGCGGTCACGCGCAGACGATTTATCCGGCCGTGTGCATCGCCAAGCCGGCCGTGGTCTTCCGTCGCGAACGCTGGCAGTCGCCCGATGGCGACTTCCTCGACGTCGACCTGGTCGACGGCCAGCCGGGCCAGCCCTTCGTGGTGCTGTTCCACGGACTGGAAGGTTCATCAAACAGCCACTACGCGCGCGCCCTGATGGCCGAGGTGGCGGCGCGCGGCTGGTCGGGCGCCGTACCGCATTTTCGCGGCTGCTCGGGCGAAGCCAACCTGGGGCCCCGTTTTTACCATTCGGGCGATGCGCAGGAAGTCGACTGGGTACTACGCCAGTTGCGCCCGCGCGCGACAGGCAAGTTTTACGCGGCCGGTGTTTCGCTGGGCGGCAACGCCCTGCTGTGCTGGCTGGGCCAATCGCAGCACCAGGCCGATTTCATCGATGCGGCCGCCGCCGTGTCGGCCCCGCTGGACCTGGCGCAAGGGGGCAAGGCCCTGTCTTCGGGCGCCAACCGGCTCTACACGCGCATGTTCCTGAACACGCTCAAACCGAAGTGCCTGGCCAAGCTGGAGCAGTTTCCCGGCCTGTTTGCGCGCGATGCCATGCTGGCCGCGCGCGACTTGCACGCCTTCGACAATGTCGTCACGGCGCCGCTGCACGGCTACCGCGACGCCGACGATTACTGGCACCGCGCCAGCGCCAAGCACGTCTTGCCAGACATCACCGTGCCGACGCTGGTACTGAATGCGCAAAATGATCCTTTCCTGCCCGGGCGTTACTTGCCGCGCCGAGCAGCGCCGCAGGTAATGCTCGAGTATCCGCGCCACGGCGGCCATGTCGGCTTTGCCGCTGGCAAGTTGCCGGGAAGCACGCGCTGGCTGCCGCAGCGCCTGATCCACTTTTTTGAAGGCGGCAACACGGCGCCCTCTTCCCCGCAAAGCTGTCACGCTGATAGCTCGCAAACGCACATGGAAAACGCACCACATGGATGAACTCGTCAAGCAGGCGCTGGCCAAATGGCCGAACGTGCCCCACTGCTACGGCTGGCTGGGCCTGGATGCCCGCGGCAATTGGCGCATGCGCGACCAGCAGGCGCAACAGCAACAACTGCCCGGCGACAAGATCGCCCACGCAGCCCTGTTGGGATTTATCAACCGCAATTACGACCATGACGAACGCGGCTGCTGGTTTTTCCAGAATGGCCCGCAGCGCGTCTACCTGAACCTGGAAGCGACGCCGTACATCGCCCGCAGCGATCCGCAGCACGGTTTTGTCTTGCAGACAGGCGCGCCACTGGCGGCCATCGATGCCGCCTGGCTGTGCGACAACGGTGCGCTGATCCTGCGCCAGGGCGATAGCGTGGCGCAAGTCGATGACCGCGACATGGCGCACGTGCTGGCGTCGCTGCGCATCGACGGGCAGGTGGCTGGCGACGAGGCCCTGCTGGCATGGCTGGAAAGTGGTCGGGGAAACTTGGTGTTGTTGCATGACGGCAAGGAGATTGCCGTGCAGCCGCTGGTCTATGCCAGCGTGCCGCACACCTTCGGCTTCCAGCGCGCGCCGCAGGCGGAGTAGCCGCTAGCCCTTCTGGTCCTTGATCTGTTCGCGGCGCTTTTCCTGCAGTTCACGCTCGCGCGCATCGATCACGGCCTGGTCATAGAAAGTCGCGTCCGTCGATTTGCGGGCAATCGTCAGCTGGTCCAGCGCCGCCATCGTGGCGCCCTGCAGCACGTAGGATTCGGCCAGCGCCATGTGCTGCAAGGTCATCTTGCCCTGGTCAGCATAGGATTTCGCCAATAAATCATACAGTTCCGGCTCTTCCTTGTAGAGCTGCACCTGATCGCGCAGGTACAGGGTAGCCTGCTCCAGCTTGCCGGCAGCCATCAACGCTTCCGCATACTGATGGGCAATGCCGCGCGAGAGGGGAAACTGCTGGCGCGCCGCGTCGGCCGCCTTCAGGGCTTGCTGCGCCACCTCCTTCTTCTGCGCCGGCATCAACAGCACTTCCAGCCCCATCGCCGCCAGCAGCGAATTGGGGGCCTGCGTGCCACCCGAGGTAAACACATTCGGCCCGGCCGGCTGGTGCAGGGCGGCATTGGCCGCGTCGAGTTCCTTCTGCGCGTCAGCCGGCTTGCCCTGCTTGACGGCGACAAAAGACAAGCCGTAATGGGCGGCCACCACCTGGAAACGGCTTTGCTGTTCCAGCTGCGTCTTGAAGACCGCCTTGGCATTCAGCAGGCCTTGCACGCTTTCATCCTGCAGCACGCGCGCGCGGGCGCGGGCCAGGTGAAAACTCAGGCTGTCCGGACGCTGCTTGTAGGGCTGCTCGCGGATGCGCGCCTGGATGTCGGCGATGCGCTCCGTCGTCAGCGGGTGGGTCTGCAGATAGGCAGGCATCAGGTCGCTGTACGAACGGCTGGCCGCCTGCATGCGGCCGAAGAAGGCTACCATGCCGGTGGTATCGAAACCGGCTTCGCCCATGATCTGGAAACCGATGCGGTCCGCCTCGCGTTCGGCATCGCGGCCGAAATTGAGCTGGCGCTGGATCGCCAGGCCCTGGCCGGCGGCAAACACGCCCAGCGCCACATCGCCGCCCGCGCGCGATGCCAGTGCCGCCAGCAGCATGGCCGCCAGCGGCATCAGGGCATCCTGGCGCTGCTGGCCCAGCATGCGCGCGATATGGCGCTGCGCCACGTGGCCGATCTCGTGCGACAGCACGGAAGCCAGTTCCGCCTCCGTCTGCGCCGCCAGCACCAGCGCCGAATGCACGCCGATGAAACCGCCGGGCAAGGCAAACGCGTTCAATTGGGGATCGCGCACGGCAAAGAAGAAATAGTCGTAATTCGTTTCACCACGCACGCTGGGGCGCGCCGCCACGAGGGCGTTGCCGAAGGTATTCAGGTATTCCAGCAAGGGAGCGTCGTCCAGATAGTCGCGGTCGCCGCGGATGCCGCGCATGATTTCCTCGCCGATCTTGCGCTCCATCGCCGGCGACAGGTCTTCGCGCGAGGTATCGCCGAGGTTCGGCAGATTCGGCGCCGGCGGCACGGCCAGCGGCGTCCAATTGGCGGCCGGCTTGGCGGGCACGCTGGGGACAGGCGTGGCCGGCGCGGACGTATAGGTTTGCGCCAGCGCAAACGGCGTTGCCAGCCACAATGCAGCCAGCGTGGATGCGCGCCGGGAGCGGCGCAACCATGCAGCACCGGCGTTTTCAAGGTCGATCGAAAGGGTAGTTTTTGAATTCACGGGTGCTATCATACCTTGTTAGCGGCGCCCATTCCCACGCGACAAGCATGTGCCACGCCAGTGGCATGACGTCGTGGCCCGGCGTGCCGCATCTCCACTCCTCACCTATTTTTGACGCCATGACAACAGCAGACAAGCAAGTCCCCACCGGGGAACTGACCCATTTCGACGCCACAGGCCAGGCCCATATGGTGGACGTGGGCGCCAAGGAAGACACGCGCCGCAGCGCCGTGGCCGCCGGCACCATCCGCATGCAGCCCGCCACGCTGGCCTTGATCATGTCCGGCAACGCCAAGAAAGGCGACGTGCTGGGCATCGCCCGCATCGCCGCCATCATGGGCGCCAAGCGCACCAGCGACCTGATACCCCTGTGCCACCCGCTGGCATTGACGCGCGTCACCGTCGACTTTGAAGTGGAGGTAGCGGCCAACAGCGTGCACTGCCGCGCCCAAGTCGACACCACGGGCAAGACGGGCGTCGAGATGGAGGCGCTCACTGCCGTGCAGATCGGTTTATTGACGATCTATGACATGTGCAAAGCCGTCGACCGGGGCATGGTCATGACGAATGTGCGCGTGCTGGAAAAGCATGGCGGAAAAAGCGGGGACTGGACGGCGGCGTTGTAATCATGCTGCCTGGCGCGCAAGATGGACCTTGAGCCGGCGCAAATCGCTCAGCAGCCACGCGGCGCATGCCAGGCACAGCACGATGATGGCGATCGACAGGGGCAAGTGAAATTGCGCCTGTCCCGCCAGCGCGAAACCGGCGTGTATCAGGAAGGTGCCGACGCCCAGCGCGGCGCAGACGCCCGCATACAGGGTCGCCTGCGGGGTGCCCAGCAACACATGCCTGTAACCGGCCAGCACCACGGCAATCGCCGCCAGGTTAAACACCAGGAAACCCTGTATGCCGCCTGGCACATGGAACATTTCCCATTCGCGCCAGTACGCTGCATCGACCTGATGCAGGATTAATGACAGCATCGTCCAGAAGTAGCTGCGCGGCATAAGATTTATATTCGTCAATATTGACGCAATTGTAAAGCCTGACCCGACTGCCGGCACGCGTACATGGCACTTTTCAATGCCAGTATGAATTTCATTGATATAAGTGCTTTTTCATCAAGAAATCATGCATACTGCGAACCGACAATATCAGATGAGTATCGCATGACAAGCAACAATCCCGCCGCAGAAAGCAAGCTCCAGGACTTCGAATTCGAGGCGATGAATCTGCAGGTGGGCGGACGCATCCAGTTCATCACGCACCGCACCATCAAGCCCATCCAGCATTTCTCGACCCTGATCGGCTATGTGAAAGACGAGTATCTGATCGTCAAGATTCCCATGGAAAACGGTGCGTCCATCGTGCTCAACGAGGGCGACAAGCTGACCATCCGCGTGTTTTCCGGCGTCACCGTGTGTTCGTTTGCGTGCAGCGTGCTGCGCATCTTTGGCCGCCCCCTCAATTATGTGCACCTGAGCTTTCCCGACGCCATCCAGGGCACCAGCCTGCGCACGGCCATGCGCGTGAAAGTGGACATTCCGGCGCAGCTGAGCTACCGCGACGTGCCGGCCGTCCCCGTATTCATCGTCAACCTCAGCGTCTCGGGCGCGCTGATCGAGGCGCCCAGCATGCTCACGCCGGACGACGAGGGCGTTGCGCTCAGCTTTACCCTGCTGGTGCAGCCGAACAAGCATCAGATGCGCGTCAATACGCGCGCGCGCATCCAGAACGTCAGCGTGGGCAAGCCGTCGAATCGCAATGCGGCCGACGTCACCGAAATCTATACATATGGCGTGCAATTCATCGACCTGGAACCCACCCACTACACCTTGCTGCAAAACCTCACCTATGAAGCGCTGATCGCGGACCGGCAAAAAATCGTCTGACACGGGCGCGCCAGATGCCGTTCACTGCGTCGCCACCACCTTGGGAATATTGTTCCTGGTAATGGCTTCCTTGACCGCCGCATTCGTCACGCTGGTGCTGTTAAACCAGCTCAGACTGCTGGAGCCGACCTGCAGCTCCATGCTCACCGTCTGGCCACCGATGCCGCTGCCCATGTCGCCCGCCAGGGTCAGCTCGATATTGCCCTTGTCGACTTTGGCGCTGGCTACTTCGCGCGTCGGGCTAAAGATGGGGATGATGCTGGGCACGGCCTGGGTGGGAGTGCTGCAAGCGGTCGCCAGGCCTCCGTTTTCCTGCACGCACAGGGCCACGGCTGTCTTCAGCGGCGCGGCCGCCGCCAGCACGTTGCTGACCTTGGCCCGCATCGTATAGTCGCCGTACTGGGGAATGGCCACGGCCGACAGGATGCCGGCGATGGCCACCACGATCATCAGTTCTATCAGGGTAAATCCGCTCTGCGCGCGCATCGTATCCTCCCATTGTGCATTGTGCGTGCCGTGCACGGTGCAAGCGCCATGCCAGCAGCGCGCCCGGGCAGCGGCGGTACACGTGGAAAGAAAAGTGACACATTTGGGCAGGTTCGGACCAGCGCCGTCGGCCCAGGCCGGGAAGCGGCCTGTCTTGCGGACAAAAAAAAGGAGCCGAAGCTCCTTTTTGTACTGCGTGAACCTGGCTGGAATTACAGCATGGCTTTCAGCAGACGCGCCATTTCCGACGGGTTTTTGGTCACGGTGATGCCGCAAGCTTCCATGATTTCCAGCTTGGCTTGTGCCGTATCGGCACCGCCCGAGATCAGCGCGCCGGCGTGGCCCATGCGCTTGCCTGGAGGAGCGGTCACGCCAGCGATGAAGCCAACGACCGGTTTTTTCATGTTGTCTTTGATCCAATACGCAGCATTGGCTTCGTCCGGACCGCCGATTTCGCCGATCATGATGACCGCGTCGGTATCTGGATCATCATTGAACATCTTCATGATGTCGATGTGCTTCAGACCGTTGATCGGGTCGCCGCCGATGCCGACTGCCGACGATTGGCCCAGGCCCAGTGCGGTCAGCTGACCCACTGCTTCATAGGTCAGAGTGCCCGAACGCGAAACCACGCCGATACGGCCCTTCTTGTGGATGTGACCTGGCATGATGCCGATCTTGATTTCGTCTGGCGTGATCAAGCCTGGGCAGTTAGGGCCCAGCAGCAAGGTTTTGCTGTTGGCTTTAGCCATGCGATCTTTCAAGGCCATCATGTCACGCACAGGAATGCCTTCGGTGATGCAAATGGCCAGATCCATTTCAGCTTCAACAGCTTCCCAGATCGCCGCTGCCGCGCCTGCTGGCGGCACGTAAATCACGGACACGTTGGCGCCGGTTTCTTTTTTCGCTTCGGTGACGTTAGCGAAAATAGGAATGCCTTCGAAGTCTTCGCCGGCTTTCTTCGGGTTCACGCCTGCCACGAAGGCAGCTTTGCCGTTCGCGTAGTCGCGGCAACCGCGGGTGTGGAACTGGCCGGTCTTGCCGGTGATCCCTTGGGTTACGACTTTGGTATCTTTATTGATCAGAATGGACATGTTGATTCCTTAATTAAGCTTGACCGGCAGCAGCGGCAACGACGCTCTTGGCTGCATCTTCCATGGTGTCGGCTGCGATGATAGGCAGACCGGAATCGGCCAGCATCTTCTTGCCCAGGTCTTCGTTGGTGCCCTTCATGCGCACGACCAGCGGTACGTTCAGCGAGACAGCTTTCACCGCGGCGATAACGCCTTCAGCGATCACGTCGCAACGCATGATGCCGCCGAAAATGTTCACCAGGATGGCTTTCAAGCCTGGGTTTTTCAGCATGATCTTGAACGCTTCGGTCACTTTTTCTGCCGTGGCACCGCCGCCGACGTCCAGGAAGTTGGCTGGCTCGCCGCCGAACAGCTTGATGGTGTCCATGGTGGCCATGGCCAGGCCGGCGCCGTTCACCAGGCAACCGATGTTGCCGTCGAGCGAAATGTAAGCCAGGTCGAATTTCGACGCTTCGATTTCAGCTGGATCTTCTTCGTCCAGATCGCGCAGGGCGACGATTTCCGGATGGCGGAACAGGGCGTTCGGGTCAAAGTTGAACTTGGCGTCCAGTGCGATGACTTTGCCGCTGCCGGTAACGATCAGCGGATTGATTTCGGCCAGCGAGCAGTCGGTTTCCCAGTACGCTTTGTACAGGCCTTGCAGGTTGACGCGGGCGTCGGCGATGGAACCGGCAGGCACGCCGATTTTGGTCGCGATGTCGTCTGCCTGGGCATCGGTCAGGCCAACACCTGGATCGATGGTGACGTGGTGGATCTTCTCTGGGTGGCTCTCGGCCACTTCTTCAATGTCCATGCCGCCTTCGGACGAAGCCATCAGGACGATTTTCTGGGTGACGCGATCGGTGACCAGCGAAACGTACAGTTCTTGTTTGATGTCGGCGCCTTCTTCCACCAGCAGGCGGTTGACTTTTTGGCCTTCGGCGCTGGTCTGATGCGTGATCAGCTGCATGCCCATGATCTGGTCGGCGTATTCCTTGACCTGTTCGATCGATTTCGCCACTTTCACGCCGCCGCCCTTGCCGCGGCCACCTGCGTGGATCTGCGCCTTGACGACCCATACCGGACCGCCCAGGGTTTCCGCAGCCTTGACGGCTTCGTCGACGGACATGCACGGAATACCGCGTGGTACCGTCACTCCATACTGCCGGAGGATTTCTTTGGCTTGATACTCATGGATTTTCATGCTGGCTTCCCTTCTGATACTGATTTGTAAAAATACGGTTAGTGGTGCAAAAAAAACAGGAAAAACAGCGCCGGGGTCACGCTTTGGCTACCCAGCGCGGGTAATACTGTGTAACCGCCCCGCCATCGGTGCGCAGGGCGTGGCATTTGTCGAGTTGAAACGGCTTTTCATGCGGCAAATCAGCATTCTCACCGTCGCGGGTCGACCAGACATCGCCGGCAAATGCCTGAACCGTCGCAGTCGGCAAGACTTGCGCCAATTCGGTCAAATGGGTACAGCCGGCGATTCCCGCCAGGCGCTGTTTCAAGTCGCGGCGGAAATTCTTCAATAAATTCAGACCGATCAGCGCGCTGTAAGCGGGGCCGATGGTATCGCAAAAACCGGGATAGGGTACGGAATCGGAGGCAGCTTCGGCCTCGACGATGGTCAGTTCGCGATCGACGGTAATGCGTAAGTGGAGGTCATGCAGGGGAGTGCCGGCGGGACGGGGGCCGGAGGCCAGCATCGCGTCATGGCTTTTGATATCGGTGATACGGGCGTCAATATCCCACAGGCCGTCGTCGCGCATATACGCTTGGACGTCGATAACGCGGGAGTGCCGTAGGGCGCGCCGGGATACGGGAGTTGACAGGGGCATAAGACCGATGCCGCTTGCGCGGCCATAATTTAGTAAGCAGCCATGTGCATAAAGCACGCCGTTCGCAGCTTCTACGAACAGCAACCGCACCTGCGGCGCCGCAAAAACCCTAAAAGTGTAGCACATTGGGCGCTGGTTGCGCCGCAACATAATTTTTCATTGCTTCGATAAAAACATTTCAAAGTATAAAAAATGCACATGGAAATTGATGCTGTTATCACTCACGGTGATGATAGATATGGCCGACACGTGCCGCGAAATACCGCAACTGACCGCGCCTGCCCGGCAGACGGCAGCACAGGCAGGCCCGGCGCCACGCAGCGCAACAATATGCCATCCAGGGACAAACGGCTGACAAGGAAAGTGAACTTACCAGTAAAACAATGATCCGCAGCGAGGCTGGCTTGCAGGCAAGGCACAGGGCAGCCATCAACTGTTGCAGAAGGAACACAGCGGAGCCACGGTGGGCAAGCCCGCGCGCAGGTCTGACCTTTGGCCAGCGGGACGTACCTTGGCGCGTGTCTAGTCGTCCTCGGGCTCCAGGCCTTTCAAGGCCACCTGCACGGCGCGCTGCGAAAAGCCCCGCTGCATCAGGAAGCGCACCTGCTTGTTGCGCTGTTCGGCATCCTGCGCCACTTCACCGAATTTGCGACGCCACACTTCGCAGGCGCGCGCGGTCTCGCCTTCGGCCAGGCCCGCCTTGAGTTCCTGCAGCGCTTCACCGCCTATGCCATGGCTTTGCAATTCCGCCATGATGCGGCTATTGCCGAAACGGGCCGAGCGGCGGTGAATCAGCGATTCGGAAAAGCGCTCCTGCGACAGCCAGTTGGCTTGCTCCAGGCTGTCGAGCAAGGCTTCCACGTCGTCACCTTCCTGCGCATGGCGCTGCAGCTTGCGCCGCAATTCCATCCGGCTGTGTTCGCGCATCGACAGAAAGCGTAGCGCCCTGCCCTTCAGGCTTAGTTGTACTGCAGCCATACACCCACCTTGTCTTTCATTCCACGATCACAGCACCCAAACACAATCGCCGCCCGGCGCAACAGCGCGGGACGGCGATCATGGTCACACCTTGCCAGACACCATCCGCAAGCGCGAATGATGGCTGACGGCAGCTTACTCGGCAGCCTTGGCTTCCGCCTTGGCAGCCTTGTCGGCGGCTTTATCCGCTTTTTCCGGCTTTTCAGCAGCCAGCGGTGGCAATTCGCGCACGCCCAGCGAAGCGCGGACCTTGTTTTCGATCTCGCGTGCCAGCGCCGGACGCTCTTGCAGGAAGGCACGGGCATTGTCCTTGCCCTGGCCGATGCGTTCGCCGTTGTAGCTGTACCACGAACCGGATTTTTCCACGATCTTGGCATCCGAGCCCAGATCCAGGATTTCGCCTTCGCGCGAGGTGCCGGCGCCGTACAGGATGTCGAAGTGCGCTTCCTTGAACGGTGGCGCGATCTTGTTCTTGACGACCTTGACTTTGGTTTCGTTGCCGATCACTTCATCGCCGGACTTGATCGAGCCGGTGCGGCGGATATCCAGGCGCACGGAGGCGTAGAATTTCAGCGCATTGCCGCCCGTGGTCGTTTCCGGGCTGCCGAACATCACGCCGATCTTCATGCGGATCTGGTTGATGAAGATGACCAGGGTATTCGTGCGGTTGATGGAACCGGTCAATTTACGCAAGGCTTGCGACATCAAACGCGCTTGCAAACCTGGCAGGGAATCGCCCATGTCGCCTTCGATCTCGGCGCGTGGCGTCAGTGCGGCCACGGAGTCGATGACCACCAGGTCGACGCTGCCCGAACGCACGAGGGCGTCACAGATTTCCAGCGCCTGCTCGCCCGTGTCCGGTTGCGAGATCAGCAATTCGTGCAGGTTCACGCCCAGCTTTTGCGCGTAACCGACGTCGAGCGCATGCTCAGCATCGATAAAGGCGCAAGTACCGCCCAGTTTTTGCATTTCAGCAATGGTTTGCAGGGTCAGCGTGGTTTTACCCGACGATTCCGGACCGTAGATTTCCACCACGCGGCCGCGCGGCAAACCGCCCACGCCCAGCGCGATATCGAGGCCGAGCGAACCGGTCGACACGACTTGCACTTCTTCGATCGCCGCGCTGGCATCCATGCGCATGACCGAACCTTTGCCAAACTGCTTCTCGATCTGCGCCAGTGCAGCGGCGAGCGCCTTGGCTTTTTCCGATGCGGGTACTACAGCTTTTTTATCGTCCATATGTTCTTTCAGCCGTTCTACAGTTGCAGATCCATTTGAATCCTGCAGCCTGCGATAGCGCCAGTGGGTTAAATTCTTTACACAGACAGTACTGTATAAAAAAACAGTGATCAATGCAAGCGGAACGTGGATTTGTTTTGAAACTGATCAATACAACCCTGGTTTTTCACAAAAACTCGCTACCTTGCGGAAAATGAAACACAATACAAGCTTCTACCGCCGCAAGCAT
The DNA here is from genome assembly GCF_051380775.1 of Janthinobacterium pasteuri. NCBI lineage: Bacteria > Pseudomonadati > Pseudomonadota > Betaproteobacteria > Burkholderiales > Oxalobacteraceae > Janthinobacterium > Janthinobacterium pasteuri. The sequence goes on along the minus strand of NZ_JBNYXS010000004.1, from coordinate 222,758 downwards.
AGGAAGTGCACCATGCGTATTTTACTTGCCGAAGATGACAGCGTGCTGGCCGATGGCCTGACCCGCTCGCTGCGCCAGTCCGGTTATGCGATCGACTACGTCAAGACCGGCCAGGAGGCCGATACGGCCCTGTCCACCCAGGAGTTCGACCTGCTGATCCTCGACCTGGGCCTGCCCAAGATGTCTGGCCTGGAGGTGCTGCGCCGCCTGCGCGCGCGCGCCTCGCTGCTGCCGGTGCTGATCCTGACGGCCGCCGATTCCATCGAACAACGCGTGAATGGCCTCGACCTGGGTGCCGATGATTATATGGCCAAGCCGTTCGCGCTGTCGGAACTGGAGGCAAGAGTGCGCGCCCTGACCCGCCGCGGCGCCGGCGGCGGCGCCACCGTCATCAAGCACGGCCCGCTCAGCTACGACCAGGTGGGGCGCAGCGCCTACATCAACGACCAGATGCTCGACCTGTCGGCGCGCGAACTGGGCTTGCTGGAAATCCTGCTGGGCCGCACCGGCCGCCTTGTCTCGAAAGAGCAGCTGGTCGACCACCTGTGCGAATGGGGCGAAGAAGTGTCGAACAACGCCATCGAAGTGTATGTGCATCGACTGCGCAAGAAGATCGAGGTGGGCGGCGTGCGCATCGCCACCGTACGCGGCCTCGGCTATTGCCTGGAAAAATACTCGGAAGCGGCGCGCCTGAACGCCGAAGCGGGCGAGTCGGCAGGCCCGGCCAGCGGACCCGCCACCAAGTGAAGGCGCGCGAGGTGCCGGCGGACGAGGCGGACGACGACGACTGGTTCGAGCCGCCCACCACGGAGCAGGATGACACCATCGAGCATTCGCTGTTTGGCGAAATCCTCGACTGGATGCTGGCGCCCTTGCTGCTGCTGTGGCCGATGAGCATCGCCATCACCTATCTGGTGGCCAAGGGCATCGCCAATCAACCGTTCGACCATGCGCTGGAAGACAGCGTGACGGTGCTGACGCAGCAGGTCAAGCAGGCCGACGGCGCGATGCTGCGCCGCGTGCCGGACAAGAACAGCAGCGGCCGCGACTTCCTGCGCGGCGACGATGTCGACACCCTGTATTACCTGGTGGTGGGCGGGCACGGCGAATACTTGGATGGCGACCGCGACTTGCCGCCGCCGCAAGACCCCGACAAATACCGCAGCGGCATGGTGCTGTTTCGCAACGACACCATCCACGGCACGCCCGTGCGCGTGGCGTTCAGCTATCTCGACATGCCGTCCAGCACCGACGACGAACCGCGCCGCACGCTGGTGCAAGTGGCCGAGACGCTGGAAAAGCGCGCCCAGCTGGCCAATGAAATCATCAAGGGCGTGATCTTGCCGCAGTTCATCATCCTGCCCGTGATCCTGGCCCTGGTCTGGTTTGCCCTGGCGCGCGGCCTGTCGCCGTTGGCGCAATTGCAGGAACGCATACGCGCGCGGCCGCCCGACGATCTCTCCCCCATCGAATCGGGCCAGGTGCCCGAGGAAATCACGCCACTGGTCGGCTCGCTCAACGAAATGCTGGCGCGACTATCTCTGTCGATCGACATGCAGAAACGCTTCATCGCCGATGCCGCGCACCAGATGAAGACACCGCTGGCCGGCATGCGCATGCAATCCGAGCTGGCCCTGCGCCAGACCGACCACGACGAAATTCACCGCTCGCTGCTGCAGCTGGCGAAAAGTTCGGAAGCGGCCACGCGCCTGGTGAACCAGCTGCTGGCCCTGGCGCGCGCAGAAAACCAGCCGCAAGCGGGCACGACGTTCGAACCGATCGAGCTGAGCGAACTGGCGCGTGGCGTGGTGCAGGACTGGGTGCAAGCCTCGTTTGCCCAGCATATCGACCTGGGCTTCGAACAGCCAGCGTATTCGATCATGATTTCCGGCAATGCCATGATGCTGCGTGAACTGCTGAGTAATCTGATCGACAATGCCCTGCGTTACACGCCGGCCGGCGGCAGCGTCACGGTGCGCGTGCGCAGCACCCTGGAACTGGCCATCCTGGAGGTGGAAGATACGGGCCCCGGCATCCCGCAGGCCGAGCGGGCCCACGTGTTCGAACGCTTTTACCGCATTCTCGGCAGCAACGTCGACGGCAGCGGCCTGGGCCTGGCCATCGTGCGCGAAATTGCTCAACAGCATGGCGCCGAAGTCGATATTTTTAACAATCCGCGCGCGCAGTCGCCGAAACTGCCAGGCACCCTGTTGCGCCTGAGCATTGCCCTGCTGTTGCCGGACGCGCCCGAAGAGGATGAGATCACGTATGGATAAGCCCAGCCTTCCCGCAGCGCCGCTGCGGCCGGCGCGCACGCCCAGCCCCGAGCTGCAGGCGCGCCTCGATGTGCACTGGCACAAGACGCGGCGCCTGACGGCCATCCTGCTGCTGATCTGGCTGCTGACGGGCTTTCTGACCGTGTTTTATGCGCGCGAACTGTTGCACCTGAACCTGTTCGGCTGGCCGCTGCCCTTCTATATGGCGGCCCAGGGCGCTTCGCTGGTGTACCTGGCCATCATCGCCTTCTATGCCTGGCGCATGCGGCGCCTGGACCGGGATTTTCATGCCGCGGAGCAAACATGAGCGGTCAGCGCAGCTTCTTTGCGCGGCTGTGCCGCTACTACCTGCTGTTTACCGCCGGTTTCGCCGCCTTCCTGCTGGCCCTGTCGGTGCTGGAACAGGAAGGCATGCCGCGCGCCTGGATCGGCTACCTGTTCATGCTGGTCACCATCACCCTGTACGCCACCATCGGCGTCATCAGCCGCACCTCGAATGTCACCGAATACTATGTGGCAGGGCGCCGGGTGCCGGCCATGTTCAACGGCATGGCCACGGCAGCCGACTGGATTTCGGCCGCCAGCTTCATCAGCCTGGCCGGCGGCCTGTACCTGAACGGCTTCGACGGCCTGGCTTTCATCATGGGCTGGACGGGCGGCTATTGCCTGGTGGCGCTATTGATCGCCCCCTACCTGCGCAAGTTCAGCCAGTACACGATTCCCGACTTCCTCGCCGCCCGCTACGGCAGCGGCACCGACAAGCGCGGCGCCAGCGTGCGCGTGGTAGCCGTGGCCGCCACCATCATCGTATCGTTTACGTATGTGGTGGCGCAGATCTACGCCGTCGGCCTGATCGCCTCGCGCTTTACGGGCGTGGATTTTTCCGTCGGCATCTTCCTGGGCCTGGCCAGCATCCTCGTCTGCTCCTTTCTTGGCGGCATGCGCGCCATCACCTGGACGCAGGTGGCGCAGTACATCATCATCCTGGTCGCCTTCCTGATTCCCGCCATGTGGCTGTCGGTCAAGCATGCGGACAATCCCGTGCCGCAAATCGCCTACGGCAAGGTGTTGCCGCAACTGAGCGCGCGCGAACACGTGCTGGAAACGGATCCGAAAGAAAACGAAGTGCGCACCATCTTCCGCCAGCGCGCGCAAAGCTACCAGGCGCGCATCGACGGTTTGCCCGGTTCCTGGGAGCAAGGCCGCCAGGCGGCCCAGCGCCAGCTTGATAGTTTGCGCCAGCGCAATACCTCGCTGTTCGATATCCGCAACGCAGAGCGCTACCTGATTGCCTATCCGAAAAGCCCGGACGAGGCACGCGTGCTGTGGCAGGCGGCGCAGGTGCAGAATCAGAAACGCGCCGAACCCATCATTCCGCACGCGCAGCCGTTTCCCGCCGCCGACCGCGAGCAGTCCGACATCAAGCGCAACAATTTCCTGGCCATCGTGTTTTGCATGATGCTGGGCACAGCCGCCCTGCCGCATATCCTCATGCGATCGTATACCACGCCCTCCGTGCATGAAACGCGCGTGTCCGTCTTCTGGGCCCTGTTTTTCATCTTGTTGATCTATCTCACGATTCCTGCGCTGGCCGTGCTGGTCAAGTACGATATTTACTCGGCACTGGTAGGCACGCAATACACGAACCTGCCCACCTGGGTATCGTACTGGGCCAATGTGGACAAACTCAGTCCCCTGATCAGCATCGTCGACGTCAACCGCGACGGCATCGTGCAACTGGCGGAAATTTCCATCGACGCCGACGTGCTGGTGCTGGCCACGCCCGAGATCGCCGGCCTGCCCTATGTGATTTCCGGCCTGGTGGCGGCCGGCGGCCTTGCCGCTGCCCTGTCGACGGCGGACGGCTTGCTGCTGGCCATTTCAAATGCTCTGTCGCACGACATCTATTACAAGGTGGTCGATCCCAGCGCCTCGACGCAAAAGCGCGTGACAATTTCAAAATTGCTGTTGCTGGCCGTGGCCTTCATCGCCGCCTATGCGGCCTCGCAAAAGCCGGCGGACATTTTATCGCTGGTAGGCGTGGCGTTTTCCCTGGCCGCCTCGACCCTGTTCCCGCCGCTGGCGCTGGGCGTCTTCTGGCAACGCGCCAATTACCAGGGGGCGCTGGCCGGCATGCTGACGGGCTTTGGCGTGTGCCTGTATTACATGCTGCACACCAGCACCATGCTGGGCGGCAATGCCAGCGGTCAATGGTTTCATATCGCGCCCATTTCTGCGGGCATTTTCGGCGTTCCGGCCGGCCTGGCCGCCGCCATCCTGGTCAGCTGGCTGACGCCGGCGCCGGGACGGCGCAGCATGGGACTGGTGGAACATATCCGCGCCCCGGAGTAACAGCGCATACTGGCCTGTGATGACGTGGAGAAATTCCACGACAGAACTATCGGAAAAGTCAGCGCCCCGGCTAAAAAGGAGTAGGCTGGAGGGCCGTTCCATTTACAAGGAAATCCCATGCCGTCTGGAAAAATTCTTGTTGCCCAGGGAGGCGGCCCTACCGCCGTCATCAACCAGTCGCTGGTGGGCGTGGTGCTCGAATCGCGGCGTTTTCAGCATGTCACGCGCGTGTATGGCGCGCTGCATGGCGTGCGCGGCATCGTCAATGAAGAATTCGTCGATCTGACGCAGGAAACCAGCCACAACCTGGAACTGGTGGCCGCCACGCCCTCGTCGGCCCTCGGCTCCACGCGCGACAAGCCGGACATCGCCTACTGCCATCAAATCTTCGAAGTGCTGCGCGCGCACGAAATCGAACATTTCTTTTATATCGGCGGCAATGACTCGTCCGACACGGTGCGCATCGTCAGCGAGGAAGCGCACAAGGCCGGCTATCCGCTGCGCTGCATCCACATCCCGAAAACCATCGACAACGACCTGGTGGGCAGCGACCACACGCCCGGCTTTCCCTCCGCCGCGCGCTTCGTCGCGCAAGCGTTCGCCGGGGCCAACCTCGACAATGCAGCCTTGCCCGGCGTCTACGTGGGCGTGGTGATGGGTCGCCACGCGGGCTTCTTGACGGCCGCCTCGGCGCTGGGCAAGAAGTTCCCCGATGATGGCCCGCACCTGATCTACCTGCCCGAAAGAATCTTCGTGCTGGAGCAATTCCTGGCCGATGTGAAAGCCACGTATGAAAAATACGGCCGCTGCGTGATCGCCGTCTCGGAAGGCATCCACGATGCCTCGGGCGAGCCCATCGCCAGCCTGCTGGCCAAACAGGTGGGCAATGAGGTGGAACGCGATGCGCACGGCAATGTGCAATTGTCCGGTACGGGCGCGCTGGCCGACCTGCTGTGCGACGAAATCAAGGCCAAACTGGGCATCAAGCGCGTGCGCGGCGATACCTTCGGCTATCTGCAGCGCTCCTTCATCGGCTGCGTCTCTGATGTAGATCAACGCGAAGCGCGAGAAGTGGGAGAAAAGGCGGTGCAGTTCGCCATGTGGGGCGACCGCGACGGCTCGGTTGCCATCAAGCGCACGGGCTTTTATTCCGTCGATTATGAATTGCTGCCCCTGACGGAAGTGGCGGGCAAGACGCGCACCATGGAAGATGAATTCATCAGCGCCAGCGGCACGGACGTCACCGATGCTTTCAGGTTATATCTGCGCCCGCTGCTGGGCTCAGGCATGCCCGATGCCTTCCGCCTGCGCGCAGCCAAGGTGGCGAAGGTGCTGAAACCCTAGTTGCTCTCCGCCAGCAATAGCGGCCGCAGCTTGATGGCCGCTTATATTAACTGCGGCACGCGCTGCAGGCCACGGCCTCGGCGGCAAATGAGGCGGCGCCGTGCTGATGACGCATGAATATGCCACGCAAAAGAGCGCGACTTCTATGCCAGCCTGCCGCAAGTTGGCCTGTGCCTCGCGGCACGCAAGCGCTGATGGGCGTGAGGGTTTTTTGGCCGCCTGTCGGACCGCATCGGCCGCAGCCAGGTGTTTTTCTGGGGTGCATAGATCAATCCGGGCGTAAAAAAAGGCAGGCCTCTCGCGAGTGCCTGCCTCTTCTATTCAAACTACAGCTTAGATGACGATCGTTTGATGCTCATCGCCCACGCGCGCGCGGATGGTGCCGATGCGCGAGACGCTTTCGCCGGCCGCTTGCAACTGGGCGATGGCGGCGTCCGCGTTTTCCTGCGAGACGATGACGGTCATGCCGATGCCGCAGTTGAAGACGCGGTGCATCTCGGCGTCAGCCACGCCGCCGTGCTGTTGCAGCCACGTGAACAGCGGTGGCATGGTCCATGCCTTCGAGTCCAGCTCGGCCACCAGGCCAGGCTGCAGCACGCGTGGAATGTTTTCCACCAGGCCACCACCGGTGATGTGCACCATGCCTTTGACTTCCATGGCGTCCATCAGTGCCAGCAATGGCTTGACGTAGATGCGCGTCGGCTGCATCAGCACGTCGGCCAGCTTGCGGCCGTGGAAGTCGCCTTCCAGGTCCGGCTTGGCCACTTCGATGATCTTGCGCACCAGCGAGTAACCGTTCGAGTGCACGCCCGACGAGGCCAGGCCCAGCACCACGTCGCCTGGAGCGATCTTGGTGCCGTCGATGATTTTCGATTTTTCCACGGCGCCGACGGCAAAACCTGCCAGGTCGTATTCGCCGGCCGGGTACATGCTCGGCATTTCTGCCGTTTCGCCGCCGATCAGCGCGCAGCCCGCCTGTTCGCAACCCTGGGCAATGCCCTTGATGACGTCGGTGGCGATGGCCACGTCCAGCTTGCCGCAAGCGAAGTAGTCGAGGAAGAACAGCGGTTCCGCGCCTTGCACCAGGATGTCGTTGACGCTCATGGCGACCAGGTCGATGCCGACCGTGTCATGGCGGTTCAGTTCGAACGCCAGGCGCAATTTGGTGCCCACGCCGTCGGTACCCGAGACCAGCACCGGCTCCTTGTACTTCTTGCTGATTTCAAACATGGCGCCAAAACCGCCCAGGCCGCCCATCACGCCTTCGCGCAGGGTGCGCTTGGCAAACGGCTTGATTGCTTCGACTAAAGCGTCACCTGCGTCGATATCGACGCCAGCGTCACGGTAGGAAAGGGAAACATTAGAAGTCTGGTTCATGGTGTGGTGGCAGCGGAGGCGGTAAAATAGAAGGCGGATACCCGCCGGCACGCGCGCGCAAGCATGTTTTTCAACATCGTGCGGCAGGGCGCCAGCGGGTGAATTCGGTCGATCAAGTCGCTATTTTATCAAACTGCCCCGCAATTTCGTAATTAACTGCCTTTTTTTAACGCAACAGCACAAACTACATGCCATTCGCCATCACCGCAGAACAGAAGCAAACAGCATTTTGGATCGCGGTCTGGCTGGCATTCTTGCTGCTGCTCGTCAGCCTGGGCCCCATCCTGACGCCCTTCCTGGCCGCCGCCATCCTCGCCTACGTGCTCAATCCCGGCGTGGACCGATTGCAACGCCTGCACTACAAGCGCTTTTACTTGCCACGGCCGCTGGCCGTGCTGGTCGTCGTGGTGTTGTTTTTCCTCGCCATTACGGCACTGGTGCTGATCGTCGTGCCAGTATTGCAAAAAGAAATCCCCCTGCTGCAGGCGCAGATCCCGCAGTTTCTCAGCAAGGCCAACGAGCTGCTGGCGCCGAAACTGCGCGACCTGGGTATCCGCGTGCGCCTGGACGGCACGGGCATCAAACGCATGCTGAGCCAGCAGATGGCCACCAGCGGCGATGAAATCTGGAGCACCGTGCTGGCCTCGGCGCGCATCGGCGGCACGGCCGTGCTGGGCTGGCTGGCCACCGTGGTGCTGATTCCCGTCGTGTTGTTCTACCTATTGCTGGACTGGCATCCGATGCTGGCGCGCATCGCCGGTGCCGTACCGCGCCGCTGGGTGGGCCGTACGGTGGGCATGGCGCAGGAAGTCGATACCCTGCTGGCGCAATACCTGCGCGGCCAGTTGCTCGTCATGCTGGTGCTGGCCACGTATTACTCGGTGGCGCTGGCCATCGCCGGTTTTGAAGTAGCATTGCCTGTGGGTATCATTACGGGCTTGCTGGTGTTCATCCCCTACCTGGGCTTCGGCCTGGGGCTGATGCTGGCGCTGATCGCCGCCCTGCTGCAATTTGCCGACTGGAGCGGCGTGATCGCCGTCGCCGTCATTTACGGTTGCGGGCAGGTCATCGAGGGCTTTTTCCTCACGCCGCGCCTGGTGGGCGAGCGCATCGGTTTGAACCCGCTGGCCGTCATCTTCGCCTTATTGGCTTTCGGACAATTGTTTGGTTTCGTCGGCGTTTTGCTCGCTTTACCCGCTTCTGCCGTCCTGATGGTCGCTTTTAAGCATCTAAGACGCCACTACCTCTCCAGCAGCTTCTATAATACCTAGTAAAAGCGGATATCATATCAACCTAGCAATACCACGATGCACATGCAGTAATGAAAAACAGGACAAGGCGTACGCCATGAAACAACTGGTGCTCGATTTAGGCACAGACCAGGCGCACAGCCTCGATACCTTCGAGGTGGGACAGAATGCCGAAGTGGCGCAGCTGATGCGCCAGTTCGCCGCGCGTACCTCGCGCGAACATTTTGCCTACCTGTGGGGCGAACTGGCCGCCGGCAAGAGCCATCTGCTCAAGGCCCTGGCCAGCACCGAGCGCGCGCGCTATATTTCGCCGTTCTCGATCGAGTCCGAATTCGTGTATTCGCCTGACGTGGATTTGTACCTGCTCGACGATTGCGAAAAACTCTCGCCGTTGGCGCAGATCGATGCCTTTGCCCTGTTCAATGAAATCCGCGCCAACAAAGCCTATATGGTGTGCAGCGGCGCCGTGCCGCCGGCCGTGTTGCCCGTGCGCGAAGACTTGCGCACGCGCATGGGCTGGGGCTTGATTTACCAGATCCACGGTTTGACCGACGATGAAAAAATCGCTGCCCTGACCCAGGCGGCCACCACCCGCGGCTTGACCTTGTCGCCGGGCGTGTTACCCTATCTGCTGTCCCATTTCCGGCGCGACATGCGTTCGCTGTCGACGATGCTGGACTCTCTCGACCTCTACTCCCTGGAAACCCAACGCCCGATCACCTTGCCATTGTTGCGCGAGTTGCTGCAGGCGGAAGCGAAAGAATGATGAATCTGGCCCTGTTTGACCTCGACCACACCCTGCTGCCCATCGACTCGGATCACGAGTGGGGCGAATTCCTGGTACGCATCGGTGCCGTGGACGCCGCCGAATTCACCCGCCGCAACGACGAATTTTTCGCCCAGTACCAGGCCGGCACGCTCGATCCGGTGGAATACCTGGAATTCTCGCTCGGCACGCTGGCACAATTCCCGCGCGAACGCCTGGAAGCGCTGCACCGGCAATTCATGGCCGAAGTGGTCATGCCGGCGATCCGCCCGGAAGTCGTGGCCTTGCTCAAGCAGCACCAGGACGCGGGCGATTTGCTGGCCATCGTCACGGCCACCAACCATTTCATCACCAAGCCCATCGCCGATGCGCTGGGTGTCGAGCACCTGCTGGCCGCCATGCCCGAATACGACGCCGAAGGCAATGTCACTGGCAAGCTGCTGGGCATGCCGACCCTGGGCGCGGGCAAGCTGACCCACACCCACGCCTGGCTGGAAAAGATGGGCAAGGAACTGGGGCAGTTCGAGCGCAGCTACTTTTACAGCGATTCACACAACGACATTCCCTTGCTGTCGGTCGTTACCCACCCTGTCGCGACCAATCCCAACACCGCTTTGAGCGCACACGCATCCCTCCACGGCTGGCCATCACTCCACTTATTCAATGATTAAAAAATTCATCCGCAAGATCCTCGGCGTTAAAAAAGAGGCAGCGCGCGACACCACGGCACCCATCGTGCTCGGTCCTGCGCAACACGGAATCGACCCAAAACTGGTGTCGTCGAATGCCATCCGCGTCACCAGCAGCCTACAGGAAGCGGGCTTCGAAGCCTTTGTCGTCGGCGGCGCCGTGCGCGACCTGCTGCTGGGCGTGAAGCCGAAAGACTTCGATATCGCCACCAACGCCACGCCGGAACAGGTCAAGCGATTGTTCCGCCGCGCCTTCATCATCGGCAAGCGCTTCCAGATCGTGCACGTGATGTTCGGCCAGGATTTGCTGGAAGTGACGACCTTCCGCGGCGCCGGTGCCGACTCGGCGCCCAAAGATGAACATGGCCGCGTCCTGCGCGACAACACCTTCGGGCTGCAGCACGAAGATGCGCTGCGCCGCGACTTCACCATCAACGCCATGTACTACAACCCGGCCACGCAGGAAGTGCTGGACTACCATGGCGGCGTGGAAGACATCCGCGCCAAGACCTTGCGCATGATCGGCAAGCCGGAAGAGCGCTACCGCGAAGACCCCGTGCGCATGCTGCGCGTGGTGCGCTTCGCCGCCAAGCTGAAATTCACCATCGAGCCGCATACGGCCGCGCCGATTCCCATCATGGCACCGCTGATCAACAACGTGCCGGCGCCGCGCGTGTTCGATGAGATGCTAAAACTCCTGATGAGCGGCCACGCGCTGGCCTGCCTGCAGCAGCTGCGCAAGGAAGGCTTGCATCACGGCTTGCTGCCGCTACTTGACGTAGTGCTGGAGCAGCCACTGGGCGCGAAATTCGTCACCCTGGCGCTGGACGCCACCGATCAACGCATCGCCGCCGGCAAGACCGTCTCGCCGGGCTTTCTGTTTGCCTCGCTGCTGTGGCACCAGGTGCTGGAAAAATGGACGGCCTACCGCGCCGCTGGCGAGTCGACCATCCCCGCGCTGCACCTGGCGGCCGACGACGTGCTCGATTCGCAGACGGAAAAACTGGCCCTGCAGCGCAAGATCGGCTCCGACATGCGCGACATCTGGTCGATGCAGCCGCGCTTCGAGCGCCGCGTTGGCAAGGCGCCGCACAAATTGCTGGAACACCTGCGCTTCCGCGCCGGCTACGACTTCCTGCTGCTGCGCTGCGCCTCGGGCGAGATCGACATGGACATCGGCGAATGGTGGACCGCCTTTTATGAGGGCGACGAAGAAACGCGCGAAGCGCTGCTGGTCAGCGCGAATGCCGCACCGGGCGCCGTCAAGAAGAAGCGCCCGCCACGCCGCAGCACGCGCAGCAAGACCGGCACCGGCGGCGGCTCGACCACCGGCAGCAGCAGCGACGAATAATGGTCGTCATTGCTTACATCGGTATCGGTGCCAACCTGGGCGACGCGCGGGCAAATGTACAGGATGCGATTGCGCGCCTGGCGCGCCTGCCCGGCGCATCCCTCGTGGACGCCTCGGCCAGCTACCGCACGGCGCCCATCGATTCCAGCGGTGACGACTACATCAACGCCGTGGCGCGCATCACGACCACCCTACCGGCAGAGGAACTGCTGCAGGCCCTGCACGCCATCGAGGCGGCGCATGGACGCGAACGGCCTTACCGCAACGCCCCGCGCACCCTGGACCTGGACTTGCTGCTGTACGGCGATGAACAGATCGCCAGCGCCAGCCTGACGGTGCCGCATCCACGCATCACCGAGCGCGCTTTCGTGCTGGTGCCGCTACTCGAACTGGCGCCCGCCGTCGTCGTGCCCGGCCTCGGGCCGGCGCAGGACTACCTGGCAAGCGTCGCTGACCAGGCCATCATCCAGCTCTGACGGCCACGCGGCATTGCTCTACAATGCCGCCCCTGCACGCCGCCATATAAAGTACTACACTAGCGGCGTCGCAATAGCATCACCCCCCTTTCACTCTAGAGAATACCTATGTCCGCTTATTTGCAAGGAACAGATCTGGCCGCAAAAGACAAGGCCGCCACACCGGCGCCGGCGCCATCCAAGCCTGTCGCCAACAAGGCCGTGACCATCCACACCCTGGCCACGCTGCGCGCCGCCCGCGAAAAGATCACCATGCTGACCTGCTATGACGCCAGCTTCGCGTCCCTGATGGACCGCTGCGGCGTGGAAATCCTGCTGATCGGCGATTCGCTCGGCATGGTCTGCAACGGCCACAACTCCACCCTGCCCGTCACCGTGGCCGAACTGGCCTATCACACGGCTTCCGTAGCGCGCGGCGCCAAGTCGGCCATGATCATGTCGGACTTGCCGTTCGGCGCGTATGGCACGCCCGAAACGGCCTACGCCAACGCCGTCATCCTGATGCAGGCTGGCGCGCACATGATCAAGATCGAAGGCGGCGCCTGGCTGGCCGAGACCGTCCGTTTCCTCACGGAGCGCGGCATTCCCATCTGCGCCCACATCGGCCTGACGCCGCAATCGGTGCACCAGCTGGGCGGCTACAAAGTGCAGGGCAAGAGCACGGAAAGCGCGGCGGAACTGAAGAACGACGCTCTGGTGCTGCAAAACGCCGGCGCCGCCATCGTGCTGATGGAAGCCATGCCGTCGCAGCTGGGCAAGGAAGTGACCGACATGCTGACGATACCCACCATCGGCATCGGCGCCGGTCCCGACTGCTCGGGCCAGGTACTCGTCATGCACGACATGCTGGGCGTCTTCCCAGGCCGCAAGGCGCGCTTCGTGCGCAACTTCATGGAAGGCGCGGCCAGCATCGACGACGCCGTCACCGGCTATGTGAATGCCGTCAAGGATGGCAGCTTCCCGGCGCTGGAACACTGCTTCTGATCTAGCCTATTGAGGCGATATCGCCCCGGTACTCGCCGGGGCGATTTTTTTTTCGCGCAGCGTTTCTGTGCGTACAAACGCCACCTCCAGTCCAAAGAACTGCCCGATACGGTTCAGCGTCAGGATGGTCGGATTGCCTTTGCCGCTCTCGATCTCCTTGATGGTTTTCAAGCTGACCCCTCGGTGTTCCGCAAATTGGGCCTGCGTCAGGCGCGAGATGGCGCGCATTTCCTTGACGGTGTGCTGTAGCGTGATGGTGCCTGCTTCAATGGCTGCGTAAAGCACAGCCCTGCGCTGCCGCAACTCTTCCTTGTCAACGGTCTTTTTCGTACGCGCCATGTCAGTGCTCTCCCAATGCCTTGAGCTGTTCGATCTGCCCGGCGATATGTGGCCGGAGGAAAGCGACGATGTCGTCATCCACGCCAGCCTCCTGCATATGCTGTTCCAGCGCGGTCAGTTGCTGGGAAAATCCGTATAGCGCGAAGCGGCTCTGCTGGCGCTCCACGTCCGGCATGGGGATCGTGGCCAGTATCGTCGTCCAGTCATGCAGCTCGTTTTTGGTATCCGGGTGATACCAGCGCGCTGCGCGTGGTATGCCATCCGGGTCCAGGTACATCGGCGCAAAATCGAACAGCGGCGTGAGGCGCACCTCGGCACCAATTTGCTGCACCGCCGTATTGCGTGCGTGATTGTCGGTATTGCGCATGGCCAGGTTCAAGATATCGCGTTTGAGAAATTCGATGGTTTCCGCAGTCTTATCGCTGACGACGGCGCGCAGCGCCTGCAATAGGTCGAACTGGCTGGGTGTGGCTTCAAAGCCAACAATACCTGCCAGCGAAGCGGCGCTTTCCTGATGCAGCCGCAGCACTTTTCCATCCCGGATGCGGCGGTCAAAACGGGGAATGAACAAGGTATCGTCCTGGTAGCGCAGCTGGCCTTCGGTGCGCAAGCCCACCGCGCGTGCCACAGTCATGTATGCGGCTTCATTCCTGAATACCTTCGCGTCGCTGGCGGTCTTTCCGCGCGGACGCTTGACGATGAAATATTAGCACTTATACGATCCAAATTTCAGCAGCCACATCGCCACGAAAAAATAAATAGACCTTAAAAGAACCATTTTAAGCCATCAACAACCTTAATTAGTCCTTTTAAGTGCCATACGCAAATTAACCCACCTGTATCCACGTCGTCTTCAACTCCGTGTACTTGTCCAGCGCGTGCAATGACTTGTCGCGCCCATTGCCCGACTGCTTGTAGCCGCCGAACGGCACGGTAATGTCGTCGCCGTCGTACTGGTTGACGTGCACGGTGCCCGCGCGCAGGGCGCGCGACGTCTGGATCGCCTTGCTAATATCCGACGTCCACACGGCCGCCTGCAAGCCGTACGGCGTGGCGTTGGCCTGTTTGGTGGCCTCTGCGATATCCGTAAAGCCCAGCACGGACAGGACGGGGCCGAAGATCTCTTCACGCGCAATCGTCATGCCCGCGTCCACGCCACCGAACACGGTCGGCTGCACGTAATAGCCACCCGTATCAAGGCGCACGGCGTCGCCGCCGCCCAGCAGCTGTGCGCCTTCGTTCTTGCCGGCCGCGATATAGGCCATCACTGTGTTCATCTGCGTGGCATCGACGATGGCGCCCATGACGGTGGCTTCGTCGAGCGGGTCGCCGGGCTGGAAACGGGGCAGCATGGCCAATGCCTTGGCCAGGAATTCTTCCCTGATCGATTCTTCCACGAACAAACGCGATGGCGCATTGCAGCTTTCGCCCTGATTGAAGAAGATGGAGCCGACGGCGGCCGCCACGGCCTTGTCCAGGTCCGGGCAATCGGCGCAGACGATATTGGCGGACTTGCCGCCCAGTTCCGTCCATGCCCGCTTCAGATTCGACTGGCCCGCCATCTGCACGATCAACTTGCCTGTGCGCGTGGAACCCGTGAAGCCGATGCAATCGACATCCATGTGCAGCGCCAGCGCGGCGCCGGCCTCGTTGCCGTAGCCAGGCAACACGTTGAACACACCTTTCGGCAAGCCCGCTTCCAGCGCGATGTCGGCCAGGCGCAGCGCCGTCAGCGGCGATTTTTCAGAGGGTTTCAATATCACGCTGTTGCCGGCCGCGAGGGCCGGCGCGATCTTCCAGGCAGCCATGATCATCGGGTAATTCCACGGCACGATGGCGGCGACGACGCCGACCGGCTCGCGCGTGATCAGGGCCAGGCTGTTGGCGGGAGTCGGTGCGATTTCATCGTAGACCTTGTCGATCGCCTCGCCATACCAGCGCAGGCAATTGGCCGTGGCGCCCACGTCCACGCTCTGGCTGTATTTGATCGGTTTGCCCATGTCCAGGGTTTCCAGCAAGGCCAGCTCGGGACCGTATTGCTGCACCAGGTCGGCGAACTTGATCAATACGCGCTTGCGCTGCGCGGGCGATTTGCCTGCCCAGCGGCGGTCATCAAAGGCGGCGCGCGCGGCCTGCACGGCCGCATCCACATCGGCGCTGTCGCAGCGGGCCACTTGCCCCAGCATGCGCCCATCGATGGGCGACAGATTGTCGAAAGTCTGGCCAGACCTGGCCCCCATCCGTTCGCCATTGATGAAGGCGCGTCCATCGATCGTGAGCGCTGCGGCCCGCGCATGCCAGCTGGTGTTTTCCGTCATGGTCGTCTCCTGTGTCAGTGTAAGAGCAGCTTACTCCTGGCCTGCCAAATAGGCCGCAGACAGTTGCTTGCGGCGCTGCCGGTCGGCGCGCGCCAGCATCACGGCATACACGATCACGGCGAGCGTCACGACGAGAATGGTCAGCGCGGCAATCGCATTCACGCGCGGATCGAGCCCCAGACGCGCGCGCGAGAAGATCACCAGCGGCATCGTCGTCGAACCGGGGCCGGAGAGGAAGGCCGACAGCACAACGTCATCGAGCGACAGGGTGAACGTCAGCAGCCAGGCCGAGGCCAATGCCTGCGTGATGTTCGGCAGGGTCACGAGGAAGAAGACCTGGTGCGCGCGGCAGCCCAGGTCCATAGCCGCTTCGGCCAGCGACTTGCTCATTTCCTGCAGGCGCGACTGTACCACCACGGCCGCATACGCCATGCCCAGCAGGGTGTGACCGAACCACATCGTCAGCACGCCACGCTCGGGAAAACCGAAGACCTTTTGCATGGATACCAGCATCAGCAGCAGCGACAGGCCGATGATCACTTCCGGCATCACCAGCGGTGCGCTGACCATGGACGAGAACAGCGTACGGCCGCGGAAGCGCTGGTAGCTGGTCAAGGCGAAGGCGGCGAAGGTGCCCAGGATGACGGACGAGGTGGCCGACATGAAGGCAATCTTCAGGGACAAGCCGAAGCCCGAGATGATCTGCGTATCGCTCATCAACTCGCTGTACCAGCGCAGCGAAAAGCCGCTCCACACCATGTCCTGGCGCGAGCTGTTGAACGAGAAGACGATCAGCACGATGATGGGCAGGTACAGGAACAGGTAGCCGAGCGAGAGCCAGCCGCGGCCGAACCAGCGCTGTAAAAAGGTACGTCCGTTCATGTGCGCTCCTCCGCGTCCTGGTCCGTCTTGTATTTGTTAAAAATAGCCATCGGCACGAGGATCAGCAAGACCACCAGCACCGTCACCGACGACGCCATGGCCCAGTCGTTATTCGTGAAGTATTCATCCCACAGCACGCGGCCGATCATCAACGTTTCCGGGCCGCCCAGCAACTCGGGAATCACGTATTCGCCCACGGACGGAATGAACACCAGCATGGCGCCTGCGATGATGCCCGATTTCGACAGCGGCACCGTGATGCGCCAGAACGCCTGGAAGGGCGTGGCGCCCAGGTCGGCCGCCGCTTCCAGATAGCGCACGTCCATTTTCACCAGGTTGGCATACAGGGGCAAAATCATGAACGGCAGATAGGCGTACACCATGCCAACCACCAGCGAAAATGAGGTATTCATCATGTGCAGCGGTTCACTGACCACACCCAGTGCGATCAACAGGTCGTTGAGCAGGCCGTGGTTGGCCAGGATGCCCTTCCACGCATACACGCGCAGCAGGAACGAGGTCCAGAACGGCAGCATCACCAGCATCATCAACACCGGACGGATCGACGGTCTGGCGCGCGCCATGAAGTAGGCGAACGGGTAGCCGATGAAGAGGCAAATGGCGGTGGTAATGGCCGCGTACTTGATGGAACTGAGGTAGGTGAGCAGATACAGTTCATCGGCAGCGATGAACAGATAGTTGGCAATTTTCACCTTCAGCACGACGATGCCGTCGACATACGACAGCAAGCCGCCGAACGGGCTGCCTGCCGTGTCCATGTCGGACAGGCTGATGCGCAGCACGATCAGGAAAGGCAGCAAAAAGGCGGCCGTCAGGAACAACGAAGGCACGGCGATGACGGCGTAGCGGCCCGTCAGCCAGCGCAAAGTGACGAAGTGGCGCAGCGATTGCAGGAGGGACGTCATGATGGCCTCAGCTGGTCAGTACGACGATGTCGGCGCCATCCCACCACACCCACACGCGCTGCTCGCGCTCCAGGCGCGCGGCGTCGTGGCGGGCCGCGTTGGTACGCGAGACTTTCACCACCGTGCCGCTGTCGAGGCGCACATGGTAGCTGGTTTCATTGCCAAAATACGCCATGGCGACGATCACGCCCTGGGCGCAGTTGTAGCCGTGTTCGGCCGGCGACGCGCGCTCCTCCAAAGCGGGTGGCGCGATCTGGATGCCGATTTTTTCGGGGCGCACGGCCACCGAGACATCCATGCCCAGGTTGCCCGTGATGCCGTGCGAGACATAGTGCTCGCCATCGGGCGTGGCGATGACCACGTGATCGGGTTCATCTTCCGTGATGCGCCCGTCGAACAGGTTCACGCTGCCAATGAAGTCGGCGACGAAACGGCAGTTCGGCGTTTCATAGATTTCACCGGGTGCGCCCACCTGCAGGATGCGTCCTTCGCTCATGACGGCGATGCGCGTGGCCATGCTCATGGCTTCATCCTGGTCATGCGTGACCATCACGCAGGTGACGCCCACCTGTTCGATGATGTTGACCAGCTCCATCTGCGTGCGCTCGCGCAGTTTCTTGTCGAGCGCGCCCAGCGGCTCATCGAGCAACAGCAATTGCGGACGCTTGGCCAGGCTGCGCGCCAGCGCCACGCGCTGCTGCTGCCCGCCCGACAGCTGGTGCGGCTTGCGCTTCGCGTACTGGCCCAGCTGCACCAGCGCCAGCATCTGCTCGACCCGCGCCGCCACTTCCGCTTTCGGCAAGCCGTCGCGGCGCAGGCCGAAGGCGATGTTGTCCCACACGGACAGATGGGGGAACAGCGCGTACGACTGGAACATCATGTTGATGGGCCGCTGGTGCGGCGGCACATCGACGATGCTGTTGCCCGCCAGGGCGATGCGGCCCGAGGTCGGCGTCTCGAAGCCAGCCAGCATGCGCAGCAGGGTCGACTTGCCGCAACCGGAGCTACCCAGCAGGGCGAATATCTCGCCCTGGTTGATCGTCACGGAAATATCATTGACGGCGCGCACGCCATCGAATTCCTTGACCAGCTGATCAATCAGCAAGAAAGGCGCGGGGGCGTCGCTGGCCGACGCGGCAGGTGTTGCTATCGTCATGTGTGGATGCTTTGGTAGAGGGTGTCAAAATGAAAAACTGGCCGCTACAGGAGCGGCCAAGATGGAAGTTTAGCGGAACTGCCGCCATTGCGGTCCAAAAATCGCGCAGATGGCGGCAAAATGGGGCAAAAACCTACACCCAGCCCTTCGCTTTCACGTCCGTATAGGTCTTGTCCAGACACAGGCGTATCAAGCCCACCATTTCATCGATCTGCGCGCGCGTCATGACCAGGGGCGGAGCGACGATCATGCGCTCGCCCACGGCGCGCATGATGACGCCGTTGTCGAACATGTGGCCGCGGCAAAGCATGCCCACGCCCTGGTCCTCGTCAAACAACTCGTTTTCGTGCACGGTGGCGCCCTTCTTGCGTACCAGGTTCAGTCCCGCGACCAGGCCGCAGCTGTCCGCGTAGCCGACCAGTGGATGTTCGCCCAGGCTGGCAAAGCACTGCTTCAGGTACGGTCCCGTATCCTCGGCCACCTTCGCCACCAGCTGTTCTTCCTCGATGATGCGGATGTTTTCCAGCGCCGCCGCGCAAGCGACGGGGTGGCCGGAATAGGTAAATCCATGCGTGAATTCGCCGCCCTGTTCGATCAGCACCTTGGCCACCCTGTCCCCCACCAGCACGCCGCCCAGCGGCACGTAGCCCGAGGTGACGCCCTTGGCAAACGTGATCAGGTCGGGCTTGATGCCGAACAGTTCGGAGCCAAACCAGCGCCCCAGGCGGCCGAAGCCGCAGATGACTTCATCGGCGATCAGGAGGATGCCGTACTTGTCGCAGATGCGCTGAATCTCGGGCCAGTAGGTCGCTGGCGGGATGATGACGCCGCCGGCGCCCTGCACCGGCTCGCCGATGAAGGCGGCCACCTTGTCGGCGCCGATTTCCAGGATTTTGTCTTCCAGCCAGCCGGCCGCCTTCAGACCAAATTCATCGGGCGTCATGCCATGCCCCGCTTCCAGGTAATTCGGCTGGCCGATATGCGCGATGCCCGGTATCGGCAAGCCGCCCTGCGCGTGCATGCCATCCATGCCCCCCAGCGACGCCCCCGCCACCGTGCTGCCGTGATACGCGTTGTGGCGGCTGATGATGGTGTGGCGCTCCTGGTAGCCGAGGATATCCCAGTAGCGGCGCACCATGCGCAAATTCGTGTCGTTGCCTTCGGAGCCGGAACTGGTGAAGAACACATGCTGGAACTGCGGCGGCGAAATCTGCGCCAGCTTGGCCGCCAGCTGCGCGGCCGGCACGTTCGTCGTGCCAAAGAAGCTGTTATAGAACGGCAGCGTCTCCATCTGCCGGTACACGGCTTGTGAAATCGAGGTACGGCCATAGCCAACGTTCACGCACCACAGGCCCGACATGCCATCGACGATTTTCTTGCCCTGGCTATCCCACAGGTAGACGCCGTCGCCGCGCACGATCACCCTGGCGCCTTTCGATGCCAGGTCCTGGAAATCGGTGAACGGATGCAGATAGTGGGCCGAGTCCATGTGCTGAATGGCGGCCGTGTCATACACCTGGGGCGCCGCATTTTTCTGCGCCACGGAGGAGACAAAAGCGGCGCTCGGCGCCAGCGGATTGTTTGTTGTACTCATTGCGATCCTTTCTTAAACGTGGAGCAGAAGGTGTTCGCGCTCCCACGGGCTGATGACCGTCATGAACTCCTGGTGTTCCAGGTCCTTGATGGCCGCATACACGTCGATGAAGCGCTCTCCCAGCACCGTGCGCAGCTTGTCTTCCGCGCGCAGCAACTGCAGGGCCTCGGGCAAGCCTTGCGGCAGTTCAAACTTCATGTCGTAGGCGCTGCCCACCATCATCGGCGTCGCTTCCAGCTGCTCCGTCATGCCCAGATATCCGCAGGCCAGCGTCACGGCCAGCGCCAGGTAGGGATTCGCGTCGGCGCCGATGATGCGGTTTTCCACGCGGCGGTCCTGCACGCCCGATTCGGGCACGCGGAAACCCACCGTGCGGTTATCCAGGCCCCACTGGATGTTGATCGGCGCGGCAGTGTGGCGCACGATGCGGCGGTAGGAGTTTACGTAGGGCGCGACGATGGCCATGGCCGACGGCATGTAGCGCTGCAAGCCCGCAATGTAATGCTTGAAGATGGGTGCGGCCGAACCATCCTCGTTGCTGAAGATGTTCAGGCCCGTCTTCGCATCGACGACACTCTGGTGCACATGCATGGCGGACCCCGGCTCGCCGGCCATGGGCTTGGCCATGAAGGTGGCGTACATATCGTGTTTCAGGGCCGCTTCGCGCAGGGTGCGCTTGAAGAAGAAGACCTTGTCGGCCAGGCCCAGTGGGTCGCCGTGCAGGAAGTTGATTTCCATCTGTCCGGCGCCAATTTCGTGGATCAGAGTGTCGACGTCAAGGTTCATCAGTTCGCAATAATCGTAGATATCCTCGAACAGGGGATCAAACTCGTTGACGGCGTCGATGCTGTACACCTGGCGGCTGGTTTCGGCACGGCCGCTGCGCCCGATGGGCGGCTTTAAGGGCAAGTCCGGGTCCGTGTTTTTCGCCGTCAGGTAGAACTCCAGTTCCGGCGCCACCACCGGCCTCCAGCCCTTGTCCGCATACAGTTTCAGCACGCGCCTCAGCACAGATCTGGGAGCAAAATCGACCAGCGCGCCGTCGGCAAAATAGCAGTCGTGGATGACTTGCGCGGTGGGGTCCGTGGCCCATGGCACCATGGTGATGGTGGTGGGATCGGCTTTTAAAATCATGTCGCGGTCGGTGCTGGAAATAGCGCGGTCGTAGCCGCCATCGTCGACCGGGTAATTGCCCGTCACCGTCATGCCCAGCACCGCCTCCGGGATGCGCATGCCGCGCTCCTGGGTGAATTTCCCGCGCGGCAGGATCTTCCCCCGTGCCACCCCCGTCAAGTCGGGCACCAGGCATTCGATTTCCGTGACGCGCTTTTCATTGAGCCACAAATCCATATCCGTATAGGTAAAATTTTCGCGTATTGCCATGTTTCCCTTTCGTTGGTCTTGCGATTTTCCTGATTAAGCGCCGCATGGTGCTGGGACGGCGCGCCTGTCATCCTGTCTTTCTGTGCTGCTGTTCCTGGTAATCGCGGCACGCCTGGCCGAAGGCGCCGAACAGCCGCATCGACTGCGGATGGTCTTCCACCTGCCATTCCGGGTGCCATTGCACGGCCAGCGTAAAACCGGCGGCGCTGGCCACCGTATAGGCTTCCACCAGGCCGTCGTCGGCCAAGGCTTCCACCAGCAAGCCATCGGCCAGCCGGGCGATGCCCTGGCCATGCAGGGAATTGACCATCATCTCGCTCTCGCCGCCCAGCAGGCGCGACAACAGGCCTTCCGGCGCCAGCTTGATCCGGTGTGCGGCCGCGTACTGGCGCGCCAGGGGATCGAGCCCATTCTCCCTGTGGTCCATCATGCCCGGCACCGCATGCACGGCCTGGTGCAGGCTGCCGCCCAGGGCCACATTGACTTCCTGGAAGCCGCGGCAAATGGCGAGCAGGGGCAGCTGGCGCGCCAGCGCGGCGCGGATCAGCGGCAAGGTGGTGGCATCGCGCGCGGGGTCTTGCGGCAGGTCGGGATGCAGGATGTCTTCGCCATACAGGCGAGCGTCGACGTTCGAGGCGGAACCGGTCAGCATGATGCCGTCGGCGATCTGCAGCGCCGCATCCAGGTCCGCGTCAGCTCCCAGGGCAGGCAGCAGCAGCGGCATGCAGCCGGCGCCGTGCAGCACGGCGTGCAGGTATTTGTCCTGCGCCATGTGCCAGGCATGGTTTCCCAGCTGGCGCTGGCAGGCGGGGACGAGAACGATGGGACGGCGCATAGAGTGCTACCTCGCTGGCGTGACGATCCAATGACAGCGCCATGATAGCGCTGCCGCTCGCTACACTGTACAGCAGAGCCGCTAGAAACGGCCACACGTGGCCAACGGCGGCACACATCGCCTACACTACGGCTTTGCGATATAGCTTTTATTAAAATCATCATATGCCCGTCCAGCGCCAAACACCAGCGCCACGGGCAAAGTCCCTTACTTCCCCATGCATCCACACCGTTTTCCAGCCATCCCGACCACCTTTTCCACCCTGTGGGGGCAGCCATGAAGCACATGCCATGGCGTGATTTCTTCGCCCTCGTGGTCAGCATCGGCGTGGTCGGCCTGGGCCTGGGCGCCACCATGCCGCTCACGGCCCTGACCTTGCACCAGCGCGGCGTGGGTACGGACATCATCGGCATGATCACGGCCGTCAGCGCGCTCGGCATCCTGGCCGCCTCGCCATTCGTCTCCGGCTGGGTGGCGCGCTTCGGCGCGCGCGCGACCATGCTGGGCGCCGTGTGGGCGGCATCGCTGGCGACGATCGCCATGCAGTTCACCGATCACCTGCTGGCGTGGAGCGTGCTGCGCTTCCTGTTCGGCGGCGCCATGGGCGTGCTGTTTACCATCGGAGAGGCGTGGGTTAACCGCCTGGCACCCGACAATTCGCGGGGCCGCGTGGTGGCCATGTACACCACCAGTTTTACCTTCTTCCAGCTGATCGGCCCTGCCCTCGTGGCGCTGTTCAACGACAAGATCAGCTGGAGCTTCGCCGCCTGCGGCCTGCTGTTTTTGCTGGCCGTGCCTGGCCTGATGCTGATCTCGAACGGCGGCCCGGAACGCGAACCAGAAGAACAGGGCGTGAAATGGACCTTGATCCTGCCGCGCATGCCGATGATCGTGCTGGGCGCCGCCTTCTTCGCCCTGTTCGACACGCTGGCATTGAGCCTGTTGCCCCTGTACGCGATGGAGCACGGCATCAGCACGGACCTGGCCCTGCTGTCGACCACCGTGGTGCTGGTGGGCGACACGGGCCTGCAATTCGCACTGGGATGGATGGCCGACCGCTTAGGCCGCGCCAAAGTCCACGCGGCCTGCGGCGTGGCCGTCTGCCTGCTACTGCCTCTGCTGCCGTTCGCCGTCGGCACACCGTGGCTGTGGTGGACCCTGCTGCTGTTGCTGGGCGCGGCGGCGGGCGGCATCTACATGCTGGCGCTGGTGGCCTGCGGCGAGCGTTTCACGGGACTGTCGCTGACCAGCGCCAGCGCCATCGTCAACGCCACCTGGGGCGTGACCAGCGGCGGCGGCCCCCTGCTGACGGGGGTACTGATGCAGTCGGTGGGCGTGAACGCGCTGCCGGCCGTGATGTGGGTATGCGCCGCCATTTTCGTGGGCAGCGCCGTGTGGGAGCGCAGGAAGGGGATCGTGTAGCTTGCGCTACTGCTTCGTTTTCTCCAGCCGCTGCCGCAATTCATCGGCCACCGGATAGTCGGGATAGGCCTGTCGGAACGCCACCCATTCCTCCTGCGCCAGCGCGCCTTCGCCCGCTTTCAACAAGGCGTCAATCTTCACCAGCCATACGGAAGCGTCGAGCCTGGCCGGTGGCGGCAACGGCGCCGACTTTGCCACGATGGGAGCGGGCATGGCCAGCGCGCGCTGCACCGGTGCCTGGCGCTGCAGGCTGGACTCGGCCTGCATGGCCGCTTGCTGCTCCATTGCCCGCGGCATGTCCGTGGCTGGTGGCGGTGGCGGCGGTGCCAGTTCAGCCGGCTGCGCCGGCCTGGCTGCCGCCATGGCGCGCGGCGCTGGTGCTGGCGGCGGTGCTGGCACCTGCACGGGAGCCGTGGAGACGGCAGCCTGCGGCACTGGCGCCGCAGCCGGCATCACCTGCTGCGTGACCGGTTCCCCGACCACGGGAAATTTCGCCGGCTTCGAGCCGAACCAGTCCACGCCGATCAGGTTTACCGTCAGCAGCACGGCCGCCGCCAGTCCCAGCGGAATGCGCCAGCGCTGCAGATAGTCGGGGGATTTCTTGGCGGGCAAGGTGCGCAGCACGCCATCGGCGCTGTCGTTCGCGGCCGCCGGTTTGTGCAGGGCCGTTTCCGCGTCCGCCAGAATGGCCGCATCGAGCGCGCTGGAAGGCGCGGGCTGCGGCAAACTGGCCAGCAGCGCATTTAATTCTTCGTCGTGATGATCTTGATGATCTCGATGATCCGAATCGTGCGTATTCATGCCTGTCCTCCCGCGCCAGCGGCGCTGTCCAAGCCCGCGCGCAATTTTTGCATGGCGTAGCGCAGCCGGCTCTTGACGGTTTCCGCTTCCGCCCCCGTCACCACGCCGATATCCTGGATGCTCATGCCGCTGAACTGCTGCAGCACCAGTGCCTCCTTTTGCTCGGTGGGCAACGCGGCGATGGCCGCATGCAGCAGCGCGTGCTGCTGTTTCTGCTCCAGCGATTGCAGCGGCGATGCGCCCTCGTCCGCCAGTTCGGCCACGTCGTCCTGCTCCTGCCCTTCGCGCTGGCGCAGGAGGTCGATCAGGCGGTTGCGCGCGATCTGGTACAGATAGGTGCGGAAAGCCGCCTGCGGCTGGTAGCCCGTGCGCGCCGCGTGCAGGCTGGCCCACGCATCCTGCACGATCTCGTCGACCCAGGCGCGGCGCGGCGAACGCCAGGCCACGAAGCGGTACAAGCCCTGGCTATGGCGCCGGTACAATTCGCGAAACGACGGCAGGTCGCCGGTGCTGTAGCGCAGCATCAAGTCTTCATCCGTGGCGGTGAGTAAAGTGTCGGGCATGCGGACCAGTGTAGCCGAACTACGCGGAAGCGACAATTTCGCTGCGCCGTCAGCGTGCAGTGGACGCAATGGGCGCATAGCTGATGCGGCGCACTTCACGGACCTGTCCATCCTTGAGCACCCCTTCCACCACTTCATAGCCGAGCAGGGCGAAGACCCGACCCTGCAGAAACAGGGGCCGCGCATTGCCATACCAGTCCACGCAGGACGCGCGGCAGCCATCGTCCGGCGCTGGACCGGGACGCGCGGCCAGCGCGCCCAGTTCCGTCAACTGCAAGCCGCTGTTACGCAGATAGAGAACGGATGCGGCTGACTTGTTCTGGCCGGGCCGCTCGTCCGCGCCCAGGATGGGCAAGCCGATCATGCCGTCGCTGGCCGTTTGTGGCTTGTAGAAAAAGCCGTGGCTGCGCGACTCGCCCTGCGCCGCATCGGCGCGGATGTAGCGCGTTGCAATCGCTGCCTGCGCCCCCAGGCGGATGCTGCTGAAGTGCAGATCCTGGCCCTGCGCGCCGATCACCACGGCATCATCGCCCAGCGCCTCGATGCGCTCCACGCCGTGCGGCAGGGCCAAGGATTGCACGCTGCCCGCATCGGCCCAGCGCACGGCATACAGGGGCTGGCGCGGCCAAGCCTGGTCCGCCTGCCGTCTGCCGCCATTGCCGGGATTGCCGTACAACAGATACGCCCCCACATAGCGGTTCTGCAGACCGTAACCGCCGCCACCGGGCAGCGGCTTGTAGCTGCTGGCGGGCGCACTGTCGCGGCCATCGGAAAACGACGTCAATGGCACGCGCAGCAGGGCCATGTCGCCGCGCCCGCGCGCGCCATCCCACATGGCGTCGCCCTGGCCTTCGGCGCGCAGCAAAACATTCAGGTGGCCGTCAAGGCTTTCCAGGAACGAGAACTGGTCGACGGGCGCGCCCGCCACCTTCAATGCGCTGGGCGCCGTGCCATCGAGCGGAATGCGGAACACGCCCGAGTCGCGGCCGCGCCGTGTGGTCCACACGAAAACGGACTCGCCCGACACATAAAACACGCGGCCCTGCGGCCCCATCACGGCAGTCGCTTCGCAGCGCATATCGCGCTGCGCCAGGTCGCATACGGTGACCGTGTGCAGGGTCAGACCAAAGCCCGGTTCGGGCTCTTCATCGGTGCGGTAGATGCGCGTGGCCGGAGCGATGCGCTTGAAGTCGGACGGCACGGCGTCGGGGCGCCAGCGCCGCAGCGCCGGGAAGCCGCCAAACGGGTCGCCCCGGTGCAAGTTCAGCGACAGGGGCGAATAGAACACCAGTTTGCTGCCGATCAGGCGGCTGGCGTAATTGCGTGAGGAATAATAATCATTGGAGCGCAAATGGTAGGTGGCGCGGTAGGCCAGCTTGCCGCCCGCATCGATGTCGAACAGGCCGATTTCCGTACCGCCCCGGCTGTAGCTGTAGCCGATCACCACCAGCGTGTCGCCATCGACCAGCATCTCGTCATACCAGCTTCCCGAGGGGTCGCTGCCCGGCGCGAACGCATCGAGCGAAGACACCGGCTGCAAGGCATTGCCGCCCACCTGCACGGTGAACAGCTTGCCGCGTCGGAGCATCACCAGGTGCTTGCCATGCAGCTTCACGATGCCGCCTTCGTCCACGCCCGCCGTCTGCACATTGGTGACGGATTCCGCCGCCTCTGCCGATGCTGCCGGTGCAGCTTTCGCCACCATCGGCGCTGGCGGTGGCGCGGCCATGTACTGCGCCGTGGCGCGCTGCAGTTTCTGCTGCTCCCTTTGCAGCGCCGCCTGGCGCGCCTGCAACTGCTGCAGGTAGCTGCTCAAGGCTTGCTCGCTGGCGAACGGCGTCAAGGTCTTGCGCGGCGCCGTGCCGGCGGCGTGGCTGCCTGCCGACAGCAGCAGGGACAGTATCAATGTAATCTTGAGGGCGCTGGACATCGCTTCTTCTCCGGTTGGCTGGGGTGTCCAACATGAAACGCAGCGGCGCGGAAAAAGGGGTTAAAGGCGCGTGAAAATATTCACGCGGCAGCCGCCTTACTCAAATCCCCGTATGCGGTCGCCATTAAAATTCGGCAGGCGCCACTCGAAGTGCAGGGCCAGGAAACGGAACAGGAAACCGGCGCCGATGGACGACAGCTGCGCCACAGAGCTGTCGACCTTGAAGTGCAGCAGGCCGACATACAGGGCGCCGGTAAACAGGGCCACGGTGGCATACACTTCGCGCTGCAGCACGAGGGGAATCTGGTTGCACAGGATATCGCGCAGCAGGCCGCCGAAGACGCCCGTGATCATCCCCGCCAGCACGACGATGGCAGGATGCATCTTGGCCGACATGGCGATGTCGCAGCCGATCACGCAAAACGCCACCAGGCCCAATCCATCGACCAGCAAAAAGATGGCGCGCAGATGGTGCAGGTAGCGCGCGACAAAGGCCGTCACAATGGCCGCACCGATGGTAAACAGCAGGTATTCGGGATGCGCGATCCAGCCCAGCGGATAGTGCCCCAGCAGCACATCGCGCACGGTGCCGCCACCGAGCGCCGTGACGGTGCCGATCATGCAGATGCCGAACAGATCCATGCCGCGCCGCATGCCCATGATGGCGCCGGACATCGCTTCGGCGACAATCGCCACCAGGTAAATCGTATATAACAGCATGCTCTTACTCTTCCGAAAATGATTTGAGAATTTGTTCGCGTTCGCGCGCTTCGCTCAGGGTGCGTGCGTCGCTCGTGCCCGTACTGGAGCCGCCATTGCCAGCGTCACCCTGCGCCATGCGCGTATCCGCATCGCCGCTGCCGCAGCTGACACTACTGTGGATAAAGGCAAAGTTATCCTTCAGGCAGTCGCCGGCCAGGTATTCGGCATACACGTAATCGCCATCGAGCAGGGCCAGGCCTGGCGGTTCGGCCAGCACCTGCTCGCGGCGGCCCTGCACGGCCACTTGCATGTAGTCGCGCCAGACGGGCAGCGCCAACGTCCCCCCGGTGGCGTTGCCCAGGCTTTTCGGCTGGTCGTAGCCGAGCCAGACGACGGACACGAGGCCCGAGGAATAGCCGGCGAACCAGGCGTCATACGCGTTGTTCGACGTGCCCGTCTTGCCGGCCGCGTCGCCGCGCCCGAGTGCTAACGCACCGCGTCCCGTGCCGCTCTTGACGACGTCGCGCAGCATGCTGTCCATGACGTAGGCATTGCGCGTGGAGATGACTTGCGTACCTGTTACCGGCTCGCCCTTGGCGCGAGGTGCCGCATCGCTGAACAGCACTGCACCGCTGCGGCTGCGCACTTCCTTGATCAGTTTCGGCGGCATCTGCATGCCGCCATTGGCGAACACCGCATACGACTGGGCCAGCTGCAGCGGCGTGACTGCGCCCGCACCCAGCGCCAGCGGCAGGGAAACGGGATTGCGCGCGCCTTCAAAGCCGAAGCGCGTGGCGTAGTGCTGCACGTAGCCGGGACCGGCCGCCTGCATCAGGCTGACGGCCACCAGGTTTTTCGAGCGCACCAGGCCGCGCCGCACGCTGATGAAGCCTTCATAGTTGTTGCCGTAGTTACGCGGACGCCAGGGCCGCGCGCCCGTTTCCTGCGGCAGCAGCAATCGCTGCGTATCGTCCACGGCCGTACCGGGAAAATATCCCTTTTCCAGCGCCGCCGAGTACACGAAGGGTTTGAAGCTGGAACCAGGCTGGCGGTAGGCCTGCGTGGCGTGGTTGTAGTGATTGCGGTAGAAATCGAAGCCGCCCGCCATGGCGACGATTTCGCCGCTGCGCGCATCGACGGAAATGAGCGCGCCCTCCATCTCGGGCAACTGGCTCACCAGCCAGCGCTTCTTTGCCGCATCGTGCACCACGCGGATCACGCTGTTTTCAACGATGGCGCGCGTGCCATCCCACTGCAACTTTCCGCCCAGGCGCGCGTCCGATGCGGTCAGCAGGATCTCGTCGCCATTGCGCAGCTGCGCCGTCAGTTGTTGGCGCTTGCCCGACGTCCCGACCTTGCGCACCAGCGCGGCGCGCAATTCTCCGCTATCCGGATAGGCGGCCAGCTGGCGCGCCACGCTGTCTGCGGAGGCGGCCAGGCGCGCTTCCGGGCCACGGTAGCCGCGCCGCGCCTGCGCGTTCAGCAAGCCATCGCGCAGCGACTTGTCGGCTGCGATTTGCGGCGCCATGCGAATGGTGGTCGTCACGTCCAGGCCCATGCTGTAGGCGCCTTCGGGGTAGCTTTGCAGGATCAATTGACGCGCTTCCTCGACCGCATACGCGGCCGCATGCACGGAGCTGTTGCGGTCCTTGTTCAGGGCCAGCTTTTCCGCCACGGCGGCGTCGTATTCTGCTGGCGTGATGTAACCGAGTTCGCGCATGCGCTGCAGGATGTAGTGCTGGCGCACGCTGGCGCGCTGCGGATTGGCGACGGGGTTATAGGCCGATGGCGCTTTCGGCAAGCCGGCCAGCATGGCCGCTTCGGCGATGCTGACCTCGGCCAGGGGCTTGTCGAAATAAATGTTCGACGCGGCGGAAAAACCGTAGGAGCGCTCGCCCAGGTAAATCTGGTTCATATACAGTTCCAGCAGCTTGTCCTTGCCATAGTGCTGTTCCAGCTTGTAGGCGAGCAGCATCTCCGTCAGCTTGCGCTGCACGGTCTTTTCGCGCGACAGGAAAAAGTCGCGCGCCACCTGCATGGTGATGGTGCTGGCGCCCTGCGCATGGTGGCCGGTGACGATGTTGGCGAGCGTGGCGCGCGTCAAGCCATAAAAGTCCACGGCGCCATGCTCGTAGAAACGCGCATCCTCGATGGCCAGCAAGGCCTGGCGCATGCGCAGCGGGATGTCTTTCAAGGGCAAAAATTCGCGGCGCTCCTCGCCGTACTCGGCCAGCAGCTCGCCTTCGCTGGAAAAAATGCGCAGCGGCAGCGCAGGCTTGTACTGGGCCAGGTGCTCGACGGCCGGCAAATCCTGCCACGCCTGGCGTAGCCACCAACCGCCCGCCAGCGCGGCGGCCATGCCCAGGCCCAGGGTCAATCCCAGGCCGAATTTCAGATTGCGCGCCAGCTTTGATGGTGACTTGCGGGTGGTAGTGTCGTTCGCTTGTGCTTCCATGGTGGTATTTCCTTGCTGCCAGGAGGCCGCGCGCTGGCGCGCGGCACTCCATCAAAGAGACATTGTGCACTGCAACACACCCATCCTTATAGAAAGTAAGTATTATTTAGTATTGATAAATTTTTCTTATGTTAGGCCTTGACCATGGATCTCAATCCCAAGCACACGGAAGCGTTCCGCGCCGTCGTCGAAACGGGCAGCTTCGAGCAGGCGGCGCTGCGGCTGCACCTGACGTCGCCCGCCATTTCCCAGCGCGTGCGGGCGCTGGAGAGCCAGCTTGGCAATGCACTGATCGTGCGCAGCCGTCCCGCACGCGCCACGCGCATGGGGCAGCGGCTGATGCAGTATTTAAAGCGGGCCAAGCTGCTGGAAGCGGACTTGCAGGCGGAACTGGCAGTGCAGCAAGATGCCCCGCTGACCCTGGTGCTGGCGCTGAACGCGGATTCGATGGGTACCTGGTTCTTCCCGGCCCTGTCCGAGGTGCTGATACGCGAGCGCGTGCTGCTCGACCTGACCGTGGAAGACCAGGACCACACGTACACCTTGCTGGAGACGGGCATGGCCATCGGCTGCATCAGCACGGAAGCCAAACCCATGCGCGGCTGCACGGCCGAACCGCTGGGCGTGATGCGCTACTGGCTGGTGGCCACGCCCGCGTTCCGCCAGCAGTGGTTCGCGCACGGCCTGACGCGCAAGGCGGCGCGCACGGCGCCCGTGGTCGCCTACACGCGCAAGGACACCTTGCAGTCAACGTTCCTGCAAGAGGCGCTGGGGCTGCCGGAAGGGGCTTACCCCTGCCATTACGTGCCGGGCGCCACCTCGCACTTCAACGCCATCCGCTACGGCCTCGGCTACGGCATGGTGCCGGAACTGCTGCTGAAGGCGAACACGGATGGCGAGCTGGTGGAAATGCTCACGCCCAAGACCCCGGCCGACGTGGCCCTGTACTGGCACACGTGGAAAGTGCAGTCGCCGCGCATGGAACAACTGTCGCGGCACATCATCGCGGCAGCGCGCAAAATCTTGAAATAGCTATCGCTGCATGCCCCAGCGTTTCAAGGTGACGCGTTCCAGAGTGCGAAAGCCGATGTTTTCCACCAGCAAACCAATCACGATGACGGCCGCCAGGCCCGCGAATACCTTGTCCGTGTACAGCTCGTTGCGGTTCTGGAAGATGTACCAGCCCAGGCCGCCCTGCCCCGACGTGGTGCCAAACACCAGTTCGGCCGCGATCAGGGTACGCCAGGCAAACGCCCAGCCGATCTTCAAGCCCGAGACGATGGACGGCAAGGCGCCCGGCACGAGGATGTGCAGCACCAGGCGTACGCCGTTTAGCCCGTAATTGCGGCCCGCCATGCGCAGGGTTTCCGGTACGACCTGGAAGCCCGCGTAGGTATTGAGCGCCAGCGGCCACATCACGGAATGGACGATGACAAAGATCAGGCTGGCGCGCCCCAGGCCGAACCACAACAGGGCCAGCGGCAGCAGGGCAATCGCCGGCAAGGGATTCAGCATGGCCGTCAGCGTTTCCAGCACGTCGCGTCCGAGTCGGCTGGACACGGCCAGCAAGGTTAGCACGAAGGCGGCCAGTACGCCCACCGCATAGCCCTGCAGCAAGACGAGCAGGGACGCGACCGTGCGCGTGAGCAATTCACCGCTGGCGATGCCGCCGATAAACGCCTGCGCCGTCTGTAGAAAGCTGGGCAGCAATAAATCGTTGTGCGTCCAGCGCGCCATACCTTCCCACAGCAGGGCCAGGCTGAGCAAAATCAAGACCTTGCGCCACAGCGCATGCTGGCTCAAACGCTGCCAGCGCGACAGCGGCCGCTCGACGGTGAGGCCGGCCGGTGGCGGCGCCGCATACACGAACTCCTGGCGGATCGGCGGCTCCAGCAGCACGTTCATAAGGCCTCCCTGTATGCCGCGTCAGCATGCTGTGTGGGAACAACATCGTCATCAAACAGCAGGCCGTGGATGCGACGGCTGGCGGCCTGAAATTCCGCGCTGCCGGCGCTGTGCAAGCCGAACTGATGACTGTTCAGTTCTGCACGCACCCTGCCCGGATGGGGCGACAGCAGCAGGATGCGGTTGCCCACCACCAGCGCTTCCTCGATCGAATGCGTGACGAACACGAGGGTAAAGCGCAACTCTTCCCACAAGCGGCTCAGCTCTTCCTGCATCTTGCGCCGCGTCAAGGCGTCGAGGGCGGCAAACGGCTCGTCCATCAACAGCACTTCCGGCTGCATGGCCAGCGCACGGGCGATGGCCACCCGCTGCTTCATGCCGCCCGACAAGGTGTGCGGATGAGCGTCTTCAAAGCCGGCCAGGCCCACCTTGGCGATCCAGTGATGGGCGCGCTCGCGGGCCGCCACCTTGTCGAGCCGCTTGCTGGCCAGCAAGGGGAACATGACGTTTTCCAGCACGGTTTTCCACGGCGGTAACTGGTCGAATTCCTGGAACACGACGACACGGTCCGGCCCCGGTTTATGAATGGGCTGACCCTGCATGGCGATGCTGCCGGCGCGCGGCGCGATGAAACCGGCCACGGCTTTCAAGAGCGAAGATTTGCCGCAGCCCGATGGCCCCAGCAACACAAAACGGTCGCCGCGGAACACGTCGAAACTGACATCATGCGTGGCGCGCACGGTGCGCTGCTCCATCCGGTATTCCAGGCTGACATTCTTAACGCTGAGCAAGGGCACCACCGCCACGGGTGGACGCACGAGGTGAAAAGCGGATGCGTTCATGTCAGCCTCCTTGGGTGATAGCCGGGTCGTCAAAGAAATAGTCTCGCCAGCTGCCGGGCAGGTTGCGGATGGCATTCACCCGGTGCAGGAATTGCGCCAGTCCATAGGTGTTTTGCGGCGCGATCTTGAATTGCACTTGCGGATTGGCAAAGATTTTCAAGAGCAGATTGCGGTCCACCTTGCTTCTATTCACCTTGATATAGATGTCGGCCGCGCCCTGCGGATTGCTGCTCGCATACTGCGCTGCTTCCGCCAGCGCGGCGATGAAGGCGCGGTAAGTCTTGGGATTAACCTTGCGGTATTTTTCCGTCGCATACAGCAGGGTCGACGAGCTGGGCCCGCCCTGCACATCGTAGGAATTCAAGATGATGTGGGCGTTCGGGTTTTGCGCCAGTTCCTGCTCCTGGAACGGTGAATTGCCGAAGTGGCCGCTAAGCTCCGTGCCGCCGGCGATGATGGCGGCCGCCGCATCCGGGTGCGGCAAGGTTTGCGTGATGTTATCCAGACGGGCAAATTCCTTGTCGCCCCACTGTTTCGCCACGGCCATCTGCAAGATGCGCGCTTGCACGGAGACGGACACGGCCGGCAAGGCGATGCGGTCCTTGTCCGTCAAGTCCGCCAGGGTTTTCACCTTCGGGTTGTTGCTGATCAAGTAGTAGGGGAAATTGCCCAACGACGCCACGGCGCGCACATTCTGCCGGCCTTTGGTGCGGTCCCATATAGTCAACAGCGGCCCCAGCCCAGCCCCCGCGATATCGATATTGCCCGACAACAAGGCGTCATTGATGGCCGGCCCGCCAGACAGGGTGATCCACTCGACCTTCACGTCGACGCCCTGCTGCTTGCCATGCTTTTCGATCAGCTTTTGTTCCTGCGCAATGTTGAGCAGCAAGAAGGTGATGCCGTGCTGGCCCGC
Organism: Janthinobacterium pasteuri; assembly: GCF_051380775.1. Taxonomy (NCBI): domain Bacteria; kingdom Pseudomonadati; phylum Pseudomonadota; class Betaproteobacteria; order Burkholderiales; family Oxalobacteraceae; genus Janthinobacterium; species Janthinobacterium pasteuri. The sequence goes on along the minus strand of NZ_JBNYXS010000004.1, from coordinate 188,924 downwards.
GATGCGGATCTGGCCTTCGGCCCGGGCCATGGGCATCGCCATGCTTGTCAAACACAGCATGGCGATGGCGGCAAAAAGCCGGCGGCGGGCAAAGGTATAGATCGGCAACATGGACACTCCCTGGTCAACGACGGTCAAAAAATCAGTACGGCGCATCGCCTTCAATGGTGGTTCGGTAAAGTTTGCGGCGTTGTTCGGGCGGGCAACTGGTCGCCAGGTGCATCAGGGAACGGTTGTCCCAGAACACCAGGTCGTGCGGCTGCCAGCGGTGCACATACAGGTGCTCGGGGCGCACGCTATGGGCAAACAGTTCATCGAGCAGGGCGCGGCTTTCATCCTCGGGCAAGCCGACGATGCGCGTGGTGAAATGTTCGCTGACAAACAGGGCGCGCCGCCCCGTTTCCGGATGCACGCGCACGACGGGATGGGTGACAGGCTTGACTTCATCTATCTGCGCCTGCGTCAGTGCGGGACGCCAGGGATTGCGGCGGCGCAACTCCTCATACTGGCTCAGGTAGCTGTGTTCGGCACGGGCGCCGCGCACGGCGTGGCGCAGCGCGGCCGGCAAGCTTTCCCAGGCCAGGTGCATATTCGCAAATACGGTGTCGCCACCCTCGTCCGGCAACTCTTGCGCGTGCAGCATGGAGCCGAGGCTGGGCACTTCCTTGTACGACAGGTCCGAATGCCAGAAATGACCCGCATCGCCCAGGCCGATGGGCTGGCCATCCTCGACGATGTTCGAGATGATCAGCACTTCCGGCTGCGTCGGCAGCTGGAACTGGCGCAGCACGTGGATTTGCAGGGGACCAAAACGGCGGCTGAAATCCACCTGCTGCTGCGGCGTGATGCGCTGGTCGCGGAACACCAGCACGTGATGGTCGAGGTGGGCGTGGTGCAGGCGCTGGAAGTCGCCCAGCGACAGTGGCTGCGCCAGGTCCAGCCCCAGCACTTGCGCGCCGAGCGGCGCATCGAACGTCTCGATACGGAAATGGCTGGTGGAGTACTTGGGTTTCAGGACGGCCGACATGGGAATTCGCCTAGAGTCAGGGGAAGTCCACTGTATGCCTGCTTGCCCGTCCTGCAAACGAAGCATTTCTGATATGGATATGCGCGGCGCGTTGCGCCACGCTGCAACTGGCATCGGCGAGGCCAGGAAACCCGGCGCGGAGCCTGCGTTGCTTACGCCGTTGCTTCGTAGCGAGCCAGGCGAGTCGCCATGCGCGGCGCCAGCTCGTGACCAGCCGTGACCGTCACTTCCAGATCGTTCAGCAAGCCATCCTTCAAGCCATAGACCCAGCCATGGACGCTGAGTTCCTGGCCCCGTTCCCACGCATCTTGCACGATGGTGGTCTGGCACACGTTCAAGACCTGTTCGACCACGTTCAGTTCGCACAGGCGGTCGCCGCGCTGGCGGCTGGTCAGCACGTCGCCCAGGTAGCGTTCGTGCTTCTGGCCCACGTCCTGCACGTGGCGCAGCCAGTTGTCGACCAGGCCGATACGCGTGCCCGTCATGGCCGCATGCACGCCCTTGCAGCCGTAATGGCCGACGATGATGACATGTTTGACTTTCAGCACGTCCACGGCAAATTGCAGGACGGACAGGCAATTAAGGTCGGAGTGCACGACCACATTGGCAATATTCCGGTGGACAAACACGTCGCCAGGCGCCATGCCCAGCAGTTCGTTGGCGGGCACGCGGCTGTCGGAACAGCCGATCCACAGGTATTCGGGCGACGTTTGCGCTTCCAGGTTCTTGAAAAAGTTCGGGTCTTTCGCCACCATCGAGTCGGCCCAGCGGCGGTTACGCTGCAGCAGTTCCGCCAGGGCCATGCCATTTTTCGCTTCGGTCATATCGCTCCCATTGTGTGAGTACGACTGCATTGGCCGCAGATCGCGCCCATAGGCCGGCGATGTGCGTGCATTGTTCAGTCGTAGTGAAAAAAACGCCGGGATGTTTCAGCATCCCGGCGCATGGTGTTACGTGTGCTTATTCAAAGAAATCCTTGACCTTGTCTTTCCAGGTCTTGCTTTGCGGACTGTGCTTGGCACCGCCCTCGGTGGTCGACTTTTCAAAGTCGCGCAGCAGGTCTTTCTGTTTTTCCGTCAGCTTCACGGGGGTTTCGATCGCCACGTGGCAGAACAGGTCGCCCGCGTAACCGGAGCGCACACCCTTGATGCCCTTGCCTTTCAGGCGGAAGGTCTTGCCCGACTGGGTACCCTCAGGAATCGTGAACGACACTTTGCCGTTCAGGGTCGGCACTTCGATTTCGCCGCCCAGGGCCGCCTTGGTGAACGAGATCGGCATTTCGCAATGCAGGTCGTCGCCTTCGCGCTGGAACACGGCGTGCGGCTTGATGTGGATTTCCACATACAGGTCGCCCGACGGGCCGCCATTCGTGCCAGGTTCGCCGTTGCCGGACGAACGGATACGCATGCCGTTGTCGATACCGACTGGAATTTTGACTTCCAGCGTCTTGTTGCGCTTGATGCGACCGGCGCCGCCGCATGGCGTGCACGGGTCGGTGATGACCTTGCCGCTGCCATGGCATTTCGGGCAGGTTTGCTGGATGCTGAAGAAACCTTGCTGCATGCGCACCTGGCCATGACCACCGCAAGTACCGCAAGTGGTTGGCGACGTGCCAGGCTTGGCGCCGCTGCCGTGGCAAGTGTCGCACTTGTCCCAGCTCGGCACGCGGATGGTCGTGTCGAAGCCGTGCGCAGCTTGCTCCAGTGTAATTTCCAGGTTGTAGCGCAAGTCCGCGCCACGATATACCTGTGGACCAGCATTGCGGCTGCGTCCACCGCCACCGCCAAAGATGTCGCCGAAGATATCGCCGAAGCTGTCGGCAAAGCCGCCAGCACCGCCGCCGAAGCCGCCACCGCCGCCCATGTTCGGGTCCACGCCGGCGTGACCATAACGGTCATACGCGTCGCGCTTTTCCGGATTGGTGAGCATCTCGTAGGCTTCTTTGACTTCCTTAAACTTTTCTTCCGATTCCTTGCTATCCGGATTGCGGTCCGGATGGTATTTCATCGCCAGTTTACGGTAAGACTTTTTGATCTCTTCTTCCGAAGCATTTTTTGCGACACCGAGTGTCTCGTAAAAATCACGCTTTGCCATGTTGTCGGCACCTTGCAGTCTATCTACTGATGTAAAAATTACACGAAAAAGCCGAGTCGAGTGCTGCACGGGGCAACGACTCGGCTCGGCCGGTCTTCGCGGCTAATCCCGCGATGTAGCGTTCAGCCCGGCTGCCCCCTCATGGGAGCGCAAGACATTACTTGCTGTCTTTGACTTCTTTGAAGTCAGCGTCAACAACGTCGTCTTGCTTGGCGCCTGCGTCCGATGCGCCAGCAGCTTGCTGTGCACCTTCCGCGCCGCCGGCAGCTTGCTGCGCTTGCATGTCGGCATACATTTTTTCGCCCAGTTTCTGCGATGCGCTCGACAGTGCAGCCACCTTGGCGTCGATCTCAGCCTTGTCGCCCGCCTTGATACTTGCTTCCAGGTCGGTGATCGCCGCTTCGATCTTCTCTTTCTCGCCCGCATCCAGCTTGTCGCCGTATTCGGTCAAGGATTTCCGGGTCGAGTGTACCAGAGCATCGGCCTGGTTGCGCGACTCGGCCAATTCTTTGACCTTCTTGTCTTCTTCCGCGTTCAACTCGGCGTCTTTGACCATCTTCTGGATTTCAGCCTCGGTCAAGCCGGAATTGGCCTTGATCGTGATCTTGTTTTCCTTGCCGGTGGCTTTGTCTTTCGCGCCGACATGCAAGATGCCGTTGGCGTCGATGTCGAAAGTCACTTCGATCTGTGGCGTACCACGCGATGCTGGCGGAATACCTTCCAGATTGAATTCGCCCAGGCCTTTGTTGCCGGCGGCGATTTCGCGCTCACCCTGGAAGACCTTGATGGTCACCGCAGGCTGGTTGTCGTCGGCCGTCGAGAACACCTGGCTGAACTTGGTTGGAATCGTCGTGTTTTTGTGGATCATCTTGGTCATCACGCCGCCCAGGGTTTCGATACCCAGGGACAGAGGAGTGACGTCCAGCAACAGCAAGTCTTTGCGTTCGCCTGACAGGACCGAACCTTGAATCGCTGCGCCCACGGCGACGGCTTCGTCCGGGTTCACGTCCTTGCGTGGATCCTTGCCGAAGAATTCCTTCACTTTTTCCTGCACCTTCGGCATACGCGTCATACCGCCGACCAGGATGATGTCATCGATGTCCGACACTTTCACGCCAGCATCTTTGATGGCGATACGGCATGGTTCCATCGTGGCCGTGATCAGCTCTTCCACCAACGATTCCAGCTTGGCGCGTGTCATCTTCAGGTTCAAGTGGACCGGTGCGCCGTTCGCCATGGCGATGTACGGCTCGTTGATCTCGGTTTGCTGCGACGACGACAATTCGATCTTCGCGCGCTCGGCCGAAGCCTTGATGCGCTGCAGGGCGATCGGATCTTTTTTCAGGTCGATGCCGTTGATCTTCTTGAACTCGTCGATGATGTAATCGATGACGCGCTGGTCGAAGTCTTCGCCGCCCAGGAAGGTGTCGCCGTTGGTCGACAGCACTTCAAATTGTTTCTCTCCATCAACATCTGCGATTTCGATGATCGACACGTCGAACGTACCGCCACCCAAGTCATACACGGCGATTTTACGGTCGCCTTTTTCGGTCTTGTCCAGGCCGAATGCCAGCGCTGCCGCGGTTGGCTCGTTGATGATGCGCTTGACGTCCAGACCAGCGATACGGCCGGCATCCTTGGTCGCTTGACGCTGCGAGTCGTTGAAGTACGCAGGCACGGTGATGACGGCTTCGGTGACTTCTTCACCGAGGTAGTCTTCTGCCGTTTTCTTCATCTTGCGCAAGACTTCAGCCGAAATTTGCGGCGGCGCCAGTTTTTTGTCGCGTACGCCGATCCATGCATCGCCGTTGTCGGCTTTCATGATCTGGTACGGCATCAGCGCGATGTCTTTTTGGACTTCTTTTTCGTCGAACTTGCGACCGATCAGACGCTTGACTGCGTACAGCGTGTTTTTCGGATTGGTCACGGCCTGGCGTTTCGCTGGCGCGCCGACGAGAATTTCGCCATCTTCTTGATAAGCAATAATCGACGGCGTCGTGCGTGCGCCTTCAGCGTTTTCGATTACCTTTGGTTGACCGTTTTCCATGATGGAAACGCAGGAATTCGTGGTTCCCAGATCGATACCGATAATTCTACCCATGATTTTTTTCCTTTTATTTGCTAGATTTCAGATGGTTCTTATATGTGGCAAAGCGGCATGGTTTCAAGGCTTGCTTGATGCCGCACTCTGATTATTTTGCTTGCGCGGTCGTTACAATGGCTGGACGCAGCAGGCGGTCCGCAATCATATAGCCCTTTTGCAGGACGGACACGATGGTATTGGCTTCCTGCTCCGCTGGCACCACGGCAACGGCCTGGTGTTTCATCGGATCGAGCTTCTCACCCTGCACTGGCAATACTTCCACCAGGCGGTTGCGTTCGAACGCGGCGTTCAGTTGCTTCAGGGTCATCTCGACGCCTTCTTTCAGCGATTCGATGGTCGGTGCTTCCACCGTCAGCGCTGTTTCCAGGCTGTCTTTGACCGGCACCATGGCTTCGGCAAAGCTTTCCACTGCGAATTTATGCGCTTTAGCAACATCTTCCTGCGCACGGCGGCGAATATTTTCGCCATCGGCTTTGGCGCGCATGAAGGCATCGTGCATTTCTGCAAGACGCGCTTCGGCATTCGCCAGCTGCTCTTCCAAAGTAGGTTCTGCGGGAGCCGCGGCGTCCGCTTGCGGATTAGGTACAGCTTGGTTTTCCTGATCTTGCATCTAGAAAGCTCCTACAATCAATGACTTAAATGAGTTAGTCTAATTATCTTTACAACACTAACGGGCAGATGGGGCTATATCCTATTGTTTCAAGGGGTATGCATGGCAAAACCAGATTTCCATCGATCCATGTTACAGCTTATTACAAAGCACTTCCCATTTCGGGTAGCGATCCGTGCGCGCCCCCTTGATTTTCCAGGCTTCCCACCGTAAAGCGGGCATTCTACCAGCCCCGCCGCCGCCGTCGCCACTGACGACGTTGCTAACTGGATAGTACTTTTGTCGCGCCAGACATGACAAAGCCGCGCAAGCGCGGCTTTTTATTGCTTAAAAATTAATACCCCTTAATTCGCCGCGCCCAGCGCCAAGGCCGCCGCGCGTGCGCTTTCGCCCGCTTTCCTGTCCGCCTCGCGCTGCGGCGCCGTCTTCATCGTCGGCCAGCCGATCATGTGCTGTTCGGCAATTTCCGCCATGCCCGCGATCCAGGCTGGCGTTTCGTTCAGGCAAGCGATGTAATGAAACTGCTGGCCGCCGGCCGTTTCGAAATCATGCTTGGCTTCCATGGCGATCTCTTCCAGCGTTTCCAGGCAATCGCTGGTAAAGCCCGGGCACAGCAGGTCGACGCGCTTGACGCCCTGTTGCGCCAGCGCCACGAGGGTGGGCGCCGTGTACGGTTGCAGCCATTCGGCCTTGCCAAAGCGCGACTGGAAGGTTACCAAGTATTGCTCTTTAGTTAATTTTAACTTTTCCGCCAGCAGACGCGCCGTTTTCAGGCATTGGCAGTGGTACGGATCGCCCAGCAGCAAGGTACGCTTGGGCACGCCATGAAAACTCATTACCAGTTTTTCCGGACGGCCATGCGTTTCCCAGTGATTCAACACGGAATCGCGCAAGGCGTCGATATACGTGTCGTGCTCGTGATACTGCTTAATAAAACGCAATTCCGGCACATTGCGCACCGTGGCGTAATGGGCAAACACGGCGTCGTAGATGGAGCCTGTCGTCGGGCCAGAATATTGCGGATAGGCTGGCAGAATAGCGATGCGCTCGCAGCCTTCGCTTTTCAACTTGGCCAGCACCTCGGGCAAGGAAGGCGAGCCATAGCGCATGGCCATGGCCACCGTGACGCCGTCGTGACCACGCTCGGCCAGGGCGCCGGCCAGCAACTTGGCCTGCTTTTGCGTATGCACTTTCAGGGGCGAGCCCTCGCGCGTCCAGATCGACGCGTATTTCTTGGCCGACTGGCCGGAGCGGAATGGCAAGATGATCAGGTTCAAAATGCACCACCAGACCAGGCGGGGAATCTCCACCACGCGCGGGTCTGACAAAAATTGCTTCAGGTAACGCCGCACGGCCGACGAGGTCGGCGCATCGGGCGTGCCCAGGTTGACCAGCACCACGGCGCTGCGGTCGATACTGCCATGCGTGTACGGCGGTTCTGTTTGAAATGACATGAAATCTCTTCGAAGGCGTTGGATGGATTAGCTAGTTATTATAGTTGCATTGGGTTAATGGCGAAGCGCTGGGGTCAGGCCCTCAATGCCGCTAACGTCAAGCTCAGCGCTAACGCATCCGGGGGTCTGACCCCGGATTTAAGCCTCCGGTCAAATCGCCAGCAACTCGCGCGCGTGCTTGCGCGTGGTGGCCGTGATTTCCAGGCCACCCAGCATGCGCGCGACTTCTTCCACGCGGGCCTTGGCATCGAGCATGTCGATGCGCGACGCCGTCTTGCCATTGTCCAGGGTGCTTTTTGCCACCTGAAAATGCTGGTTCGCCTGGCTGGCCACTTGCGGCAAGTGGGTCACGCACAGCACCTGGCGTCCCTGCCCCAGGCGTTTCAGCAGGCGCCCCACGACTTCGGCGACGGCGCCGCCGATGCCGCTGTCGACCTCATCGAAGATCAGGGTCGGCGTGGTGGTAGCGTGCGAGGTGATGACGGAGATGGCCAGCGCAATGCGCGCCAGTTCGCCGCCTGACGCCACCTTGGCCAGCGAGCGTGGCGCCGTGCCCGCATGGCCGGCAACGAGGAATTCCACTTGTTCGAGGCCGTGGGCGGCCGGTACGCACGGGTGCAGGGCGATCTCGAAGCTGCCGCCCGTCATGCTCAGTTCCTGCATGGCGCGCGTGACGGCGTGCCCCAGCTCCAAAGCGGCGGCACGGCGCGTATCGGACAAGCGCTCGGCAACGCTGCGGTACTCGGCCTCGATCTTCGCTTCCTGGCGCAGCAAGCCTTCGATGTCGCTGGCGTCAGCCAGGTGCTGCAGATTTTCCGACAGCCTGGCGTGTTCCTCCGGCAACTCTTCGGGCGTGACGCGGAATTTGCGGGCCGTGCTGTGCATGGCTTCCATGCGCGCGTCGAGCTGGTGCAGGCGCTCCGGGTCCAGTTCGACCCGGTCCAGATAGTTGTTCAGCGCGTACACGGATTCCTGTAGCTGGATGCGCGACGATTCGATCAGGTCGACGATCGGCTGCAATTCCGCATCGACGGACACCAGCTTGCCCAGCTTCTGATTCAGGGTCGACAGTTGCGACACGATCGGGTGGTCTTCCGACTCGGAAATGAGGGACAGCGCTTCCTGCGCCCCTTCCAGCAGGCTGGCCGCGTGCGACAGGCGGCTGTGCTCGTTCGTGATCTCCGTCCACTCGCCGGGCTTGGCAGCCAGTTTTTCCAGTTCGCCCACTTGCCATTCCAGACGTTCGCGCTCGTACAGCACGTTGGCGGCATTCGTTTCGAATTCTTCGCGCTGGCGCACGAGGGCGCGCCAGCGCTTGTGCAGCGCCGCCACCTGCCGCCCATCCTGCTCCGCGCCCGCTTCGCGCGCCGTCGCCTGGCCGTCGAGCAGGGCGCGCTGCGCCTCGCTTTTCAGCAACGACTGGTGCGCGTGCTGGCCGTGGATATCGACCAGCATGTCGCCCAGTTCGCGCAACTGCGCGGCGGTGGCGGGGATGCCGTTGATGTACGCCTTCGAGCGGCCCGCATTGTCGATCACGCGGCGCAGCAGGGCGCCGCCATCGTCGTTGGCAAACTCATGTGCCACCAGCCAGGCTTGCGCCACCTCGCTGACGGAGAAGTCGGCCGTGATGTCGGCCTTGGCCGCGCCTTCGCGCACCACACTGGCGTCGCCGCGTCCGCCCAGCGCCAGGGTCAGCGCATCGATGAGGATGGACTTGCCGGCGCCCGTCTCACCCGTCAGCACGCTAAAGCCGGCGGAAAATTCCAGTTCAATGGTATCGACAATGACAAAATCGCGAATGGACAGTGTATGGAGCATGGCTTCTGTGGTTAGGCGGCGCACCGCGGGTTGACGTGGAGAAACTTATTAGCTGAGCTTGCCCTCGCCCGACGGGTACTCATTCCAGTGCAATTTTTCACGCAGGGTGTTGTAGTAACTCCACCCTTCCGGATGCAGGAAGGTAATCGTGTGCGGCGAACGGCGGATGAGGATGCGGTCTTGCTGCACCAGGCTGGCAAAGGTCTGCATGTCGAAATTGACGCTGATATCGCGCCCGCGCACGATTTCCACCACGATCTGGCTGGAGTCGGGCAGCACGATGGGGCGGTTCGACAGCGCATGCGGGGCGATCGGCACGAGCACGATGCCACCCAGGGTCGGATGCAACAAGGGGCCGCCGGCCGACAGCGCATACGCGGTCGAGCCCGTGGGCGTGGCGATGATCAGGCCGTCAGAGCGCTGGTTGTACATGAAGTGGCCATCGACTTCGACGCGTAATTCGGCCATGCCGGCACCGCCGCCGCGCGAGACGACGACATCGTTAACGGCCATGCCCACGTGAATCGACTCACCGTCGCGCAACACGCTGCCTTCGAGCAAGGTGCGGCGTTCGGCCTTGAAACGGCCACCGAGAATTTGCGCCAGCACGGGCAGCATGCGCTCGAGCGCGATATCCGTCATGAAACCCAAGCGCCCCTGATTGATACCGATCAAGGGGACATCGAATGGCGCCAACTGGCGCGCAATGCCCAGCATGGTGCCATCGCCGCCCATGACGATGGCGCAATCGGCTGCAGCGCCGATCTCGGCCGGCGACATGGCGCGCACGCCGGGAAAAGCCAGGTTCAGATGTGCGGCCGTCTCCGCCTCGAAGACCACCGTGTGGCCCAGCACCTGCAGGAAATCGACGATGCTTTTAACGGGCTCGGCAATGCCATCCGTATTCTGGCGCACGACCAGGGCGATGGTCTTGGCGCCCAGGTTGAAGCGCTCGCCCGGAGCTGGCAAGGTCGCGGCTGGCTGTTCGGCGCGTTGTTCGGCGGGTATATCGACGGGCATAAGAGTCTCGGTAGTGAATTCAGTGGCAAACCGCCCCAGGCTGTCGCGTCGCACGCCGGCATCGCATGATACTGTATATATGCACAGTATAGTGCGGCTGCCGTGTGCCCGCAAGGGGCGTTCTTGGTGTTGCACGCAGTGTAGCGCAGAAAAAGAATCGTCCATGCGTGCGCCAGCGCTCCCAGCTGGGACAAATCCACTTGCAGGTGGCCCGTCGCGGCAGGACACTGAGCTCACAACTTTACTCTCAGGAGGCCATATGCGTACCCCGCCAAGCGAACGCAAGATCAATACCGATGAAAAGGTCAGCAATGACGGCGTCGACCGCCTGCCGCACGAGCGCGATGAATCGCCCGACGCGCAAGACGTGCGCCCGCGCAAAATCATGCAACAGGCGGCCAGCGACCTGGAACGCGGCCTGGTCGATACGGACCGGCACGCCCAGCCCGGCGTGGAAAGGGTCAAGCCGGCCGCGCCGCAGCAAGCCCGCCCCGATGCGCAACTGGAACCAAAGAAGGCGCGCTGAATCGAATCCTCATGCACTGCTATTGTTCCGGAGTACGCCATGCACCGTTACGCCTGTTCCTTCCTGCTGGCCGCAGCCTGCGGCACCACGCTCGCCCACGCCCAGGCGCCCGCCATGCCCGTGGGCTTTGGCCCGCAACCCGCCCTGCCCGCACCGGACAGGCAATTCATTCCCACCGTCAACGTGGCGCCCGTGCAGCGCTGGACGGCTGCGCAGCGCCCCGTCGTCGCGCCCGGCCTTGCCATCCAGGCGTATGCGCGCGACCTCGACCATCCACGCTGGCTGTACGTGCTGCCGAATGGCGACGTGCTGGTGGCGGAAACGAATGCCCCGCCGAAACCGGACGACAGCAAGGGCATCAAGGGTGCCATCATGCAGATGCAAATGAAAAAGGCGGGTGCCGCCACGCCCAGCGCCAACCGCATCACCCTGCTGCGCGGCCTTGACGCGAATGGCGTGGCGCAATCGCGCAGCGTGTTCCTGCAAGGGCTGAACTCGCCATTCGGCATGGCCCTGGTCGGCAACGAGCTGTACATCGCCAATTCGGACGCACTGATGCGCTTCCCGTACGAAACAGGACAGACCGCCATCACGGCGCAGGGCGTGAAGGTGATGGATTTGCCGGGCGGCTCCATCAATCACCACTGGACCAAGAACGTCGTCGCCAGCGCCGACGGCAAATTTCTCTATGTTTCCGTCGGGTCCAACAGCAATGTGGGCGAGAACGGCATGGCGGCCGAAGATGGCCGCGCCGCTATCTGGCAATTCACACGCGCGACGGGCAAGGCACGCGTGTATGCCACCGGCTTGCGCAATCCGAACGGCATGGCCTGGCAACCCAAAACGGGCGCCCTGTGGACAGCCGTCAATGAGCGCGACGAGCTGGGCAACGACCTGGTGCCAGACTACATGACGTCCGTCAAGGAAGGCGCCTTCTATGGCTGGCCCTACAGTTATTTCGGCCAGCATGTCGATGCGCGGGTCAAGCCGCCGCGCCCCGAACTGGTGGCCACCGCCATTGCGCCCGACTACGCGCTGGGTGCGCACACGGCCTCGCTGGGACTGGCGTTTTATGACGGCACCTTGCTGCCCGCCCGCTACCGGGGCGGCGCCTTCATCGGCCAGCACGGTTCATGGAACCGCAAGCCCTTCAGCGGCTATAAAGTCATCCATGTGCCCTTCGCCAATGGCGTGCCCAACGGCCCGCCACAGGATGTCGTCAGCGGCTTCCTGGACGAGGACGGCAAGGCGCAGGGGCGCCCCGTCGGCGTGGCCGTCGACAAGGCAGGCGCGTTGCTGGTGGCGGACGACGTGGGCAATGTCATCTGGCGCGTGACGCCGGCGCCCTGAGCGTATGAGAGCCGCGCCGCGCATGCGTCCCTGCATGCGCCCCCTGTGTGACGCAACGAACGGAAGCGCAAGGGCGGGGCGCGCATGATGGACGCTCGAACCACGCAAGGAGTACATCATGAAAAAAACAGGATCAGCCGTCTGGAGTGGCGGCCTTAAAGATGGCAAAGGGTTTATTTCCACCGAAAGCGGCGCGCTCGACAATGTGGCCTATGGCTTCAACACGCGCTTCGAAGACGGTCCCGGCAGCAATCCGGAAGAACTGATCGGCGCGGCCCATGCCGCCTGCTTCACCATGGCACTGTCCGGCCAGCTGGGCGAGGCGGGTCTGCGCGCCACGGCCCTGAAAACCACGGCCGATGTCAGCCTGGAAAAAATCGATGGCAACTATGCCATCACGGCCGTGCACCTGACCCTGGTGGCGACCATTCCCGGCGCCACCGACGAAGCGTTCCAGGATGCGGCCCTGCGCGCCAAGCTGGGCTGCCCCGTGTCGAAGTTGCTGGCCACGCAAATCACGCTGGACGCCCATCTGGAGTAAGCATCTTAGCTTCCGCCGCCCCTGTGCCAGCGGGCGGCTGGGGCGGTCCCGGCAAGAAAGCCGTAAAACGCATAAAATCCTGCCATTCTCCTCTCACCCTCAAGGATTTACGATGCGTATTTTGCACACCATGTTACGAGTCGGCGACCTGCAGCGCTCCATCGATTTTTACACCAAGGTCCTGGGCATGAAGTTGCTGCGCACCAGCGACAATCCCGAATACCAGTACACGCTGGCCTTCGTCGGCTATGGCTCGAATCCCGACCATGCGGAACTGGAACTGACGTATAACTATGGCACTACCAGCTACGAGCTGGGCACGGCGTATGGCCACATCGCCATCTCGGCCGACGATATCGTCGCCGCTTGCGATGCGGCACGCGCGAATGGCGGCAACGTCACGCGCGAACCGGGCCCCGTGAAAGGCGGCAATACCGTCATCGCCTTCATCACCGATCCCGATGGCTACAAGATCGAATTGATCGAACGCAAGTTCGACGGCCAGGGCGGAGGCTTGTAATATCTCAGCCTGGCTCGACGGCCGCTGCAATCGCGGCGCGCAGCCAGGCTATCCCCGCATCGCCGTCCGTGCGGTGGTGCCGTATCACTTCAAACGCAAATGGCGCGATGGCAAATGGCGCAGCATGCTGTGCCAGCCCCAGCGCCGCGCTGCCGCGCAAGGCGCGCTGCGCCACCGTCAGGATCAATTCCGTCCCCATCACGACCTCCGGTGCGACCGTCCAGTACGGCACGCGCACGGCGATGCGGCGCGTCTGACCCAACTGGGCCAGCGCCGCGTCGACTTCGGCGGCCATGCCACCTTCGCTGGAGGCCACCAGCACATGGGGGCGCGCCAGATAGGTCTCCAGGTTCAGCGTTTCGCCCGGCGCCAGGCTGGCCGGGTCCAGCGCGCACACAAACGTTTCCTCAAACAAGGCTTCCCTATGGAGCTGTTTGGGCAGTTGCGGGAACACGCCCAGCGCCAAATCGATCTCGCCATCCTGCACACCGGCCACCACGGCCGAACGGCTGGCATAGCTCACGGCCAGGTCGATGCCGGGCGCTTCCACGCGCAAGCGGCGCAGCAAGGCGGGCAATACCAGCGCCGCGCCATAGTCGGACATGGCCAGGCGAAACACGCGTTGCGCCGTGGCCGCCTCAAAGACGGCGCCGCCGAGCACGGAGCGCACGCTTTGCAGCGCCTCGGCCAGCGGCCGCGCCAGCGCCAGCGCGCGCGCCGTGGGCTGGAAGCCGCCCTTGCCGCGTAGCAGCAGAGGATCGTCGAGCAAGTGGCGCAAGCGTGCCAGCGCATGGCTGACGGCAGGCTGACTCATGTGCAAGCGTTGCGCCGCGCGCGACAGATGGCGTTCGCTGAGCAGCGCTTCCAGGATTACCAGCAGGTTCAAATCGACGGCGCGCAAATTATTCATTTGGTGCATAGTTGAATGACAAATTACGAATTGGATTTAATCATGACAGCATAATACGATGTTCCCATCAACTCAAAGAGATGGAGTCAACCATGCAGGGATGGATAACCGTATTTGCCCCGCTGGCCATGCTGGCCGGTGCCGTCGTCCCCTTTCAGGCGGGCGCGAATGCCGCGCTGGGCCGCCACCTGGGCCACCCGCTGTGGGCCACCATTGCCTCGCTGGCTGTCAGCGCCGTGCTCGCGTCGCTGGTGATGCTGCTCTGGCGCGTGCCGACGCCCGATTTCCAGCTCGCCGTGCGCGGTCCGGGCTGGTCCTGGTTGGGTGGCGCGGCCGGCGTGTTTTATATTACGGCGGCACTGATGTTGGCGCCACGCATGGGTTCCGGCCCCTTCATGGCGGCCGTCATCGGAGGACAAATGCTGGCCGCGCTGGCCATCGACCGCTACGGCTTGCTGGGCTTTGCCGTCAAGCATATTTCTCCGCTGCACTGGACGGGCGCGGGCCTGGTGGTGGCCGGTGTCGTGCTGACACAATTCGCCAACAGCCGCGCCGTGTGACAACACCGATAGACGAAAAAAAACCAGCGCCGTTGCCGGTGCTGGTTTTCATTCAGAGCAAGTCCGCGCTTACTTGTCGAGCAAGGCGTTGACGGGCATCAAATCCGTTTCCTTCAAGGTGCCGGCCGCCGCCTTCAGGCGCAAGCCGTTCATGATGGTGTCGTAGCGCGCTTTCGACAGGTCTTTTTGCGTCGAGAACAATTGTTTCTGCGCATTCAAGACGTCGATATTGATGCGCACGCCCACCTGGTAACCGAGCTGGTTCGATTCCAGCGCCGATTTGCTCGACACTTCCGCCGCTTCCAGCGCCTTGACCTGCGCCAGGCCGCTGTTGACGCCCAGGAAAGCCTGGCGCGCGCCTTGCGACGCCGTGCGGCGTGCCGTTTCCAGGTCGTTGCGGGCCTTGTTTTCCAGCGCGATCGATTCGCGCACTTTGCTGGTGACGGCAAAACCGCTGAAGATCGGGATGCTCCACTGCACGCCGATGGCGTTATTGTTGTTGCCGTTGCCATTGCCGCCACCCGAGGAATAGCTATGGCCAGCGTTGGCGATCAGGTCCACGGTCGGGTAGTGGCCGGCGCGGTTGCGGCCGATGTCGCGCTTGGCCGATTCCACATTGAACTGCGCCGTGACGACGCCGTAGTTCTGCTCTTCGGCGGACGCCACCCACGGCTCGACGGCAGCCGGTTCCGGCGCGCTGATGACCACGCCCGTGCGCATGGGCGCCAGGCTCGTTGGCGCTTCACCGATGATGGTTTGCAAGGCGCTGCGCTTGTTCGCCAGGTCATTGATGGCGGCAAATTCCTGCGCCACCACCAGGTCGTAGGCCGCTTGCGCTTCGTGCGTGTCGGTAATCGTTTGCGTGCCGACTTCGAAATTGCGCTTGGCCGATGCCAGCTGCTCCGTCGTGGCGACCTTTTGCGCCTGCGTGGCGCCCAGGTTGTCCTGCGCGCTGAGCACGTCGAAATATGCCTGCGCCACACGGGTGATCAGGTCTTGCTGGACTTGCGCAAATTGCGCTTCAGCAATCGCTTGCGCCAGCTTGCTTTGCTGATAGGTTTCCCAGCGGTCCCAGCGGAACAGCGGCTGTGCCAGGGTCAGGTTGTAGCTGTTCGCACGCACGTTCACGGATGGCGAAGTGATCTTGCTGCCGCCATTGTTCTGGACGATTTGCTCCTGATTACCGCGCGTATTGCTACCCGAGGCGGAGATTTGCGGCAGCAAGCCTGCCAGCCCCTGCGGAACCCGCTCCATCCCGGCCGACAGGGCAGCGCGCGCACTGGCGTACTGCGCGTCATTGGCCAGCGCCTGCTGGTACACCTGGATGAGATCGGCCGCCTGCGCCTGCAGCGAGCATGTCATCGAGACAAAGGCGCTGGTCATCAGCACGGCGATAAGGGGTTTCCGCATTGCATTTCTCCGTTGGAGTCGTCAAAAGTTGATGGAATCAAAAATCTGCTACCGCGTGCCTTGCGCCCGCCGGATGAGCGGGGTACAGGCCTCCGCAGGCATGCAGGAAAACATGCCTGGGTGCATCTACTGCAAAATAACTTAGTATTTAGGCATTGCGCTGTCGACTTGCAGCGCCCAGGCATGCACGCCGCCCGTCAAATTACTGATCTTGCCAAAACCATTGCGCTCCAGGAAGGCCGCCACTTGCATGCTGCGCATGCCGTGATGGCAGATGCAGACGATCTCGGCGTCTTCATCGAGGTCATCGATGCGGGCAGGGATCGAATTCATCTGCATCAGTGTGGCACCATCGAGGTGGCACAGGTCGAACTCCCACTGTTCGCGCACGTCGAGCAAAAACGGGCGCGGGCGGGAAGGGTCAGCCAGCCAGGCGGCCAGCTGCGGTGCACTCAAATGCTCCATCGAATCGGTCGCCTCAGAACTGGAAATGCGACGGGGCCACGGCTTGCAGCGGCGTGACGTTGGTTTCAAACAGCTTGCGCGTGTCGTAAGCCTTGTCCGAGCTGCGCGTGATCAAATGCGCCGACATGATCGGCGCTTCGCCGATGATGGCCAGGATACGGCCGCCGACTTTCACTTGTTGCAACAGCGCTTCCGGCAACACGGCCAGGGCACCGGAGACGACGATCACGTCGTATGGTGCGCCCTTGCTCCAGCCCTGGGCGCCGTCGCCCAGTTCCACGGTCACATTGGTCACGCCGTTGGCGGCCAGGTTCTGCTCGGCCAGGGTTTTCAATTGGGGCACGATTTCCACGCTCGTCACATGACGCGCCTTGTGCGCCAGCAAAGCAGCCATGTAGCCGCTACCGGTGCCGATCTCCAGCACATTTTCATGCTTTTTGACGGCGACGTCTTGCAAAATGCGCGCTTCCAGCTTCGGCGTGAGCATGCATTCGCCGCCGCCCAGTGGAATTTCCGTATCGACGAAGGCCAGGTTTTTATAGGCGGCCGGCACGAAATCTTCACGCTTGACCACGTTCAACAGCTCCAGCACGTCGATATCCAGTACGTCCCATGGACGGATCTGCTGTTCGATCATATTGAAGCGGGCTTGTTCGATATTCATCTTTGGACTCGGTAAGTGAAGTAATAATCCGCCATTTTATCGTTGAACTGGCTGAAAGCACATGTTAACCATAAAGGCGGGAAATGGAGGAAATTTGCGACGATCTGCAGATTTGGGGGGGCGAACCTTGGAAAGGGGCAACTGAACGGTAGTCGCGGGCACGCTGCGTCAGTTTTTCCCGGGCATCTCCACCTGCAGGCTGCGCAAGCTCATGTCGATAAACGCATCCATGTAGGCGAGCGGATCGATATTCTTGACCTCGCATGGCAGGTAAGAGTGCGTCCACATCATGAGCATGGTGACGGGCGCGCTGAGGATAGTGCTGACCAGCACGGGATCGATCTGACGGAATTCGCCGCGCTGCATGCCCCGTTCCAGCAGGCTGACGATCAGCCCATTGCCGCGCGCAACGACCTCTTCGTTGTAAAACTGCGCCAGTTCCGGGAAATTGTTCGCTTCGGCCAGCATCAGCTTGGTCAAACCGGCCAGCTTGGTGGCGCCGAACTCTTCCCACCACTGCATCATCACCTTGCGCAACAACTCGGCGCTGCTGCTGTCCGAAGCGGCCATGCTGTCTTCCGCCTCGCCGATCGACTGCACGATATTGTCGCGTACCACGGCCTTGAACAGCTCTTGTTTATTCTCAAAGTACAGGTACAGCGTGCCCTTCGACACGCCGGCCCGCTTGGCCACATCCTCCAGGCGCGTCGATGCGAACCCCCGTTCGACAAACAGGTCGAGGGCGGCGGCGAGCAACTCCTGCGGGCGGGCATCCTTGCGCCGCTCCCAGCGGGGCTTGGTATCAATCGGGGCTTGCATGTATCTTTCCAAGTAACTTACTTTTGAGTCATTAATAGTAGACCTGTCTACCGCCAAGGTCAAGCGCTGGCGTTGGACGACGCATAAGTTTGCACGGACGACAGATAAAGTTGTACGCGACGACGCATAAACCTGCACGCGGTGCAAAGCTCGGATGCACGTTGCTGACGGCTCCGGCAACCACAATGCCGCATAACCTCGTACTCATGCCTCCATCCCGATGCAAAAAGCCTTAGGTTACCGGCCAACCATGCTTTGCAAGGCCATTATAGCGGTCTGAGGTAGGGAAGAAGTAGCGGTCGTGAGGTCCGCAGCGAATCGTATGGATAGCATACGCGGGCGCTCGGCTTGTTTGGCCTGGGAATGTCATCCAGCGAAGGGCTATGGCTTATGCTCTCGATCATTGGGTAGGCGCCCGACAACTGGCCGGTATGCGCAGGCAGGGACCGGCTTAATTCGGGTTTTCGCTTGAGCATCACCCGTAAGTCTTTGATTTTTAAAGCAGTGAATTGCCAGAAATCGAATTAATCAGCTCTCCCTGGAGCCAGCTCAAAATGGTTCAAGCAAGACGCTACCCCGAACATGCGATAATTGCCAGCGCGCATACTTTCTTGCGTCCAGAGGCAGATAAAAGGAGACGAGGTTCAATGCAAAAACCCGATCTTATTCTGCAAATAACGTCGCCGGCGCCGTTCCGGCTCCAAGGAATCTTGCTGTGCACGATCGCGCTCGCAATCCTCGCTTTCACGGTGAAAAAGAATGCAAATGTCCTGATGACAATGACAATGGACGCGGTGGGAACAGGGGCGGTTATTCTTATATTCGTGTTTGTAGCGGGCGCCGTACTGTTCAAGAATATTTGCGGTAAGGAAGAAATATTGTTCGTCAAGGACGGCGCGCCCGCTGGAACAGCGGCTGCCTCCGCGATTGTGTGCGGCGATCTGATCGCAATTGAACGCAAGCCACTTCCTCTTCCCATGACCGCGGATGGCAAGATGGCCATGCTCGGCCTGGGCGGTGAAAGGCTGATGTTATTCACCAAGACGAGCGCCTTCCCATTCGGGATTGGCCTCTCCGACGCGGCGGCGATGGCGGCAATTAAACAGATCGAGGAGTTTTGCGGCAGGCCGTTGCTGCGTCACGGCAAGGCCGGTCAGCAATAGCCAGCCAGACGACGCGCGTCAAGCAAGCGCCAGGCATCTCCGCAACCGCGATGCCTGCGTAGTTCCTCCTCCCCGCCGCCGGCACGTTCGATTTGCGGTTGTAACGCCAGTATGTGACGCGTTCTCGGCGCACTTTCTAGCAGGGACTTGAGCGGTCCGGTTTGGCAGTCTATAAGCTCGTCCACAGCCAGTAGCCAACGATGGAGCGCAAGGTGTGTGCCGCAAGGTCGTCCATGCCGTTGGAGGGGGCCAGCAGCGCGTTGTCGATGGGGGCGTAATACAGCGCGTCAACCGTAAAGTCGCGCAGGGCGGCATCGGCTCCGATGAGAGAGACGTCCGGGTAGGTATTCGCGCTTAACAAGCCGGTCGAGCTGTTCGAACAGCATCTGGCGTTCACCGACGTCGGCGCTGTATAGCGAAGCCGAGAGCATCAATTCGGCACCGGGCAGAAACAAGCCATACACCAGTTGATCGGCCACGGCGGCACGTTTGACATGGCTGGCGCGCAAACCAAAGCGAACGGTCGAGGCGTCAGCGGCGACCAGCCTGAAACCGCTCAAAAGCGAGAGCGAATTCGGGGACATTTGCATGCGCGGCAGCGTGTAGCCATTCCTGGGTCTTACTAGTCGGGGGCGGATCGACTCCTGCTGTTCGCTACGGACTTTAATAGTTAAAATAAAGGCAACCGTTGAAATCAATAAAATTTTTTTATGCGCACAAACTTTTGTAGTACAGTAAATTCTTAAGGAAAAGTCTAGGAAAACGTATGCCTGAACCTTCTGGTGTAAGTGTGTTTATCATAGATGACAATGAAACAACACGTGCGGTATTACGTATGATTATTCAGGGCGACGCCTATCATGTAATCGGCGAAGCCAACAACGGGATGTTAGGCCTGGAACGGGCGCGGCGATTGCGTCCTGACATTGTCTGTCTGGACATTGAAATGCCAGGCAGCAATGGTTTAGATGTCTTGGTGGAAATCAAAAAAAAATTACCCAATACAGTTGTTTTGATGGTGACTGGCAGTAATGACCGAGCAACCATCGTTACGGCAATTCAGCTTGGAGCCAGCGGATTCATTTTAAAACCATTTAATTCTGGTATCGTGCTCGATACTCTGGATAAAACTGTCGCGCTCTTAAAGCCACGTCTGAAAAAATAGTGGTTAATAGTGGAACACGTGTGCTGACCGTGGGTTCCGTTGTGATACTTTATTGAGTAAGCGATATGAATAATTTAACTGAAGAGCAAAGCCGGATTTTGATTATTGACGATAGCGTCACTTCCATTCGGCTGCTAAGCGCGATATTGAAAGATCTGGGAAGAATCTGGTTTGCCACCAGCGGAGAAGCTGGCATCGCGCTGGCGCGCGAGCATCAACCACAACTCATATTTCTGGACGTCGAAATGCCGGTGATGAACGGCTATGAAGTATGCAAGCTGCTAAAGGAAAATTCTGAAACGCGCGATGCATCGATTATTTTCATTACAGGACAATCGAGCATAGAAAGTGAAATCCAGGCATTAGAAGCGGGCGCCGTCGATTTCATTACCAAGCCCTTGAACCAGCCAGTCGTCAGGGCGCGCGCGTGCACACAACTGAAGGTACAGCGTCAGGCGGCAGCATTGGTCCGCTTGGCCAATCGAGATGGACTGACCGGGCTGTTTAATCGCCGCTATTTCAATGAGATGATCGAATTGGAATTTTTGCGCCATCAACGACAGGGCCTCTCTCTTGGCCTGGCGTTCATTGATATCGACCACTTCAAGGCATTTAATGATGGCTACGGGCATTTGGAGGGGGATACTTGCCTGAGCAAGGTGGCGCAATCCATCGCCTTGGGAACAAGACGCCCCGGCGAAATCGTCGCCCGTTACGGGGGCGAAGAATTTGTGGCGATTTTGCCGCATACGGCACTGGAAGATGCGAACAAATATGGCGCGTGGCTGTGCGAAAAAGTTTATGATTTGAAACTTCCTCATCAGTTTTCTTCCTGCGCCAGTGTCGTCACGATCAGTGTCGGCGTGGCAGCGTTAGTGCCGAGTGAAAAATGTACGATTAGACAACTTATCAATGCGGCGGATCAGGCGCTGTATCGCGCCAAAGCGGCTGGTCGAAACAGGGTCGTCGCATCAGATTCTGCATAAGCGATGATTGATCTCATCCGGTGCTACTGGTATGCACCGGAGCCGCTCTGTCCCGCGCTGCCTCCTGAATGAAAAGGTTATTGCGTGAGCTTCCTGAAAAACATTCCCCCTCGCAGCCGCACCATCCTTATCGCACTCGGTTGTGCCTTGATGTTGACACTATTGACGGCCGAGATATGCCTCATGGCGGGCGAACACGAGCGAACCCAGGCGCTTGCATCATTAAAGTCTCGCCTTGAAGCTTCTTCTGGACTGCGGGCGGCGACCTTAACGAGAGAAATAGACCGGCTACGCCTGGATGTCCGCTTTCTCGCAACGGTGCCTCCGGTACAGGGCATGGTAAGGGCCATGGGCAATGGTGGATACGATGCCGCCGAGAAAACGCCGGCGGCATTCTGGAGGACGAGTCTGCAGGAGATTTTCAGCAGCTATATCAAGACCAATCCCGCCCTGACCCAGGTGCGCTTCATCGGCGTGGCCAAGCATGGCTTGGAACTGGTGCGGGTTGATCGTCGGCACAACAACATCGTCGTTGTGCCAGTTGATCAATTGCAGTCCAAAGGTGACCGCGATTACTTTCAGTCGGTGCTGCGCCTGGCGCCTGGCCAGGTCCATGTTTCCGACCTCAACCTCAATCGTGAGCATGGCCAGCTCGAACTCCCCTACGTACGGACCCTGCGCACCAGTACGCCGGTGTTCGCGCCCGATGGAACCCTGTTTGGGATGATCGTCATTAATCTGGACATGCAATCAGCATTCGCTGACCTGACCAACAACTCGTCCAAGAACATTCGCGTCTATCTGACCAATGCCCAAGGTGACTACTTGCTCAATCCTGATGCGCGTCACGTCTTTGGCTTTGAACTTGGACAACGCTGGCGTTGGCAAGATGACCATCAGTTGTTATCTTCCGACATCAGGCATCCCGGCGCCATGCAGGTATTTGCTGGTGCCGATGGACTTGAAAATGCGGTTCAGCGCACCATTGCACTCGATGAGCACGATCCCCATCGCTTCCTCACGCTGACACTGGTGCAGTCCGATGCCGTCATCGCGGGCACGGTGGCCAGTACCGAACGCATGGTGCTGGCCATTATCCTGGGCGGCATTGTTATCGCAAGCCTCATCGTCTATGTCTTTTTGCGCATGAAGACGGCCGCCGGTGAAAAACGTGCGGAGTTGGCAGCGATCGTGGAAAGTGCGCATGACGCCATTATCAGTAAAACGTTGCAAGGCAAGGTCACCAGCTGGAATCACGGTGCCGAGGAGCTGTTTGGCTATTCCAGCGCAGAGGCAGTGGGCCAGTTATTGAGCAGTTTAATCGTACCGCATGAATTTCTTGAGCAAGAGCTCGATATTTTGGCGCGCGTCGGTAGGGGGGAAAGGATAGACAATCTGATCACCACCCGGCACCGCAAGGATGGCAGCAAGATCGATGTTTCGGTGATGGTGTCGCCGATTCGCAACGGCCAGGGACTAGTCATCGGCGTTGCCAAAACGGTGCGCGACATTAGCGCACAAAAGGTGATAGAAAAAGAAATACTCACCTTGAATGCCACGCTGGAGCAACAGGTCAGTGAGCGCACGGCTGAGATTCAAAGTTATTTTGTGGTGCAGCAAGCTATTTTAAATAGTGCAGGATATGCCATCATCGCCACCGATCAGGCTGGCCTCATTACAGTATTTAATCCGGCCGCTGAAAAAATGCTCGGCTACAGTGCCAGCGAGACTATCGGCAAGCTCAATCCGGGAATTTTTCACGACCCGCTTGAGGTTGCTGATAGGGCGGCGCAATTTTCGGCCGAGCTAAATGAAGTCGTCGTGCCAGGTTTTGACGTCTTCGTCATCAAAGCGTTGCGTGGCTTATCCAACGAATATGAATGGACCTACGTGCGCAAAGACGGGCGACACATTCCTGTCGTATTGTGCGTGACGGCACTAAAAGCACAAAACGGCGATATCTTTGGCTATCTCGGCGTTGCTGCAGACCTGAGCGAACGCCGCGCGGCCGAACAGGCACTCGAAGCCAACAGCCGGTTCTTAAATACCCTGAGCGCCAATATTCCGGGCTTGGTCGGCTATTGGGATAGTGAGTTGCGCTGCCGGTTCGCCAATATTGCCTATCTGGATTGGTTTGGCAGGACCCGGGAACAGATGGAAGGCATGTGCATGCAAGAGCTGTTGGGTGAGGCAGTTTTCCAGCAAAATACCCCGTACATCAACGCGGCCCTCAAAGGTGAAAGCCAGACCTTTGAGCGTACCCTGACAAAAATAGATGGCAGCAAAAAATGTACCTTGGCGCATTACATTCCTGACATCGATCATGGCATGGTGCGCGGTTTTATCGTGCTTGTGACGGACATTACTGAGCTCAAGCAGGCCCAGATTGCCCTGGAAGTGCTCAATGATGACCTGCAATTGCGCTCCCGTGACCTGGAACGGACGGGCCAGATCGCCGGCGTGGGCGCCTGGACCGTGTATCTGAAGGAAAATAGAATCGTGTGGTCGGATCAAACTTGCCGCATGCATGACATGCCCACCGACTATAACCCGACGATGGAAGAAGCCATCCATTTCTATGCCCCCGAAGCGCGCCCGGTCATCCAAGCGGCGTTGCAACAGGCGTTGGAAAAGCATACGCCTTGGAATCTGGAGTTGCCGCTCATGACAGGGCAGGGCCGTCCGATATGGGCGCGCGTGGTCGGCGAGGTGGAGTTGGACGACAGCGGTCACCCTTTGCGCCTGGTGGGGGCATTTCAGGATGTTACCGAGCGGCGCTTGGCATCTGCTGCCTTGAGCGCAGCGCGCGACCAGTTGCTGATGGCTTCCGATGTGGCTGGCCTGGGCATCTGGACGTGGGTGCTGGCTGACAATGCTCTGGAGTGGAACGACTTGATGTACGCGCTGTACGACCAGCCCAATTCACTCAGACACACGGGCTTGAATTATGAACACTGGCGCGCTCGCGTGCATCCGGATGATGTCGAGGCGACGGCGGCCCAGCTGCAGGCCGCCGTCGAAGGGCGCGCTATCTACGATCCCGTGTTCCGCGTGGTCCATACCAACGGCGATGTGCGCCATATCAAGGCCGGCGCGTATATTGAGCATGATGTCCAGGGCAAAGCGGTGCGGGTGACCGGCATCAATCTCGATGTGACGGACCATATCGAGATCGAGTCGAGCTTGCGGGCGGCCAAGGAGTTGTCGGACGCTGCCAATCGCGCCAAATCGGAGTTTCTGGCAAATATGAGCCACGAAATTCGCACGCCCATGAATGCCATCCTGGGCATGCTACAGTTGCTGGCGCAGACCGGGCTCAGTCATCGGCAGGGCGATTACGTCGGCAAGGCGGACACTGCCGCGCGCACGCTGTTGAGTATCCTCAATGATATTCTGGATTTTTCCAGAGTGGAAGCGGGCAAGCTGACGCTGGACCCGCATCCCTTCAACGTTGACCGGCTGTTGCGCGACGTGTCAGTGATTTTATCGGCCAATTTGGGCAGCAAGGAACTCGAAGTGCTGTTTGAAATCGATCCTGCGATGCCACGCTGGATTGTCGGCGACGCTTTGCGGCTGCAGCAAGTCTTGATTAATTTGGCCGGCAACGCCATCAAATTTACGGAACGGGGCGAAGTCGTGTTGTCCGTGACGGTGGAGGCGCAAGAACCGGCCCGGCTAGCGTTGTCGTTTGCCGTACGCGACACCGGGATCGGGATCTCGCCGGAGCAATGCGCGCGTATTTTCCAGGGCTTTTCGCAGGCGGAGGCATCCACCGCGCGCCGCTATGGCGGCAGCGGCCTGGGCTTGGCCATCAGTGAGCGGCTGGTGCAGCTGATGGGCGGCACCCTGGCCGTCAACAGCGTCGTCGGCGAGGGCAGCACATTTCATTTTACGATCGACTGCGCGCCTGCCGATGTGCCTGAACTGCAGGGACAGCAAGGCGGCATGATCGATATGCAAGACTTGCATTGTCTGCTGGTGGACGACAACGACTGCGCCAGACAGATATTGCAGGACATGCTGCAGTCGTTCGGCTGGTCGGTCGACAGCGCCAGTTGCGGCACCGAGGCTTTGCGTCTCGTTGAGCAAGGTGCCAGGGAACAGGAATACGATGTGATCTTTGTTGACTGGCGCATGCCCGAAATGGATGGATGGGAAACGTGCGAAAGGATACGCCAGTTGTTGCGGCCCGATACCTGTTCCATGGTGATGATGGTAACGGCGCATGGGCGCGAACTGCTCGCGCAACGACAAAGCCAAATGCCCAGTCTGTTTGACGGCTTTCTGGTCAAGCCGGTGACTGCTTCTATGCTCTTTGATGCCGTCGCCGAGAGCCGCGCCAGTTTGGGAAAAGTCATTCCTGTCACAGCGCATCAGATGGTGAGCCAGCTGCGTCTGGCTGGGCTGCGCATCTTGGTGGTCGAAGATAACCTGATCAATCAGCAAGTCGCCCATGAGCTGTTGAGTAACGATGGGGCCATGGTCTCTGTCGCCGCCAGCGGGCAGGCAGGTATCGACGCGGTCAATGGCGCCGTTCACTTATTTGATGTCGTGCTGATGGACATACAAATGCCGGATATGGATGGCTATGCCGCGACTCGCATCATCCGTCAACAATTCACCCAGGAAGCATTGCCCATTATCGCGATGACAGCCAATGCGATGCCTGCGGACCGCGACGCGGCCCTGGCCGCAGGCATGAATGACCATGTCGGCAAACCATTCGATCTGACGCAACTGATCGGGGTCATTTTGCAATATACCAGGTGCGCTCTGCCCCCCGATGCGGTGCTCCCGACAGAAGCGGGCGAGGCCGATGAGATGGTTGATTTCGACGTGAGCTCTGCCCTGCGCAGATTGGGCGGAAGCATCCTGATTTATCAGCGGGCACTCAAAGGCTTCATCCAGGAAGTGGGCAGCTTTGAATCGGATTTTCGGAAGGCCGTTCAAGACAAACAGTATGCTGATGCCCATCGTATATTGCATACGCTGAAGGGTGTTTCCGGGACCATAGGTGCCAATCGTCTTACCGAGATGGTCATCAAAGAAGAGCAGTTGCTGGAGCACCAGACATCCAACGACGCCTGGCGTGAACTCGATGAATTATGGCTGCTGGCGGCGCAGGTAATCGAGGCGGCCAAGCAATATCTGGCGCAGATGGCTCCGGCGACCAATGCCCCCTCGCCGATATCGGACATCGCCGTTCTACGTACTCGGGTAGTAGAACTGCAGCAATTGCTCGCTGCTGGAGACCTGGAGGCCGACGACGCGTTCGGTCGCATACAGGACGCGTTCGGCACACTGATGCCGGCCGAATTTGCATTGATCGAGGAAAGTATTGAAGCGTTAAATTATCAAAAAGCGACCGAGCTATGTAGTCGGCTCTTGGAGGCCACCGCGATCGCCCCAAGCGGTGACCTATAGTTGCAACGATCTGCACTGATGATGGGCCGGGCCGACACGGCAATTGGCGGCATCACGCCGAAACAGAAGCGTGCCTTGGCCGCTTAACCTCTACTTTTAGCGTGCTCTAAAAATGGGGGGATTACCAAACCCTATGTGCGCAGCAGGGAACGCTGCCGGGCACGCCGAACACGGGTACTGTACGCCCAGTACTGGCGTTGACGACACCTCCTCTGGCGCCGGACCTGCGGCGCCGGGTGAGCCAGAATGCGTTTCAGCCCCCGTTTTGCGCAGTTCATCGCATTTCCACTCAGCAAGCGTGTCGGATTTGCTACCTTGCCATCGACAGCACGGCAGCCGCGGCGCGGCAGCCGGCTTTTTTCTTGTCCTGAACTACAACAATCACAAAGGAAACACCATGCGTACCTTGCTGGCCCTGTGCTGTGCCGTTACCCTTGGCGGTTGCGCCATCGTCATCAACCCCAATGATGGCGAAGTGCGCTATGCCGACGCGGGTGGCAATGCCATCCAGGGCAACGAGCAAGTGAGCCGTGACGTGCGCCAGGTCAGCACCATCAACACGCTCGACATCGACAGCATGAAACGCATCGATATGAAGATCGACGTGCGCGTCGGACCGGCAACCTCGCTGGTGATCGAAGCGGACAGCAATTTGCAGCAGCGCATCCATAGCGAAGTGAGCGGTAATACACTGCGCATCTGGAGCGATACGAACATTCGCAGCAGCAATGGCATCCACGTCATTTATACGACGCCGCACTTGAATAAGATCAACATCTCCGGCTCTGGCCGTCTGGTGGCCAGTGGTTTCAATGGCGAAGATTTCAGCCTGGAGCAACGTGGTTCGATGAAGAGCGAACTGTCGGGTACGGTGGGACGTTTCGATGTGGCCAACAATGGCTCGGGCAGCATCAACGCGGCGGCGCTCGCCAGCGGCAACACGGACGCGGTGCAGAACGGTTCGGGCAACATCCAGCTGGGTAGCGTGCGCGGCGAACGCATCAACGTGGCAGTCAATGGTTCGGGCAGCATCAACGCCAGCGGCACCGTGCAGCGCCTCGACGCCACCGTGAATGGCTCCGGTGATATCAACCTGGCCGCCCTGCGCAGCGACGTTGCCTATCTGGCGAGCAATGGTTCCGGCGACGTCGATGTCACCGTCCAGAATGAAGTCAACGCCCGCGCCAGCGGTTCCGGCCGCATCACCGTGCATGGCGATCCGGCCCGCCGCACCCTGTCGGGCAAGCGCGTGAGCATCGTGCGTTAAACGCGCCCTGGCGCGGCGCGGGGGCCGGCTTGCTATACTGTCGGCTCCTCACCCGCTCGCCTGAAATCCCATGTCACCATCTGCCACCCTGGCATGCCGCCCATCGTGTGGCGCCTGCTGCACCGCACCGTCGATCACCAGCCCGATTCCCGGCATGCCGGATGGAAAACCTGCGGGCGTGCGCTGCGTGCAACTGGCCGACGACAACCGCTGCAAGATCTTTGGCCTGCCGGAGCGGCCCGCGTTTTGCGGCGGCCTGCAGCCTTCCGAAGACATGTGCGGCAGCAGCCGCGAACATGCCATCGGCTGGCTGGCAGAGCTGGAGCGGCTGACGGCGCCCTGAACGCCGGCGCCAGCCCTCTCCCTTTAGCGGCCGTCTTCGACTGCTGCCGATGCTTCCTCAGCGTCGCGCAGGCGCTTGTATTCCAACAACATCGCAAGGCCCAGATAGATCAGCAGCAGGAACAGGGAATCGCGCGCGTCGCGCCAGCCCAGCGTAGCGTAGCGCAGCCAGTGCATGACATTTAAAAACAATACCGCCCCCAGCATTCCCCATCCATGGCGGCGCATGGCACCACCCAGCAAGACGACCAGCAATGATGTACGTGACAGCATGATGTTCCCTTATCCATTCTATTTTTTGCAACACTAACAGAAATTATGCCTTTCCGGCAATGCCTGCCAAGATAATACAAGCGGCTTGACTCCGATTGCACGTTTGCATATATTCATGCACATTCATGCACGTTTTAATATACCCCTATGTCCGCCACCCTGCTCCTCAAACAACGCCACGCGCTGATCCAGCAACAATTGCACGCCGACGGCCGCGTGCTGGCGCTGGACCTGGCGCGCCAGCTTGATGTCTCCGAAGATACGATACGGCGCGACTTGCGCGAGATGGCGGCGGCCGGCCTGTGCCAGCGCGTGTATGGCGGCGCCCTGCCGCTGGCGCCCGACGGCGGCAGCTTGACGCAGCGCAGGCAGGAAGCGCCGGAACGCAAGGCGAGCCTGGCGCAGGCCGCCGTGTCGCTCGTGCGCGCAGGCCAGGTGCTGTTCCTCGACGCGGGGTCAACCAACCTTGCCATCGCCAGCGCCTTGCCGGAGTTGGCGCTCACTGTCATCACCAATGCCCCGGCGATTGCCATGCTGCTCATGGAACGCCCCGAAATCGAGCTGATCATGGCTGGCGGCAGGGTCGACCGCCGTGCCGGCGCCAGCCTGGGCCCGCAGGCGCTGCGCACCGTCGAACGCATGCATCCCGACCTGTGCTTTCTCGGTGCCTGTGGCGCCGATGCGGACGCGGGGATCACGGCCTTTAATTATGACGAGGCCGAATTCAAGCGCAGCATCGCCGGTGCCAGCAAGGCCGTCGCCGTGGCCGTCACCAGCGACAAACTGGGCACGGCCGCCCCCTTCGGCGTGCTGGCCACGGGCTTGCTGCAGCACCTGGTGCTCGAAGCCGATGCCGATGCGGCCCACATTGCCGCCTTTCAACGGCTGGGCGTGCAAGTGCTGCGGGCCCGCACCTGATTTAATCCACCCCGACTCTGGAAAACCGCTCCCATGCACCTCACCGGTACCCTGCAACAACGCGCCACGCGCCTGGTCTTCTTCGCTGCCGGCCTCGGTATGGCCGCCTGGGCCCCGCTGGTTCCCTACGCCAAGTCGCGCCTGGGCCTCGATGAAGCCACCCTCGGCATCTTGCTGCTGTGCCTGGGCGCCGGCTCGCTGTGCGCGATGCCGTTTACGGGCGTGCTCGCGGCCCGCTTCGGTTGCCGCAAGGTCATCGTCGGCGCCGGCCTGCTCCTGACCGCCATCCTGCCCGGCCTGGCGCTGGCCGCCACGCCGCTGCAACTGGGCCTGGTGCTGCTGGTGTTCGGCGCGGCCATGGGCACGTTCGACGTGGCCATCAACATCCAGGCCGTGATCATCGAAAAGGCCAATGGCGGCGCCATGATGTCGGGTTTTCATGCGCTGTTCAGCGTGGGCGGCTTTGCCGGCGCGGCCTGCATGGCCCTGCTGCTGTGGCTGGGCCTGACACCGGCCTGGTCCTGCGTGGTGGTGATGCTGCTGCTGTGCGGGGTGCTGGGCGCGGCGCAAGGCCATCTGCTGCCGACGGCATCAAACTCGGGCGAAAAGACGCCGCTGTTCGTCATGCCGCACGGCGCCGTCATTTTCATCGGCTTGCTGTGCTTTATCGTCTTCCTGGCCGAAGGCGCCATTCTCGACTGGAGCGCCCTGTTCCTCACCACCACGCGCGGCGTGGAAGAAGCCAAGGGCGGCCTCGGCTATGCCGCCTTCGCCATCGCCATGACGCTCGGCCGCTTCACGGGCGACAAGGTCGTCAGCCGCTTTGGCGGCAAGCGTGTGCTTACTATTGGAGCGCTGTGCGCAGCGGCCGGCTTCTTCCTGGCCGTGCTGGCGCCGCATGCCAGCCTGGCCATGGCCGGCTTCGTACTGATCGGCCTGGGCGCCGCGAACATCGTGCCCATCCTGTTCACGGCCGCCGGCAACCAGCGCGCCATGCCAGCCAGCCTGGCGGTGGCGGCCATCACCACCATCGGCTATGCCGGTATCCTGGCCGGTCCGGCCGTCATCGGTTTCGTGGCGCACGCCACCAGCCTGAATACCGCCTTCGCCATGCTGGGTGCCGCCCTGCTGCTGGTGGCGGCCAGCGCGCGCCTGGTCGCGCCGGCAAAACAAGTCTGCTGATCCCCCTCCGGCCTGGCGGACAGCGCTAAAAAAGCGCCGCCCGTCAGCGCCCAAATAAGGTCGGCAAGCCGCTGTCGTGGTAAGCTTCGACCCCGCACACATTGCTGGCGCCACGCACTCACCCCATCCTGTCACTTATACCCGTACTTATACCCTTTTATACATCTATGGATCTCATTCTTGCGTTAAAAGCCATCATCATGGGGCTGGTCGAAGGTTTTACCGAATTTTTGCCGATTTCTTCCACCGGTCATCTGATCCTGGCCGGCAGCCTGCTCGACTTTACCAAGGATGTCTCGAAAGAAGTCATGGATGTCTTCGAGATCGCCATCCAGGCTGGCGCCATCCTGGCCGTCTGCTGGGAATACCGCCAGCGCATCGGCAGCGTGCTGTCCACCTTCAGCACCGAGGTCAAATCGCGCAAGTTCGTGCTGAACGTCGCCATCGCATTCCTACCACTGGCCATCATCGGACTGGCCATCGGCAAAATGATCAAGCATGCGCTGTTCAAGCCCGTGCCCGTGGCCATGGCCTTCATCATCGGCGGCATCATCATCTTGCTGGTGGAGCGCCGCGCGCGCACTAACCCCGTCACCGTGCGCGTCAACTCGGTCGATGAAATGACGCCGCTCGACGCCTTGAAAGTGGGCTGCGCCCAGGCGTTTGCGCTGATTCCCGGCACCAGCCGTTCCGGCTCGACCATCATCGGCGGCATGCTGCTGGGCCTGTCACGCAAGACGGCCACCGAATTTTCGTTCTTCCTGGCCATCCCCACCCTGCTGGCGGCCACCTTCTACTCGCTGTACAAAGCGCGCGACATCCTGTCGGCCACCGATGTACCCCTGTTCGGCCTGGGCACCGTGGCCGCCTTCATCTCCGCCTTCCTGTGCGTGCGCTGGCTGCTGCGTTACATCAGCTCGCACGACTTCACGTTTTTTGCCTGGTACCGCATCGTCTTTGGCTTGCTGGTCCTGGCCAGCGCCCACTACGGCTGGGTTGTTTGGGCAGCATAAGGCACTATGAATCAAGATCTTAACCAGCGCGCGCTGCACCTGCTGCAAACCGTTTTCGGCTACCCGGCCTTCCGCGGCCAGCAAGCCGATATCGTCGACCACGTCAGCCATGGCGGCGACGCGCTGGTGCTGATGCCCACGGGCGGCGGCAAGTCGCTGTGCTATCAGATTCCTGCCCTGCTGCGCGATGGCGTAGGCGTCGTCGTCTCGCCGCTGATCGCGCTGATGCAGGACCAGGTGGACGCGCTGGAGGAAGTCGGCGTGCGCGCCGCCTTCCTCAATTCCACGCAAACCTACGAAGAAGCGAGCCGCATCGAGCGCCTGGTGCGCACGGGCGGCATCGACGTCGTCTACGTGGCGCCCGAGCGCCTGATGACGCAGCGTTGCCTGGACCTGTTCCAGGCGTCAAAAATCTCCCTGTTCGCCATCGACGAGGCGCATTGCGTGGCCCAGTGGGGCCATGACTTCCGTCCCGAATACATCAAGCTGTCGGTGCTGCACGAGCAGTTTCCGGACGTGCCGCGCATTGCGCTCACGGCCACCGCCGACCCGCAGACGCGCGCCGAAATCGCCCTGCGCCTGCAGCTGGAAGACGCGCGCCAGTTCGTCTCGTCCTTCGACCGCCCGAACATCCGCTACCAGATCGTGGAAAAGGCGAATGGCCGCAAGCAGCTGCTCGACTTCATCAACACGGAACACACGGGCGACTGCGGCATCGTCTACTGCCTGTCACGCAAGAAAGTCGAAGAGACGGCGGAATTTTTGAACCAGAGCGGCATCCGCGCCCTGCCGTATCACGCCGGCATGGAGTACGCCAAGCGCAGCGCCAACCAGGCGCGCTTCCTGCGTGAAGAAAATATCGTGATGGTCGCCACCATCGCCTTCGGCATGGGCATCGACAAGCCCGACGTGCGCTTCGTCGCGCATCTGGATCTGCCGAAGAGCATCGAGGGCTATTACCAGGAAACGGGCCGCGCGGGCCGCGACGGCATGGCCGCCAATGCCTGGATGGCGTATGGCTTGCAGGACGTGGTGCTGCAGCGGCGCATGATCGACGAATCGGAAGCGGACGACACCTTCAAGCGTGTGCTGGGCGTGAAACTCGATGCCATGCTGGGCCTGTGCGAAACGCTCAGCTGCCGCCGCATGCGATTGCTCGAATACTTCGGCGAACCGGCTTCGCCGTGCGGCAATTGCGACACTTGCCTGGTGCCGCCCGTGTCGTTCGACGGCACGGTACCCGTGCAAAAACTGCTGTCGGCCATCTACCGCGTCGACCAGCGCTTCGCCGGCGGCCATGTGATCGACGTGCTGCGCGGCGTGGAATCGGAACGCATCAAGACCTGGCACCACGACTCGCTTTCCGTGTTCGGCATCGGCTCGGACCTGGGCGAGGCGGAGTGGAAAGCAATTCTGCGCCAGGCCATCGCGCTGGGCCTCGTCTCGGTCGACCATGAGCAATACAGCTCGCTGAAACTGACGGACGCTTCGCGCCCCGTGCTCAAGGGCGGCCAGAAGGTGCAGCTGCGCCAGTACCAGAAACCCGTGAAGACCAGCAAGCGCAGCACCAGTGTGGCGAAGGGCTATGTCGAGACGGATCTTTCCGCCAGCGAGCAGGCGATTTTCGACAAGCTGCGCTGGTGGCGCGTGGAGACGGCGCGCACGCACAACGTGCCGGCCTACGTCATTTTTGTCGACGCCACCCTGCGCGAAATCGCCAAGGCCAAGCCCACCTCGCTGGAGCAGATGCGCGGCGTGAGCGGCGTGGGCGAGAAAAAACTGGCCTCGTACGGCGACGAAATCGTCGCCATGATTCTGGAGATGACTTAATGGAAGCACTCTCGTCCGACCTGATCTATCAGGCCGTGAAAATTCTCGGCGCCCAGCCTGACGCCGACGACGCGGTGGAAGCGCAAGTACGTGCCCTGGTGCAGGATGACCTCACCATGCGCCGCCTGGCCGACGTGGTGCCGGAAGCCTTCGGCCTGGTGCTGGCGTCGCACCTTCCCGGCGCCGAAAACATGACCCTGCCCGACACCTTCTGCGCCCAGGAAGAAGACGGCGAATGGGTGGAGTTCCCCCTGTGCCGCGAACCGATCTTTGTCGTCGCTGCCGATATCGCCCAGCATACCTTCCACAATGGCCCGCGCGCGCTGATAAAAAACCTGGCCGACCGCAGCTCCTTGCTGTCGGCCATCAACAAGGGCTTGAACGCGGGCGGCTCGCTCGATGGCACGACTCTGGGCCCACCCTCCTTCTTCGGCCTGCCCGCTTCGCTGTACCAGCCGGCGGCATCGACCGGCAAGGCCTGACCACCATACCTTGCATGCGCCCTTGATAAGAGAACGGTCCCGCGATGGAAACCAAATGGCTGGAAGACTTCATTTCGCTCGCTGAAACGCATAACTTCAGCCGTTCTGCGGCGCTGCGCCACGTCACCCAGCCCGCCTTTTCGCGGCGCATCCAGTCGCTGGAAAACTGGCTCGGCATCGACCTGGTCGACCGCACCTCCTATCCCACGCGCTTGACGCCGGCCGGCGCAGTTTTTTACGAGCAGGCGCTGGAAATGCTTGGGCAGATCAACGGCGTGCGCGCCCTGTTGCGCGGCAAGCGCGCGGCCACGCAAACGAGTGTCGATTTCGCCGTGCCGCATACCCTCTCGCTGACCTTCATGCCGAAGTGGCTGACGGCGCTGGAAGAAGGTTTCGCGCCCATCAACAGCCGTCTGATGGCGCTGAACGTGCACGACGCCGTGCTGCAGCTGGTCGACGGCGGCTGCGACCTGCTGCTGTGCTATCACCACCCGCGCCAGCCGGTGCAGCTGGACCCGGGCCGCTACGACATGCTGGTGATGGGGCGCGAAACCCTGCGCGCGTATGCGCGCTGCGGCCAGGACAAGGTGCCCGACTTCGTCCTGCCCGGCAGCGCCAAGGAGCCGCTGCCCTTCCTCTCCTACACCAGCAATGCCTATCTGGGACGCATGGTGGAATTGCTGGTGGCGGATGCCAAGGCGCCGCTGTTCCTGGAAACCTGCTACGAAACGGACATGGCCGAAGGCTTGAAAATGATGGCACTGGAAGGCCGCGGCATCGCCTTCCTGCCCGAATCGGCCGTCATGCGCGACGTCAAGTACAAGCACCTGGCGCGCGCCGACGGCGGTGCGCCAGGCTGGGAAATCGAACTGGAAATCCGCCTGTATCGGGAACGCCCATCGGGCCTGCGTCCCGGCAAGGCGATTGTCGAAAGCCTGTGGCAGTACCTGGTGCAGGCGCAGGAAAGCGCAGCGCGCAGCGGAAAAAAACGTCGGCGTGCAGCCTTCACCACAATTCCATCCTGACACCCAATCTATGCAATAAATGCATAACCGGATGCGCACAAAGCATTGGCCGGGGCATGAGGCTATCGCCTACGATGCGGTTCCGCTGCGCGCAGCTGCATCTCGGCTGTGCCTCTAACGTATTCGTATTGTCAGGAGCTTTCAAGCATGACCAGCAAGCACGCACTTCCTTCCTACCTCAATCCTGAAGACCTGGGCCCATGGGGCGTCTACCTCGAGCAGATCGACCGCGTTACGCCGTACCTGGGCAACCTGTCGCGCTGGGTGGAAACGTTGAAGCGTCCAAAGCGCATCCTGACGGTCGACGTGCCTATCGAGCGCGATGACGGCACCATTGCCCACTACGAAGGCTACCGCGTGCAGCACAATCTGTCGCGCGGCCCGGGCAAAGGCGGCGTGCGCTTCCACCAGGACGTGACCCTGTCGGAAGTGATGGCTCTGTCGGCCTGGATGACGGTCAAGAATGCAGCCGTCAACGTGCCATACGGCGGCGCCAAGGGCGGTATCCGTGTCGATCCGAAGACCCTGTCGCGCAACGAACTGCAACGCCTGACCCGCCGCTACACGAGCGAGATCAGCATGATCATCGGACCGAACAAGGATATCCCTGCACCGGACGTCAACACGAATGAACAAGTCATGGCGTGGATGATGGACAGCTACGCCATGATCGGCGGCAATATGTCGACCGGCGTGGTGACGGGCAAACCAATCTCGCTGGGCGGCAGCCTGGGTCGCCGCGATGCGACGGGCCGCGGCGTGTTCGTCGTCGGTTGCGATGCTGCTGCCAAGGTCGGCATGTCGCTCGAAGGCGCGAAAGTCATCGTGCAAGGTTTCGGCAACGTGGGCGGCGTCGCTGCACGCATGTTCGCTGAAGCCGGTTCGAAAATCGTCGCGGTACAAGACCACAAGACCACCGTCGTGCATGCCGGCGGCTTGAACATCCCGCAATTGCTGGCACACGTGGCCGAAGTGGGCAGCGTCGAAGGCTTCCCGGGCGCCGAGGCATTCGTGCCGCGCGAAGATTTCTGGGGCATCGATTGCGACATCCTGATCCCGGCCGCGCTGGAACAGCAGATCACCGCCGAACGCGCACAAGTCATCCGCGCCAAGATCATCCTGGAAGGCGCGAATGGCCCGACCCTGCCGGCAGCGGACGACATCCTGACCGACCGAGGCGTGCTGATCGTGCCGGACGTGCTGGCCAACGCCGGTGGCGTGACCGTCAGCTACTTCGAGTGGGCACAGAACTTCTCGAGCTTCTTCTGGACCGAAGAAGAAATCAACAGCCGCCTGACCCGCATCATGCGCGAAGCGTTCGACGCGGTATGGCAAGTGTCGCAAGAGAAGAAAGTGTCGATGCGTACCGCCACCTTCATCCTGGCGTGCACGCGCGTGCTGCAAGCTCGCGAAGTGCGCGGTTTGTACCCTTGATGGCTGCCTGAGAACATGCCTGGGGCGTTGTTGCTTCGCCTCGCCGTACTAGCGTACTGTCTTCGGCTTTGCGCCTAGCCCCAGACATTTTTCAAGCGCCATTGGTTTGCTGGCGCTCTAAAAAAAATCCCGCCACACTTTTGTGTGAGCGGGATTTTTTTATGGGCGCCGGCTTTGCTTCAAGCTGCGTAGCCTTGCGGGTTCTGGTGCTGCCAGCGCCAGTGGTCGCGGCACATGTCGTCGATGTTTTTCTGCGCTTGCCAGCCCAGCAGTTCCTTCGCCTTGTCGGCAGAGGCGTAGCAGCTGGCGATGTCGCCGGGGCGGCGCGGCACGATGTCGTAGGGGACTTGGCGGCCGCTGGCCGCTTCGAAGGCGCGCACGGTATCGAGCACGCTGTAGCCGTGGCCCGTGCCCAGGTTGACGGTAAAGCCGCCCTCGGTGGAAAACAGGCGATTCAACGCCGCCACATGGCCCAGCGCCAGGTCGACCACATGGATATAGTCGCGCACGCCCGTGCCGTCCGGCGTAGCGTAGTCGTTGCCGAAGACGGCCAGGCGCTCGCGGCGGCCGACGGCCACCTGGGCGATGAAGGGCATCAGGTTGTTCGGGATACCAGCAGGATCTTCACCGATCAGGCCGCTGGCATGCGCACCCACCGGGTTGAAATAGCGCAACACACCGACTTGCCATTGAGCATCAGCATGCACGAGATCGGCCAGGATCTGCTCGACCATCAGCTTCGAGCGGCCGTATGGGTTGGTCACGGACAGGCGCGACGATTCCAAAATCGGCAAGGCTTCCGGGTCGCCATACACGGTGGCCGACGAGCTGAACACAAAACGCTGCACATTGGCCGCTGCCAGCACTTCCAGCAGCGCCACGGTGCCCGTCACATTATTGTCCATGTACATCAGCGGCTGGGCCACGGATTCGCCCACCGACTTCAGGCCCGCGAAATGGATCACCGCGTCGATGGCATGCTCGCGCAGGACGGTGGCCATGGCCGCACGGTCGCGCACGTCAGCCTCGTAGAAAGGCACGCTTTTGCCGGAAATGCGCTCCACGCGCGCCATTGCTTCGCGTGCGCTATTGCACAGATTATCCACCGCGATCACATCAAAGCCGGCAGCCAGCAATTCGACGCACGTATGCGAGCCGATGAAACCGGATGCACCGGTCACGAGTATTTTCTTGGGCATAATATCAATCAATGCAAAAAAGATAAGACTACCGTAATTCACCCACCTTGCCTAGCCAGCGACGCTAACGCGCGCATTAAAAAAGCCTGCGGCGTCACCGCGGCAGGCTTGTTCTCGTGCAAACGGCACAGGTGGGCAAACCGCCAGGTTTATTTCTTGATGAACACCAGATCCCACACGCCATGGCCCAGCTTCAAGCCACGGTTTTCAAACTTGGTCAGCGGACGGTACGCTGGCTGCGGTGCATAAGCATCGGCGCTATTGTGCAACTGCGGCTCGGCGCCCAGTACCTCCAGCATTTGTACCGCGTAATCTTCCCAATCGGTGGCGCAATGCAGATAGCCGCCCGGCGCCAGACGATCGGTCAATTGCTTGACGAACGGCGACTGGATCAGGCGGCGCTTGTTGTGGCGCGCCTTGTGCCATGGATCGGGGAAAAACACGTGGATACCGGCCAGCGAATTGGCGGGAATCATATGTGTGAGCACTTCCACGGCATCGTGCTGCAGCAGGCGCAGATTCGTCAGCGACTCTTCACCGATCAGTTTCAACAGACTGCCGACACCGGGCGTATGCACTTCGACGCCGATAAAATCCTTCTCCGGCATGGCCTTGGCGATATGCGCAGTCGTCGCCCCCATGCCAAAACCGATTTCCAGAATGACCGGCGCCTTGCGGCCGAACACCTGCTCGAAGTCCATGGACTCCTTGGCGAAAGGCAACAGGAACTGCGGCCCCAGGGTCTCAAG
The DNA here is from genome assembly GCF_051380775.1 of Janthinobacterium pasteuri. Classification (NCBI taxonomy): domain Bacteria; kingdom Pseudomonadati; phylum Pseudomonadota; class Betaproteobacteria; order Burkholderiales; family Oxalobacteraceae; genus Janthinobacterium; species Janthinobacterium pasteuri. The sequence continues at coordinate 150,580 of NZ_JBNYXS010000004.1, read as the reverse complement.
CGCACGCGCCTGCGCGACAGACAGCCGTCCCGCGCGGGTCACGAAGCTGCGGATGCGGTGTTCGGTCGGATCGTACATCATCGGCCGCGCCGGGCCGTTTGCTGGGGTATCAGAAGACATGGGAATGAGGAAATAAGTGGCCGCGCCGCATAAAGCCAGGCGCCAGCGAAAAATGGAGCGGGTGAAGGGAATCGAACCCTCGTCGTAAGCTTGGGAAGCTTCTGCTCTACCATTGAGCTACACCCGCGAAGCCTGCATTTTACGCGGCTTTCACCACTGTTGGCAACGTTGCAGCATGGTTGCTGTGATCGAAAATGCGATGGCCGATTTCTCCGAGGTGTGATGGCCGTAAGTGTCAAGCTCCAAGCATCCTATGCCAGGCGCTCAGCGGATGCATTCAACTGTCACGTATTCCTGAACAAAACTGGATAAGACAGACGAATCGGTGAAAAATAAATGATCCGAAGCCAGAGGACGACTGATTGGCACCCCAGATTGCCAATTGGTGGCATAGTGGATTAAAGAAGCCGTCGGCCTAGGCGAGGCCGGCGTGCAAAGGCTTGCGAAATGGCGGCATCAGGCTGCGCACCTGTCACCGCTGGACGCAGGAAGACGGCCATGACAAGACGGACGGCCGTAAAGCAAGCCAACGCACGGCGCCGGGCAACAAGCTCAGCGAAGACGAGTAGCGGCAGATACTCATGCTCGCCGATAGCGCTAAGTTTGGCCGTACAAGCAACATACGGCTTCGCCGGTGTCGGCGTTGCTGCGGTGCTGGCACCACTGCTGGCCTGGGGCATCGCGCTGCGGCTCCAGCCTGTCGACATCTACGGCTACCTCAATCGTGTCCAGTCAAGCCGTCGACTTGAGCGCGAAGCGCAGCGCAACGTCGAACTTAATGAAGCTGCTTGATCTCGCCGGCATCATGGAGGCGGTCAGGGCGTATGCGCTTGTACTGGATCTACCGCGTCTGTTTGGACTGCTTTCCTTGGTGGTCGGCTCACCGAATCCAGAAAACAGAATCAGCTCTTCTAACGTCTCGTCAACCCGCAACACGGCCACAACCACGCGCAGTTCGGCAAACTGCAGCTATATTTGAGTTTTTACACAGCCTGGGTCGATTGTAGCCCTTTGCGTAAACTGGAAATGGGAGCTTGTCGATACATACCTATATTTGCAGCGAGCGTGAGCCGACACCAAAAAATTTGCATTTCGGACGACAAAACCCGCAGGACTGCGTTCCTTTCCCCACCTGCTGAAGTCATCTTATAGTATTATTATCACAATATCCAAAAAATATCAAATATATAATTTTGTGGCGCAGTGGCACATTCAGTCAAGTCGCCCATCGACGATTGCACACTCGGAACGCCTGTGAATTGGTGCAAGTGGGCAAAGGAAAAAGAAATGATTTTAGTGACTGGCGGCGCCGGCTTCATCGGCTCCAACTTTGTAAGGGACTGGCTGGCAATCAACGATGAGCCCGTAATCAATTTTGACAAACTGACTTACGCTGGCAATCTCAGCAATCTGGCCAGCCTGGAGCAAGACCCGCAGCATCTATTTGTGCGTGGCGATATTTGCGATACCGCTCACATCTCCCGCCTGCTGACAGAACACCAACCACGCGCCATCGTGCATTTTGCCGCAGAAAGCCATGTCGATCGCTCGATCCATAGCCCCGGCGAATTCATTACCACCAACATCAATGGTACCTTCAGCCTGCTCGAAGCGGCACGCGCCTATTGGAGCGGCTTGACGGGCGAGGCCAAGGATGGTTTCCGCTTCCTGCACGTCTCGACCGACGAGGTCTATGGCACGCTGGGACCGAATGACCCGCCATTCACGGAAACGACCCCGTATGCGCCAAACAGCCCCTATTCGGCATCGAAAGCGGCGTCCGACCATCTGGTGCGCGCGTATTTCCATACGTACGGCATGCCGGTGCTCACCACCAACTGTTCGAATAACTATGGTCCCTTCCATTTCCCGGAAAAACTGATTCCGCTCATCATCAGCAATGCGCGCGCCGGCAAAGACTTGCCTGTCTATGGCGATGGCATGCAAGTGCGCGACTGGCTGTACGTGGGCGACCATTGCTCGGCGATTCGCCGCGTGCTCGAGGCGGGGCGCCTGGGCGAGGTCTACAACGTGGGCGGCTGGAATGAAATGGCCAACCTGGAAGTCGTGCACACCTTGTGCGACATCCTCGATACGCTGGCCCCGAAAGCGTCCGGCAGTTATCGCGGGCAAATCACCTATGTGCAGGACCGCCCTGGCCATGACCGCCGCTATGCCATCGACGCGCGCAAGATCGAGCGCGAACTGGGCTGGAAGCCGGCCGAAACCTTCGCCACCGGCATACGCAAGACCGTCCAGTGGTACCTGGATAACCAGGCCTGGGTGCGCGATGTCCAGTCGGGCGACTACCTGAAATGGGTAGAGAAAAACTACGCGGCACGCGACATGGCGCGGGAGCAGAAATAATGGACGGCATCATCGAACGCAAGGGCATCATCCTGGCCGGTGGTTCCGGCACGCGTCTGTATCCCGTCACCATGGCCGTATCGAAGCAGTTGCTGCCCGTGTATGACAAGCCGATGATTTACTATCCGCTGACCACCCTGATGCTGGCCGGCATACGCGATATCCTGATCATTTCCACGCCACAAGATACGCCGCGCTTCCAGGAGTTGCTGGGCGATGGCAGCCAGTGGGGCATCAAACTCAGCTACGCCGTGCAGCCAACTCCGGACGGCCTGGCACAAGCGTTCATCATCGGCCGCGAATTTGTCGGCGACGCGCCATCGGCGCTTATTTTGGGCGACAATATTTATTACGGCCACGACTTCGAAACGCAATTGCGCGAAGCATCCGCACGTACCAGCGGCTCGACCGTGTTCGCCTATCATGTCACCGATCCAGAACGTTATGGCGTGGTCGACTTCGACGCACAGCGGCGCGCCGTCAGCATCGAAGAAAAACCGCTCAAGCCAAAATCGAACTACGCCGTCACCGGCCTGTATTTCTACGACAGCCAGGTGTGCGATATTGCCGCAGGCATCGCCCCGTCCCCACGTGGCGAGCTGGAAATCACGGATGTCAACCGCACTTATCTGGAGCGGGGACAGTTGAACGTCGAACTGATGGGCCGCGGCATGGCCTGGCTCGATACAGGCACGCATGAGTCCCTGCTGGAGGCGGGCCAATTCATCGCCACTATCGAAAATCGCCAGGGTTTGAAAGTCGCCTGTCCGGAGGAAATCGCCTATCGTAAAGGCTATATCGATGCCGCCAAACTGGAGCAACTGGCGCATCCATTAAAGAAAAACGCGTATGGTCAATATCTGCTGCGTTTACTCAACGACAAGATATTCTGACACGCACCGCGCTTTCCACTTAGTTCCTACGATACCGATACACCATGCAAATCCAGACCACAGCTATTCCTGACGTGCTGATACTCGAACCGACCGTGTTCGGTGACGACCGCGGCTTTTTCTATGAAAGCTTTAACCAGAAGCGCTTTGCCGAACTGAGCGGCGTTACGCGCCCTTTCGTGCAGGACAATCATTCCAAGTCGGCCAAGGGCGTGTTGCGCGGCCTGCACTATCAGATCCAGCAGCCGCAAGGCAAGCTGGTACGTGTGACCGCCGGCGAAGTCTTCGATGTCACCGTCGACCTGCGTCAAAACTCGCCAACCTTCGGCCGCTGGGTCGGCGTCGTGCTGTCGGCCGCCAACAAACGCCAGCTATGGATACCTGAAGGCTTCGCCCACGGCTTCCTGGTCACCAGCGACAACGCTGAATTCCTGTACAAAACCACCGATTACTGGGCACCAGAATTTGAGCGTAGCTTGCTGTGGAATGACCCGGCAATCGGTATCGAATGGCCGTTGGACGGAGAACCGCTATTGTCGGGCAAGGACAAAGCCGCGACATTGCTGGCCGATGCCGACCTCTTCACCTGAGCACCGCAATATAGCCGCGCCGCATTCACGGGAACAAATATGAGCCGTATCTTAGTTACAGGAAAAACCGGCCAGGTCGGCTACGAGCTGGAACGCAGCCTGCAAGGTCTGGGTGACATCATCGCGCTAGACCGCAGCCAGATGGATTTGGCAGATCTTGATCAGGTACGCGATGTGATCCGCCGTATCAAGCCGACGCTGATCGTCAACCCGGCCGCATACACCGCTGTCGACAAGGCCGAGAGCGAGCCTGAACTGGCACTGCGCATCAATGGAGTAGCGCCGGGCGTCATGGCGGAAGAAGCGAAAAAACTAGGCGCGGCAATGATTCATTACAGTACCGATTATGTCTTTGATGGGTCGAAAGACGGCGCCTACGTCGAAACCGATCCGACCGGTCCAGTAAATGTCTATGGCAGCAGCAAGCTGGCTGGCGAGCAAGCCATTCAGGCGGCCGGCATCCCGCACCTGATTCTGCGCACCAGCTGGGTTTACGGCATGCACGGAAAAAACTTTCTGCTCACCATGCTTCGTCTGGCAAAAGAACGTGAGGAACTCAGTATTATCTCCGATCAATTCGGCGCACCGACCTGGAGCCGCACCATCGCCGACACCACCGCGCACATCATCGCGCAAAGCCTGGTGGCGAACGACCAGCATGCATGGTGGGAAGAACGTTCAGGACAGTATCATTTGACGGCGCAGGGCAGGACGACATGGTTTGGTTTCACCGAAGCAATCATGGCCCATGCATCGATCACTAACAAACCCAAAGTGAAGCCAATCCTGGCCAAAGACTATCCGCTGCCCGCGAAACGCCCCAGCAATTCGGTCCTGTCGTCGCAACGCCTGATGGCTACTTTTTGCAGTCTGCCTGAATGGCAGGAAGCCTTGAAGCTGTGCCAAGACTGAAGCAGTATCCGATCCAAAATGTATGTGACAGAATTTAAACATTGTTTTTTTGAAACAAATGCTTAACTCGTTTCTCTTGCGCTACACTTGTCAATGTGGCGCAAACGCTGCCTGCTGTTTTGCAGCAAGCGTCACCACTCACTGCAAACTGCCAAATACTTTGCCGATAATCTTGCTGCCGTAAGCAAGCGGATTACTGCGGATGGCTTTCTCTTCCTCGCCTATCATCAGGTACAGGCCGTCAATTGCCCGGTCGGTAACGTAAGCTTCCACCGTCGATTGCTGCTGCGGCACCAGTCCCGTCTTGCCGATCTGGCTCATGGTGCTATTGTATTTGCTGGCCAGGCCGGAACGGTCGGTCACGGATTTCACGATGGGCAGGAATTTGACGGCCAGCGGCGCTGATGTTTTCTGGCGGAAAAAGTCCGTCACCGACGTGTCGCCACCGGACAGGATATTTTTCGCATCGCTCACGCTCATCGACTTCACCGCATTGAGCAGCAAAGGCTTGGCCATGGGCACGGCAGACTCGGCGGCACGGTTCATCGCCACCACCAGATCGTCCAATTGCTGGCCGCGCCCCGTCATTTTCAACAAAGGCTTGGCTTGCTCCAGGATGCCTGGCAGCTTGATTTTGACCTTGTCGTTGTTCAGGAAGCCATTCTCGACTCCCAATTTCGATACGGCGGCAGCGGAGCCGGCTTCCAGTGCCGCTTTCAAGCCATTGCTCGCATCCTGGTTGCTGAGGGCATCCAGGGGACTGGCATTGCTGGCGCCAGACGACAGCAATGCCAGCGCACACAGGATAGCGGCGGGACGGCCAGGGAATGGGTTCAGCATGGTTTTCCTTTTCTAAAGAATAGTCAGACCACCTTCTTCTGGCACCTTAGCACATCAAAACTGCAAATACCGCAGCAATTTTTTGTGTCCGGGGAAAACAAGGGGCGCCACAGATGGGGAAGGGAAAGGACTATACAGCAGCTGTTGTATTCGCACACGCTAACGCCGGCGGCAAAGCTTAGCCTGCTATCGCCGCCAGATGTTCGCGCACCCGCGCCAGATCTGTCTCGCGCATGCGCGCCGCTGTCTGGCGCAAGGATTTTTCCGCGCCGGCCACGCCGGCCGCCACGGCCATCGACAGCCAGATATACGCCTGCTGCAAATCGAGCGGGCCACCCTGGCCGCTGGCCGCCATCAAGCCCAGATTCATTTGCGCCCGTGCATGACCCTGGCGTGCGGCCAGCGCATACCAGTCCCAGGCGGCAGCATAATCCTGCGGCACATCCTGGCCATTGTCATGCCGCAGGCCCAACGCAAACTGGGCCAGGCTGTGGCCCTGCGCGGCGGCGCGGCAATAGCAGGCGCAGGCCAGCTGGCTATCGGGCGCCGGGCCATCATCACGATCGTGCAAGACGCCCTGCATGTATTGCGCCGGTGCGTAATCCTGCTCTGCGGCGCGGCGGTACCACTCCAGCGCCAGCGACAGATCCTGCGGCACGCCCTGGCCATGTTCGTAGCGCAGGCCCAGGTCAAACTGCGCCCGCACATGTCCCTGGTCGGCCGCCTTGCGGTACCAGAAGATGGCTTCCTGCGCATCGACTGGCGTACCCTGTCCATGCTCATGCAAAAGTCCCAGCTGATACTGCGCGGCGGGAAAACCCTGCCCGGCCGCCTGGCGATAGAACACCTGCGCCTGGGTATAGTCCTGCGCGCCATGTTCATGGTGCAGGCCCAGGTTGTGCTGGGCCGCCGCGTGGCCCTGCCCTGCCGCCTTCACGTACCACTCCAGCGCCACCTGCTTGTCGCAGGGCACGCCCTGTCCATTGTCGTAGATCAGACCCAGATTGAACTGCGAACTGGCGTGGCCCTGCTCGGCGGCGCGGCGGTACCAGGTGATCGCCTGCCCGCTGTCCTGCGGCAGCACGTCGCCGTTTTCATAGCGCAGCGCCAGGTTGAACTGGGCCGGCGCATAACCCTGCTCGGCCGCCTTGCGCAGCCAGGCAGTCGCCTGCTGGCGGTCCTGCCGCACACCCTGGCCATTGTCGTAGCGCAGGCCCAGGTTGAACTGGGCGCGCGCATAGCCCTGTTCGGCCGCCCTGCGGTACCAGGCGATGGCTTGCACGAAATCCTGCGGCACGCCCTTGCCATTGTCATACATCATGCCCAGATTGTTTTGTGCCCCCGCGTCGCCCTGCTCCGCCGCGCGGCTGAACCACAACATGGCTAGCCCGCTGTCCTGCGCGAGTCCCTGGCCCTTGGCATACAGCCAGCCCAGGTTATATTGCGCCGCCGCGTAACCCTGCTCGGCCGCCTGCTGGTACCAGTGCGCGGCCTGCACAAAATCCTGTGCCACGCCCTGCCCCTTCTGGCACATGACACCCAGGTTGTATTGCGCGTGCTCGAGTCCCTGAGCGGCAGCCAGGCCATACCAGTGCAATGCCAGCGCATAGCTTTGCTCGATACCCTGGCCATTGAAATACATGAAGCCCAGGCCGTGCTGGGCATTCGCATTGCCTTTCTCGGCCAGTCCTTTCAGGCGCAGGTAATCAGCCGTGTAATGAGCAGCCGTGTAGCGGGGAGCGGCAGGCGGCATGGGTCAGGCCTCGATGGCCAGCGGCTGCGGTACGCCCGGTGCGGCATCGGCGATCAGACGATTCTGCTCCTGCAGAACGCCGATGAAGCTGGCCAGCGAAATGGGCCGGTGGTACAGATAGCCCTGCATCGTGGTGCAGCCCTTGTCCTGCAGATAGCGCGCCTGGCCTTCCGTCTCCACGCCTTCGGCAATCAGGTGCAGGCCCAGTCCGCGCGCGATCGAGATGATGGCCAGGATGACGGGATAGTGTCCGTGCTCGTCGTGGATTTCCTTGACAAACGACTGATCGATCTTGATGGTGTGGATGGGGAAGCGGTGCAGGTACGACAGCGAGGAATAGCCGGTACCGAAATCGTCGATGGCGACCGACACGCCCAACTGGCACAACTTGTTCAACTGCTCGATCGCATATTGCGGATTGCGGATGCAGATGTTTTCCGTGATTTCCACCTCAATCTTTTCCGGCGCGATGCCGTAGCGCGTCAGCGCACCGCGCATCTTTTCGAAAAAGTCGCCCCTGTCCAGGTATTGCGGCGACAGATTCAGCGACAGGCGCACAGCTTCGCCGCCGGCCGCATTCCACTGCACCAGATCGCGGCACAGGGCGCCCAGCATCCAGTCCGAGATCGGCAGCATCAAGCCGTTTTCCTCGGCAAACGGCAGGAATTCGCCGGCCGTCAGCAAGCCCCGTTGCGGGTGGTTCCAGCGCATCAGGCCTTCGGCGCCGACGATGCGGCCCGTCATCACATCCACCTGCGGCTGGTAATACATCTCCAGCTGGTTCAGCTCCAGCGCTTTGCGCAAGCTCTGCTCGAGCGCGATCTTCTGGTGCGATACATCGAGCATGGACTCGTGATAAAAACTGTGGCCGTTCTTGCCCAGCGCCTTGACCTGGTACATGGCGATGTCGGCATGGCGCAGCAACTCGTCGATGGTATCGCCATCGCCCGGATAGATGGCGATACCGATGGAGGCCGAAATATGCACCTGGTTACCATCAAGGTCGAAGGGCTGGTGCAGGCATTCGAGGAATTTGTCGGCGATCAGGCGTGCATCCTGACGGTCGCGCAGTTCCGGCAGCACGATGGTGAATTCATCACCGCCCTGACGCGCCAGCGTATCGCCGCGGCGCAAACAATCCTTCAGACGCAGCGCCACCTGCTGCAGCAACTCGTCGCCCTTCACGTGGCCCAGCGTGTCGTTGACCAGCTTGAAGCGATCGAGATCGATGAACATCACGGCCAGTTCCGTCAGCTTGCGCCGCGCCTGGATCACGGCCAGCCCCAGGCGATCCTTGAAAAGCATGCGGTTCGGCAGGTCTGTCAGGATGTCGTGGTAAGCCTGGTAGGAGATGACTTCCTCGGCGCGCTTGCGGTCGGTAATGTCACGCGCCACGCCATAGGTGCCGAAGTATTCCTGCTTCCTGGCGTCGTGATCGAGGCTGTGCATGCCGATCGAATTGAGCGGAATCGTCATCAGCGTGTTATTAAAGGTACGGTCGCTGCCGCTGCCGCTATGGCACTTCAGGCGCAGTTCTACATTGCGCGAGGCGCGCTCGTCGAGGCGGCGCTCATTGAAGGCATAGCGCGCACGCTCCTGGTCTTCATCGTGCACGAGGATGGAGTAATGACTGCCGATCAGCTCTTCGCGGCTGAAGCCCAGCAACTGCTGCACCCTGTCGTTGATGAAGGTGATGCGGCCTTCGTGGTTCAAGGTGTAGATGATGTCGGGCGAGCTGTCGACCAGGTAGCGGTACATCTTTTCCGAGTTTTCCAGCTGCAGCGCGATGCGCTCGTTCTCCAGCGCCAGCTTGCGCTTTTGCAGCGCGTTCTCCACTGTCTTGAGCAGCTCCTCGCGGCTGTAGGGCTTGCGCAGATAATCGTAGGCGCCACGTTTCAGCGCGCCGATGGCAGCCTCGATGCCAACGTCGCCGCTCATGACGATCACGTCGCCCTCGATGCCGCGCCGGTTGATGTGGTCCATGATTTCATGGCCGCTCATGTCGGGCAGGCGCAAATCGAGCAGGATCAGGTCGAAGCGCAGTTTCGACAACTGCGCCAGCGCCTCGCTGCCGCAGGTGGCCGTGTACAGCTGGTAGCCGCGGTCCTTCAGCAATTCGTGGAGGGAGGCGAGCAGGCGGGGCTCGTCATCGACGAGCAGGATGCGCGGGCTGTTTTCCAGGTCAAATGGAATGGCGGAGGAGTTCATGGAGGTTACGAAGACAAGGCGATATTGCCGGGTGCGGGCAGCGCGGCTGCAGCGGTTGTCGACACGGGAATGGGCAGTAAAATTTCAAACGACGTGCCGGACTTGCTGCTGCGGCAGCCAATCACGCCATGCAGGCGGGTGACCAGGTCATGCACGATGGACAAGCCCAGGCCGTGATGCGCTCCTTCCTTGCAGCTGCGCACGGGGGAAAACAGATTGGCCAGCACTTCCGGCGCCAGGCCGGCGCCATTATCGCTGACGCACAATTCCAGATACAGGCGACGGTCGCGGTTGACGTGCCCCCGGTTCGCCACTTCGATGCGCCCGCCATCGGGCAGCGCTTCGACGGCGTTTTTCAGCAGGTTGAGCAGGATTTGCTTGAGCATGTCGGCATCGGCCTCCACCTCGCATGGCGCGTCCTGCATGCGCGTGACCACCTCGATCTTCGGCGGCAGGAAGTCGGTGGCGCGGAACAATCGCAGTACGTCATCGACCACGCGCGCGCAATCGGTGACGCCACTTACCGCCACCGGCTGCAAATCGGCCAGGCCGCCGATCAACTGCCCGACCCGGTCGATTTCTTCGTTCAGGATAGCCATCTCGCCGCTGACCTGCTCCTGCTTCTCCAGCTTGTGATCGAGTACGCTCAGATAGTTCTTGATGATGGACAGCGGATTATTCACTTCATGCACGACGCGGCGCGAGGCGGCGCGGTATTCCTCGGCCACATGATCGAGCTGGCGCCGAGCCAGGCCGCGCGCACTGATAGCCGTTTCCAGCGCCGTGGCAGCCTGGTTGGCATACGCACGCAGGAAACCCTCGCGCTTCTGGCAAGCGGCAATCTGCCACGCCGCCACGCCGCCGATCAGCACCCCAAGGCTGCGCTGACCCGACGCCAAAGGTATGCAGACCAGGCTGTCTGTGCCGAGAATGCGGAATAACTGCTCCTCGACGATGCCCAGCGCCGGCATATCGCGTTTCAAGAACGCCTGCTTAAATTCCAGCGCCGAAGCGGCCAGCGGACCGCCCTTGGCCAGCGGGATCGAGAAGCCGGCCAGGCGCTGCTGATGTTCGCCCGCCGCTACGCCCACCAGCGCATGACCGGTCGGGTTTTGCAGCAGGATGACAGCGGTGTCAAAGTCGAACAGGATGCGCGCCGAGCGCGTGATGGCTTCGAGCAGCTTGCTCTCGCCCTGCTGCCGGGCAAAGGTCTGGCCCACCTCGGATACCAGCACCATGTTGCGCACTTCGTCGGTCAGGCGTTGCTGCACCGGATCGACGGATGGCGGAGCATATGCGGGCGGGGTGGCGATATCTTCCGCGCCGGCCAGGTCGATGCCCAGGTGTTGCGCGGCCTGCTCCACCTGGCGTGCAACGCCTCCGGCCAGGTCTTCCAGTACCTCCACCTCCAGCGCGCATAGCTGCGCCGCCTGCGCAATCGATTCCGCATCGTCGGCATGGCAGCACAGCAGGTGCGCCAGGCGCACGATGCGGATCAAAGGATGGCTGGCCTCCAGGCGCGCCAGCGGCTCATGGTGATACAGCACGCTGTCGGCCAGGAAGGAATCGAGATGCCAGCGCTCGATCAGCCAGGCGCCCGCTTCGGCATGCGTGATCTGCAAGGTGCGCTGCTCCACCGCACACAGGGCGGCATCGTCGCGCGCCGTGAAATTGAATGCGTATTCCTTCGGCGCCGTAGCCAGCAAAGCCAGGCGGCCCACGTTGTGCAGCAATCCCGCCAGGTACGCTTCCTCAACGTGCGGATAGGCCATGGCCTTGGCCAGCGCGCGCGCCATGACGGCGGCCGACAGCGAGCTTTTCCAGAAGGCGCGCAAATCCGTGCTGCCGGAATGGGGAAAGCTGTTGAAGGTCTGGAAGACGGATTCGCTGATGACCAGGGTCTTGATCATGTCCGTGCCCAGCGACACGAGCGACTGTTCCAGGCTGACGACCTTGCCCAGGCGATGGTATGCCGAGCTGTTGGCCACGCCGAGAATTTTGCTGGTCATGCCCGCATCCTTGGCGATCAGGGCGGCCAGCTCCGGCATGCCGGCATCGTCGGCCTGCAGGTGGGCGATCAGCTTGATGAGAATCTGCGGCATGGCCGGCAGGCGGGCAATCAGCAGGCGATTGCGAATATCGTGATCAGATTGATGCATCGTATCAGGCATTGCCGGTTCGAAAAGGATGAGCGCTCAGCAGCGAAGCGCGGCCACGTCAGAGGAATCCTCTACTCCTGTAACCCAAAAACAAACTGCCTGAGAGGATGCCGGGAAAAAAGTCATCTTATCATAAGCGCTGGAGATTACTTGCAATATAGAAAATTAAGTTGAATTAAACCCAGCGTTCTGCCATGGAAACTTATGCCCTGAAGGAACCCAGCAAACGGTGGCGAAAGCGCCGCGATATCAGCCACAGAACCAGCGCCAGGCCCGTAAACGCCAGCTGGCCCGACGCCAGCCACAGCACGGAACCGGACAGCAGCGGCGAGATCACGCCGGCCACCACGGCACCGAGCAAGGTGCTGGCGAACGACTGGCACGAGGCGACAGTGCCGCGGATATGCGGGAACAGATCCAGCGCCAGCAGAGTCGCGCCCGGCCCCACCAGCGACATGCCGAAGGTGTAGAAAAACAGGGGCAGCACCGACCAGGGCAAGGATGGCGGCAGGAACAGGTGATACACGACGTTGACGCTGGCAGCGCACAGCAGGAAGGCGAAGCCGATGCCGATCTGGCGCGCGAACGTCACCTTGCCGGCGATGCGGTTGGCCGCCAGGGCTCCCATGAAAATGCCGCTCACGCACGGGATGAACAGCCAGCCGAACTGCGAGGGTCCCAGGTGCAGCTGCTTGGGCAGCATTTCCGGCGCAGCCGTGATGAACAGGAACAGGCCCGCGAAATTGAGGGCGACGATGCCGGCCTTGATGTGGAACAGGGGCGAGCGCAGGATCTGGCCATAGCTCGATGCCAGGAAACGGGGATTGAAGGGCTGGCGTTTTTCCATCGGCAAGGTTTCAGGCAAGCGCCAGTAGCAGAAGGCCAGCAGGATCACCGTGTAAAAGGCGAGGAACAGGAAAATCGAGCGCCAGTCGAACCAGATGACGATCCAGCCACCCAGAATCGGCGCCACGGCCGGGGCGATGGAAAAGATCATCGTCACCAGCGACAGCAAACGCGCCGCCGCCGCATCGGCATACAGGTCGCGGATGATGGCGCGGCTGATCACCACGCCGGCGCCGGCCGAGACGCCCTGCAGGATGCGGAAGAACCATAAATAATGCACCGTGTGCGCCGAAGCGCAGCCGAGCGAGCCGATGGCAAACATCAGCAGCGATACCAGCACCACGTTGCGCCGGCCAAAGGTGTCCGAGATCGCGCCATGCCACAGCACCATGCCGGCAAAGGCCAGCATGTAGAACGTCAGCGACTGCTGCACTTCCAGCGGCGACGCTTGCAGCGAACCCTGGATCGCGCCAAAGGCGGGCAGATAGGTGTCGATCGACAGAGGCCCCAGCATCGACAGCCCGGCCAGCATCATGGCCAGCGCACCGCGGCTCAGCGGCGCCATGTGGCTCGGGGTGGGAGGCGGAACGGGCGTAACCGGGTCGGGCGGCACGTTGGCCGGAGGGGTGGGAAACATGGCGGATCCAGGGTGACACATCCGGCTTTCTCAGCTGCCAAAATATCTGAGAAAACCGTAGCGAGCGGCCGCCAATTGCGGCCGAGAAGCGCAACCGTACAAAAGTACGGTGAGCATCGCAAGCCGCAAGTGGCAACGCGCAGTAGGTTTAATCAGATGTTTTTTGGTTTGGCTTCTTCACGACGGTTGTAGCCTGCGACCATATCAAAGCGGAACAAACGGCATTCCAGCGCACCATTGAAGAATGGCGTCTTGCGCGCTTCTTTCAGGCGCAGCAGCTTGGGCAGGCCCAGGTCAGCCGTGAAGAGAAATACGGTCCAGCCGGCGAAGCGCTGCTTCAGGGTCGTGCCCATGGCCGAGTAGAAGGACGTCGACAATTCATCTTCCGGGATGGTGCTGTCGCCGCGCACGCCGATACGCTCGCCGTACGGCGGGTTGGTCAGCATGATGCCCGGCATGTCGCTTGGCGGCTTGACTTCCTGCGCCTCGATCTGTTTCAAGGGCACGTCGAAGCGCACGCCGGCGCAACGCAGATTATGGCGCGTCATGGCGACCATGTCGCCCGAGATATCGCTGCCGAAAATAGTCGGTTCCGCTGGAAGCGGATTGACCTTGATGGCGTTTTTCATGGCATTCCACGGCGCCGGATCGAAGTCGTGGAAGTTTTCAAAGGCGAACTGGCGCGAGGCGCCCGGTGGAATGCCTTGCAGCATCTGCGCCGCTTCGGCCAGGATGGTGCCGGAACCGCACATCGGGTCGAACAGCACCATGCCCGGCTTCCAGCCCGACACGCGCAGCAGGCCGGCAGCCAGGTTTTCGCGCAGCGGCGCGTCGCCCGTCTCTTCGCGCCAGCCACGTTTGAACAACGCTTCGCCCGAGGTGTCGAGATACACGGTAAACGTGTTCGCGTCGAGGAAGCCGACGATGCGCATGTCAGGTGTCTTGGTGTTGACCGATGGACGCTCGTTGAACTGGTCGCGGAAGCGGTCGCAGATCGCATCCTTGATCTTCAGGGTGGTAAATTCCAGGCTGCGCAGCGGCGACTTCACGGCCGTGACGTCGACACGGATCGTGTGGTGCACGCCGAACCAGTCTTCCCAGGCTTGCGCCAGGGTCAGATCATAAATGTCGTTTTCCGTCTTGTAGCCGGAATGCGCCATGCGCATCAGCACGCGCGAAGCGATACGCGAATGCAGGTTGATGCGGTAGGCATCGAGCAGGTCGCCCGAGCAGTGTACGCCGCCCGGAACCTGGTTGTGGACCTTCATGGTCGAACTATCCTGAGCGATCTCGCCCAGTTCCTCGGCCAGCGCCGCTTCCATGCCGCGCGGGCATGGGCAAAAATATGAAGCCATGGTTGGTGTACCCTTATTCCATTGTGTTGAACGCCCGCTAAATTACAGGCGCTGTTTACTACGTTAAAAAATACTACATTTAAAAAACTGCTTTTGCCTGACTACCCTGCCAGCGCCCGCTCGACAAAATCGAGGCGGTCCTGGCCCCAGTATCCTTCGCCATCGACGATGTACCACGGCGAGCCGAAGACGCTGGCGGCAGTCGCCGCCTCCGTATTGGCGTCGTATTCAGCCTGCACGCTGGCCGTTTCCGACGTTTTCAGCAACTGGCGGCCATCGAAACCGGCGTCAAGCGCGATCTGCACCAGTGTCTCTTCATCGCCGATATTGCGCTCTTCGGCCCACAGGCCGCGCATGATGGCGTGCGCCAGATTCAGCGACGCCTCCACGCCGTGCGCCAGGCGCGTGGCGATGATCAGCTTGGCCGATGCTTCCGGCGACACAGGGAAGAACTTTGGCTGCAAGGTCAGTGGCACTTGCAAGAAGGCCGACCAGCGCGCCAGTTCGGCCAGGCGATAGGCCTGGCGCTGCGGTGCGCGCTTGGCCAGCGGCAGGCCGCCCGAGACACTGAAGACCTTGCCCAGGTCAAAGGGGCGAATATCAATCTGTGCGCCCGTCTTCGCGGCGATGGCCATCAGGCGCGCGTGTCCCAGGTAGGTCCATGGCGAGTGGGGCGCGAAGAAATACTGCACGACTTTGCTCTGGCTTGCACTCATCTCGATTCCCTTAGAAAGGCTTGACCACGACCAGCACGACGACGACCAGCAGCATCACCACCGGCACTTCATTAAACCAGCGGAACCAGATGTGGCTACGCTTGTTGACGCCTTTTTCAAACTTGCGCAGGATGGAACCGCAGGCGTGGTGGTAGCCGAGCAGCAGCACCACGAACGTCAGCTTGGCGTGCATCCAGCCCGGCATCTTCACGCGGCCTTCGCCCCCACCGTACAGCATCCACATCAAGGCCAGCCCCAGCACCATCGCCGGCAACGCCAGCAGGGACATGAAGCGGTACAGCTTGCGCGCCATCAGCAACAGTCGCTCGGTGGCCACCGTTTCCGTCTCCATCGCCAGGTTCACGAAAATACGCGGCAAATAAAACAGGCCGGCAAACCAGGACATGACGAAGATGATGTGGAAGGCTTTGGTCCAGAGAAAGAGCATGGGGTTCCCAGTGTCAGAAATGGAGAGAAACGAGAGCACGGGCCGCCTTGTGGGCAACCCGCGAAGAGACTATTTACGGACTTCACCGTGGCCAAAGACCACGTACTTGAGCGATGTCAGGCCTTCCAGTCCCACCGGGCCACGCGCGTGCAGCTTGTCGTTCGAGATGCCGATCTCGGCGCCCAGGCCATATTCAAAACCATCGGCAAAACGCGTCGATGCGTTCACCATCACCGAGGCGGAATCGACTTCGCGCAGGAAGCGCAGCGCATCGCTGTAGTCTTCCGTGATGATGGACTCCGTGTGCTTGGACGAATACTGGTTGATGTGGTCCATCGCTTCGTCGATGCCGTCGACCACCTTCACCGACAGGATGGCCGCCAGGTATTCGGTGGACCAGTCTTCCTCGGTGGCGGGCACCAGGTGCGGATACGCAGCGGCGGCCAGGATCGCATGGCTTTCAGGATCGGCGCGCAGTTCCACCTGCTTGGTCAGGTACAGTTCGGCCAGCTGCGGCAGCACGGTAGTGGCGATGGCGCGCGACACCAGCAGGGTTTCCATGGTGTTGCAGGTGCCGTAGCGATGACACTTCGCATTGAAGCCGATATCGATCGCCTTCCTGATATCGGCCTTGGCATCGATATAGACGTGGCAGATGCCATCGAGGTGCTTGATCATCGGTACGGTAGCTTCTTCCATCAGGCGCGCGATCAATCCCTTGCCGCCGCGCGGCACGATGACGTCCACGTATTGCGGCATGGTGATCAGGGCACCGACGGCGGCGCGGTCGGTGGTATCGATGACCTGCACGGCATCGGCCGGAAGGCCTGCTCCCAGCAAGCCCTCCGCCACCAGCCTGGCCAGCGCGCGGTTGCAATGGATGGCTTCCGAACCGCCGCGCAAAATCGTCGCGTTACCGCTCTTGATGCACAGGCCGGCCGCGTCCACCGTCACGTTCGGACGCGCTTCATAAATAATGCCGATGACGCCCAGCGGGACGCGCATCTGGCCCACCTGAATGCCCGTCGGGCGGAACTTCATGTTCGATATCTCGCCGATCGGGTCGGCCAGCGAGACGATCTGCGTCAAGCCTTCGACCATGGTGGCAATGGCGGCGTCGGACAGGGTCAGGCGGTCCAGCATGGCCGGCGCCAGGCCGGCGGCGGCAGCCACATCGAGGTCGCGCTGGTTGGCAGCGCGCAGCAGGTCCGCGTCGCGCACGATGGCGGCGGCGATCAGGGTCAAGGCGCGGTTGCGCGTGGCGCTGTCGGCACGCGCCATGGCACGCGATGCGGCGCGCGCGCGCGTCCCCACGTCCTGCATATATTCGGTGATGTCCATGCTCGTATCCATATAGTTAAAAACTAACCTCGGGCGATCTTCAGGCCCAGCTGCAGCATGGCATCCCAGGCGTCGCCCGCGTAGCCCTTGGCGCGCAAGCCCTTGATCATCTTGTCCACCTGCGCCGCCTGCTGCAGCGCCGCTTCCAGCACGGGCAGCGAAATGCGCCGCAGGGCCGGTTCCATCATCCGCTCGCGCGGTCCCCAGATGCGGTATTCCTTCAGCAGCGCGCCCAATGGGCGCCCTTGTGCCATGCCCGCCTTCAATTTTAACAGCGTGCGGATTTCTTCGGAGACGGCCCACAAGACCAGCGGCAGCGCCTCGCCCTCGCCTTTCAGGCCTTCGAGCATGCGCACCAGGCGCGCCGGATCGCCGGCCAGCATGGCCTCGGACAGCTTGAAGACATCGTAGCGGGCCACGTTCAGCACCGCGTCCTGTACTTGCTCATACGTCAGCTTGCCCGCCGCATGCAGCAAGCCCAGTTTCTGGATTTCCTGGTGTGCCGCCAGCAAATTGCCCTCCACCCGTTCGGCGATGAAGTCGATGCTGGCCCGTTCGGCACTCTGTCCCTGCGCGGCCAGGCGCTGGGATATCCAGGCCGGCAGCTGCGCCCGTTCCACATTCGGAATCTCGATATACACGGCCGCCTGCTGCAGGCTCGCGACCCAGGCCGCCTTCTGCGTGGCCCAGTCCAGCTTGGGCAAGGTGATCAGGGTCAGGTTGTCAGGACTGAGGTTTTTCGCATAGCTTTGCAGCGCCGCGCCGCCATCCTTGCCCGGCTTGCCGGTGGGGATGCGCAGCTCGATCAGTTTCTTATTGCCGAACAGCGACAGCTCCTGGTTCGCCGCCAGCAGTTCGCCCCACTTGAAGCTGCGCTCAACCGTCAGCACGTCGCGCTCTGAATAACCCTGCCCACGCGCGGCGCGGCGGATCTTGTCGGCCGCTTCCAGCGCCAGCAAATGTTCGTCGCTGGTGATCACATACAGCTGCGCCAGCGGCTTGGCCACATGCCCATCGAGCGCGTCTATCCGCAATTGCATGGCGTCCCCGTTACTGCTGCGGGGTGGCCGGCGCGACCGGTGTCACGGGCGCCACTGGCGCCACCGACATGGCCGGCAGCACCGGCTTGATGGCGGCCAGGCGACGCATGATCTGTTGCACCAGGTCGTTGCGCATGTCGCGATACAGCGCCGCTTCCTCGGTTTCCTTGGCCAGCACCTGCGATTCATCGAAGGTGATCGGACGCACCAGGCTGATGGTCGTCGGTGCCAGCAACTGATTGCCGGCCTTGTCCACGACACGGAAATTGATCGAATAGCCGAGCTGGTACTCTTGTACGCGGCCATTTTTGTTCAGCGACAAAATGGTCTTGGTACGATTCCTCTCCGGGTCGTTGAGCACCTCAAGGACAGCGTCGGCGCCATCCTTGGTGCCCACCACCTCCGTGCTGCCAATGGCGCGGATATAGCGCTTCAGGCCGATCGCCAGCGGCGATGTCTCGGGCAAGCCGATGTACATCGTCGCGAACGGCAGCATGAAACTGCCGTTCGAACCGCGCAAATGAAAGCCGCAGGCTGACAACAGGACAGTCAGGCCCAAAGCCAGCACAGCACGGCGGCCCAACAGCGATACTTGAGAGGAAGTCGTCATGATTACACCACGATGCTGATTAACTTGCCTGGCACGACGATGATCTTCTTCGGCGTGGTCTCGACGTACTTTTGCACACTTTCGCACGCCAGCGCGGCCGCTTCGATGCTGGCCTTGTCCGCATCCTTGGACACCGTGATCGAGCCGCGCAGCTTGCCGTTCACCTGGATCATCATCTCGATCTCGGACTGTTCCAGCGCTTGCGGGTCGACTTGCGGCCACGGCGCGTTGAGCAGATCGCCATGCGCGCCGGCGTAGCCCAGTTCCTGCCACAGCACGTGGGTGATGTGCGGCGCGACGGGATTGAGCAGGCGCAGGAAGATGGAAAAACCTTCCGCGATCAGAGCTTTCGACTGCGCGCTATCGTCTAACTTGGCCGATTCCAGCGTATTGAGCATCTTCATGCAAGCCGATACCACGGTGTTGTACTGGATGCGCTTCAAGTCATAATCGGCTTGCTGCAGCAGCTTGTGCAATTCGCGGCGCAGGTTTTTCTGCGCGTCGCCCGTGGCCGGTGCGGCGCCACCAGCCAGTGCGGCTTGAATCGTCGCCGACTGGGCGTAGCCAAAGTTCCACACGCGGCGCAGGAAGCGGTTTGCGCCTTCGACGCCGCTGCCCGACCATTCCAGCGTCTGTTCCGGCGGCGAGGCGAACATGGTGAACAAACGGGCCGTGTCGGCGCCGTACTGTTCGATCTGCGCTTGCGGGTCGATGCCGTTGTTCTTCGACTTCGACATTTTTTCCGTGCCGCCGATTTCCACCGGCTGGCCGTCGGCCACCAGGACGGCGCTTTGCGGACGGCCCTTGTCATCCAGGGACAGACGCACGTCGTCCGGGTTGAACCAGGTGGTCTTGCCCACGGCATCCTTGCGGAAGTAGGTTTCGTTGAGCACCATGCCTTGCGTCAGCAGGTTCACAAAAGGCTCGTCGAACTTGACCAGGCCGAAGTCGCGCATGATCTTGGTCCAGAAGCGGGCGTACAACAAGTGCATGACGGCGTGTTCGATGCCGCCGATGTACTGGTCCATCGGCATCCAGTAATCATTGCGCGCGTCGACCATGGCGTCGTTCGAGCCTGGCGAGGTATAGCGCATGTAGTACCACGACGAATCGACGAAGGTATCCATGGTGTCCGTCTCGCGGCGCGCCGGCTTGCCGCACTGCGGGCAGTCGCATTGCAGGAACGCTTCGTATTTGTTCAGCGGGTTGCCCGTGCCATCCGGCACGCAGTCTTCCGGCAGTACCACCGGCAAGTCTTTTTCCGGCACAGGCACCACGCCGCAGTCGGCGCAATGGATCATCGGGATCGGCGTGCCCCAGTAGCGCTGGCGCGAAATGCCCCAGTCGCGCAGGCGGAACGTGGTTTTCTTTTCGCCCAGGCCCAGCTCGGCCAGGTCGGCGGCCACCGCATCGACGGCGGAAGCGAAATGCAGGCCGTCATATTTGCCGGAGGCGACACAAACGCCATCCTTGCTGCCATACGATTCCTGCCACGCATCGGTCGAAAATTCCTGGCCCTTGACGTCGATGACTTGCTTGATCGGCAGATTGTATTTCTTGGCAAAGCCAAAATCGCGTTCGTCGTGCGCCGGCACGCCCATCACGGCACCATCGCCGTAGGTGATCAAGACGTAGTTGCCGACCCATACTTCGACTTGCGCGCCCGTCAACGGATGAGTAACGAACAGGCCGGTCGGCATGCCCTTCTTCTCCATCGTCGCCATGTCCGCTTCGATGACGGAACCGAGCTTGCACTCGGCATTGAAGGCGGCCAGTGCAGGATTGCTTTGCGCGGCGTGGATGGCCAGCGGGTGCTCGGCGGCCACGGCGCAGAAGGTCACGCCCATGACGGTGTCCGGACGGGTGGTAAACACATACAGCTTGCCGTCACCGATCAGGGCGCCATTCGCGTCCTTGATTTCATGCGGGAAGGCGAAGCGCACGCCCGTCGACTTGCCGATCCAGTTGGTCTGCATGGTGCGCACGCGCTCGGGCCAGCCCGGCAGTTTGTCATCTACGTAAGCCAGCAATTCCTCCGCGTAGTCGGTGATGCGCGCGTAGTACATGGGGATTTCGCGCTTTTCGATCAGCGCGCCCGAACGCCAGCCGCGGCCATCGACGACTTGCTCGTTGGCCAGCACGGTCTGGTCGATCGGGTCCCAGTTCACGGTACCGGTCTTCTTGTAGATGATGCCTTTTTCCAGCATCTTCAGGAACATCCACTGGTTCCATTTGTAATATTCGGGCTTGCAGGCGGTCATTTCGCGCGACCAGTCGATGGCCAGGCCCATCGATTCCATCTGCTGCTTCATGTGGGCGATGTTCGAATACGTCCATTGCGCGGGCGGCACGTTATTGGCCATGGCCGCGTTTTCCGCCGGCATGCCGAACGCATCCCAGCCCATCGGCATGAGCACGTTGTAGCCGTTCATGCGCAGGTAGCGGTACATCACGTCATTGATCGTATAGTTGCGCACGTGACCCATGTGCAGCTTGCCCGAAGGGTAAGGCAGCATCGAGCAGGCAAAATACTTGCCTTTTGGGAAACGCGGGTCGTGTTCGACGGCTTTATAGGCGTCGATCGCCTTCCAGTGCGATTGGGCGGCTTGTTCGACGTCGGCGGGACTATATTTATCTTGCATGATGTGCGGCCAAAAGTGGATATGAACCGAGCATTATACTGGTTGTCGCCACCCGATAGCGCGGCGCGCTGGCCGCCCTGGCTGGCATTTTTCGGCCGACGCGCAATTATGCTGTGTAATATGCTATGTAATATAAACGCAATCTTGTTCTTTACTTCAAGTCCGGCCATGATCGTCTACCAGGAATATATGCCCATTCCCGCCCTGCGGCCCTGGCTGGATTGCGTCTGGACGTGCCGGACCATTACATCGACAGCCTGTGCCAGGACCAGCAGGATGCCAGTTTTTCCGCTGGCATGATGGCAGCAGGTATTTCGCCGACTATTTCAACCAACAGGAGCAGAACATGATCAAGGGCTTGCGCACCGTCACCTATCCCGTCCCCGACCTGGACAAGGCCAAGGCCTGGTACAGCCAGGTATTCGGCACCACACCGTATTTCGACCAGCCGTTTTATGTGGGTTTTGCCATCGGCGGCTTCGAGCTTGGACTGCTGCCGGGCGGCGAGCCAGGCACGCAAGGCAGCGTGACCTACTGGGGCGTGGACGGCATTGAGCAGGAAGTCGAGCGCGTCATCGCGCTGGGCGGCACCCTGCACCACCCGATCACGGACGTGGGCGATGGCATCCGCACGGTGGAATTGCTCGACCCGTTTGGCAACCAGATTGGCCTCATCGACAATCCCCATTTCGATACGGCCAAGGTACGTTAAGTTGCCTTAAGCGGCGGCCTCGCCTTGCAGCCACAGCCGGAATTGCTGCAAGGCCGTCTTTTCATGCGCCGTTTCGGGCGTGATCAGGTAATACGCGCGCTGGCCGCGTAGTGGGCGCTCGCATACGATGCGCAGTTCGCCACGCGCCAGTTCCGCTTCGACCAGCATGCGCGGCAGCAAGACCGCGCCTTGTCCTTGCACGGCCGCCATGGCCAGCATGGAAAACAGTTCGTAGCGGGCGCCGTAGTGCGCGCCATCGCGCCCTTCTCCCTCGACCTGCATGGCATCAAACCATTGGCGCCACGCGCCCGGACGCGTACTTTGTTGTAACAAGGTCAGTTCCAGCAAGTCCTGCGGCTGCCACTGGCTGCGCGCCGCCAGCAGGCGCGGACTGGCGACGGGCACGATTTCTTCATGCATGAGCAAGGTAGCGCGCGTGCCGGGCCAGCGTGCCAATTGCTCGGGCGTGCCCGCATACAGGGCGCCGTCGTATTCCGTATCGGCAAACATGAACGGTTTCGTGTAGGCGTCGATATGCACGACGATGTCGGGGTGCTGTCCCGCCAGCGAGGACAGACGTGGCATCAGCCAGCGCGTGGCAAACGTGGGCACGGACGCGAGCTGCAGGGCGCCACCGCCGCCCTGACGCGCCATAGTGTCGAGCGTGTCGCGCTCCAGGCCATCGAGGCGCGCCGCGATCTGGCGCGCATACGCAGCACCGGCGCTGGTCAGCAGTACGCCATGGCGCGTGCGCTGGAACAGTTGCACACCGAGAAAAGTTTCCAAAGACGATATCTGGCGCGACACGGCGCTTTGCGTCAGCGACAGTTCGCGTGCCGCATGTGTGTAGCTCTGGTGGCGCGCAGCCGCCTCGAAACAATTTAAAGCTTGCAGCATTGGAATTTTGCGTGACATGGGGCTTCCCGGCCGGTGAAAGACCCCAGTATGCCGCAAGATATGCATAACACGCATGTCTGGGTGCGAAAAAATCGTTTGCGCAAGGCTAGGCAAAAACCTACCATGAGTCATATTCAATCTTGCGCCGATCACCGGCGCTCACCTGCGAGGCCTGTGATGAGCAAAACCGTATTCGACTGGAATTCCCCCCTGCTGCTGGAAGAGCAATTGACGGGCGACGAACGCGCCGTGCTGGAAGCGGCCCGCGACTATTGCCAGGGCAGCCTGGTGCCGCGCGTGCTCGAATCATTCCGCCATGGCCGCACGGATGCCGCCATCTTCCGCGAAATGGGTGAGCTGGGCTTGCTGGGCACCACCATTCCCGAAGAATACGGCGGCGCCGGACTGAACTACGTCTGCTACGGCCTGGCCGCGCGCGAAGTCGAGCGCGTCGATTCGGGCTACCGCTCCATGATGAGCGTGCAATCGTCCCTGGTGATGGTGCCGATCAATGCCTTCGGCAACGAGGAAACCAAACAGAAATACCTGCCGAAACTGGCAACGGGCGAATTCATCGGCTGCTTCGGCCTGACGGAACCGAACCACGGCTCCGATCCTGGCAGCATGGTCACGCGCGCGCGCAAGGTCCCGGGTGGTTATAGCCTGTCCGGCGCCAAGATGTGGATCACCAACAGCCCCATCGCCGACGTGTTCGTCGTCTGGGCCAAGGACGATGAAGGCGCGATCCGGGGTTTCGTGCTGGAAAAAGGCTGGAAAGGCCTGTCGGCGCCGGAAATCCATGGCAAGGTCGGCTTGCGCACCAGCATCACCGGCGAAATCGTCATGGATGAAGTGTTTTGCCCGGAAGAAAACGCCTTCCCCGACGTGCGCGGCTTGAAAGGCCCGTTCACTTGCCTGAACAGCGCCCGCTACGGTATCGCCTGGGGCGCACTGGGCGCGGCGGAAGACTGCTACCTGAAGGCACGCCAGTACACGATGGACCGCCAGCAATTCGGCCGCCCATTGGCTGCGAACCAGCTGGTGCAAAAGAAACTGGCCGATATGCTGACGGAAATCACCATGGGCTTGCAAGGCTGTTTGCGCCTGGGCCGCATGAAGGATGAGGGTTCGCCTGCCGTGGAAATCACGTCGATCATGAAACGCAACAGCTGCGGCAAAGCGCTCGATATTGCCCGCGTGGCGCGCGACATGATGGGTGGCAACGGCATTTCCGACGAATTCGGCGTGATCCGCCACCTGGTCAACCTGGAAGTAGTCAACACCTATGAAGGCACGCACGATGTGCACGCGCTGATCATCGGCCGCGCCATCACCGGCATCGCCGCCTTCAGCAACTGATGGACGCCGTGGCTTCCACCTTCGCCTCCACCCTGCGGCCCGCGCCGCTGACCGGTTTGCGCGTGCTGGACCTGTCGCGCGTGCTGGCCGGCCCGTGGGCCGGGCAATTGCTGGCCGACCTGGGCGCCGACGTGGTCAAGGTTGAACAGCCGGGCCGCGGCGACGATACGCGCTCCTGGGGTCCGCCGTATCTGAAAGATGAAGACGGCCGCGATACCGCCGAAGCCGCCTACTTCCAGTGCGCCAACCGCAACAAGCGCTCGCTGTGCATCGACCTGGCCGCGCCCGAAGGGCAAGCCCTGGTGCGCCAGCTGGCGGCCGAAGCGGATGTCTTGCTGGAAAATTTCAAGCTGGGCGGCTTGAAGCAATATGGCTTAGACGCGGCCAGCTTGCTGGCACTCAACCCGCGCCTCGTCTACTGCTCCATCACGGGCTTTGGCCAGGACGGGCCATATGCGGCGCGCGCCGGCTATGACTTCCTGATCCAGGGTATGGGCGGCTTGATGAGCATTACGGGCGTGCCCGATGGCCAGCCGGGTGCCGGGCCGCAAAAAGTGGGCGTGGCGCAAACGGACATCATGACGGGCCTGTACGCCACCATCGCCGTGCAGGCGGCGCTGGCCGAACGCGAGCGCTCGGGCCTGGGCCAGCATATCGACCTGGCCCTGCTGGACGTGCAAGTGGCGGCGCTGGGCAACCAGGCAGCCAATTACCTGTGCGGCGGCAAGGTGCCGCAGCGCATGGGCAATGCACATCCGAACATTGTTCCATATCAAGACTTTCCCACCGCCGATGGCGACATGATTTTGGCGATCGGCAACGACGGGCAATTTTCCCGCTTTTGCGCCATCGTCGGCCATCCGGAATGGGCACAGGACGAACGCTTCGCCACCAATCCGCAGCGCGTGGCGCACCGGGCCATCCTGATTCCCCTGCTGCGCCAGGCCACCGTCATGCGCACGACAGCCGAATGGATCAGCGCTTTCGAGGCGCAAGCCGTGCCGTGCGGTCCCGTCAACCGCATCGACCAGGTCTTTGCCGACCCGCAAGTGGTCGCGCGTGGCTTGAAAGTGGAGATGCCGCATCCGACAGCGGGCACAGTGGCACTGGTGGCCAATCCCGTGCGCCTGTCCGGCTCGCCGGTGCAATACCGCTTGCCACCGCCGTTGCTGGGGCAGCATACGAACGAGGTGTTGGGGCAGTGGCTGGGATTAGGTACTGAGGAAATTACTGGTTTACGCGAGCGCAAAGTCGTGTGAAAAACTGGGGTCAGACCCGACGGGGGAATGCGCCCGAATGGGGTGCATTCCGATCGCGAAGCGACTGACCCCGGAATTACTTCAGCGTCAATTTCAACGCCGGCTTTTCGCCATAATCTTCATAGCGCTCATTGATGCCGGCGATACAGAACGTGATTTCTTCCAGCAAGTCCGGCGCCTGCGCCTTCATGGCTTCCGCGTCTTGCACGACGACCTCCAGCACTTCGTTCGGCTTCAAACGGAACTGCGTCATGTTTTCGTCATCGCGCAGATAGCTGAGGCAATCGACCCAGGCATCCATGTTATTGCCGTAAAACGCGGGGAAACCGAAGGCTTGCACGCATTGCGCGTGAAAGCTCGCTTCGTCGGTGATGTCTTTTCCATTCAGGATGGCAGTGGCCATGGTCTTCCTCAGTTCTTCAGCGACAACACGTCCTGCATGTCGAACAGGCCGGTCGGCTTGTCGGCCAGGAAACGCGCAGCGCGCAGCGCGCCGTGGGCATAGGTCACGCGACTGCTCGACTTATGGCTGATCTCGATGCGCTCGCCGATGCCGGCAAACAGCACCGTATGGTCGCCCACGATATCGCCGCCGCGGATGGTGGCAAAGCCGATGGTCGACGGATCGCGTTCGCCCGTCACGCCTTCGCGGCCATACACGGCGCATTCCTTCAGATCGCGGCCCAGGGCGCCGGCGACCACTTCACCCATTTGCAGGGCGGTGCCCGATGGCGCGTCGACCTTGTGGCGGTGATGCGCTTCGATAATTTCAATGTCGTAACCTTCGGACAGGCTTTTCGCCGCCAGTTCCAGCAACTTCATGGTGACATTCACGCCCACGCTCATGTTCGGCGCGAACATGATGGCCGTCTTTTCGGCGGCGGCGGCAATCGCCGCCTTGCCCGCTTCATCGAAACCGGTGGTGCCGATGATCATCTTGATGCCGTGCTCGGCGCAATACGCCAGGTGCTGCAAAGTGCCTTCAGGACGCGTAAAGTCGATCAGGTAATCGGCGCCGGCCAGGCCGGCGGCCAGGCTTGACTCGATCAGCACGCCGGCAGGCTTGCCCAGGAAGGCGGCGGCATCCTGGCCGACGGACGGCGAGCCAACGCGGTCGAGCGCGCCAGCGAGCACAGCGTCGGGGGCATTGCTGACGGCCTCGATCAGGATATGGCCCATGCGGCCACTGGCGCCAGCGATGGCGATTTTCAGTTCAGTCATTTTATTCTCTTACAACAACTTATTTGGTGGGTTCGGCAGCAGGTGCAGGCTCGGCGGCAGGCGCCGGCGCAACGTCAGGTTTGCTCACAGGAATGGCAGGAGCAGCATCGGCCGGCACGGGCACGGCGCTCGGCGCCACGGGCGATGGCACGGCAGCGGCAGGCACGTCGGCCTTGGCGACCTTGGCGAACGGCGACGGACCGGCGATGCGGTCAATGTATTCTTTCTCCGTCGGCAAGTTGCCGCCTTCGAAACGTTCAACCTTGCCATCCTTGCCGAAGTAGACGACCACGCGGCTGCTGGTGGTTTCGCCACTGCCCCGTGCCAGGCGGAATGGATAATCCCAGCGGTCGGCATGGAAAATATCGGTCAGCAGCGAGGTGCCGAGGACGAAGCGCACCTGGTCGCGCGTCATGCCCACTTTCAACTGGGCCAGCATCTCTTCGGAGACAAAGTTGCCTTGTTGAATGTCAGGACGATACGGCGAGAAAAACCACATGAATTTTTGCAGTGGCGTAATGGTGGTGGTTTGTGCGCCCTGTTCGGGGACCACTTCCTTGCCTTCTTTTTGGCTCGCTGCCGGCTTTTCGCCAAGGATGCCGCGGCTGGCGCAGCCGGACATGGCCAGCGCGACACAGACCATGCCTGCCACGACTGGTGCTCGAAATGAAATACGGTGCCAGAGAGATGGCAATACAGCCGGTGTTACGCGCATAAATGACCTCAATTGGATGAACAAAACGCCAGGAGTGACCGGCCCGCCAAAAAATGCATATTTTGGCACTCCCCGACAAAACGCTATATGATAAAGCACCTGACCCACATACGAGCAACAAACATGAGTAACAATCCTAGTGATCTCAAGGCAAGCGGCCTGAAAGCCACCCTGCCACGCCTGAAGATACTCGATATCTTCCAGAGTAGCCCGGTACGCCACCTGACAGCAGAAGACGTCTATAAAATTCTGCTGGCCGACAATATGGATGTCGGTTTGGCAACTGTCTACCGTGTCCTGACGCAGTTTGAACAGGCAGGCTTGCTTAACCGCAACCATTTT
This sequence comes from Janthinobacterium pasteuri, assembly GCF_051380775.1. Lineage (NCBI taxonomy): Bacteria > Pseudomonadati > Pseudomonadota > Betaproteobacteria > Burkholderiales > Oxalobacteraceae > Janthinobacterium > Janthinobacterium pasteuri. The sequence goes on along the minus strand of NZ_JBNYXS010000004.1, from coordinate 122,598 downwards.
GAAACCGGCAAGGCAATTTTCGAACTCAACGAAGGTTCCCACCACGATCACCTGGTGTGCCTCGACTGTGGCCGGGTCGAAGAATTCTTCGACGAAGAGATCGAAAGCCGCCAGCAAAAAGTGGCTGAAGAGCGCGGCTTCAAGATCGCCGAACACGCGTTGGCCATCTACGGCAACTGCATCAAGACAGCTTGCCCGCATAAAACAGCGTGATGCTTGCCGGCTGCTCCCACGGGGCGGCTGGCGCAGCATTGAGCAGCATCAATGATGGCTGAGCGCGCTTGACAGTAACTTAGCCGTAATATCAACGATCGGAATGACACGCTCGTAAGCCATGCGCGTCGGTCCGATCACTCCCAACGTTCCCACGATCTTGCCGTTGACTTCATACGGCGCCGTCACCACGCTCATCTCATCCATCGGCACCAGGTTCGACTCGCCGCCGATGAAAATCTGCACGCCCGTCGCCTTGCTCGACACGTCGAGCAACTGCATCAAGCCCGTTTTTTGCTCGAACATGTCGAACATCTGGCGCAGCGAATGCATATTCGATGACAGATCGCTCACGCTGAGCAAGTTGCGCTCGCCGGAAATCACCATGTCATCGCTATGGTCAGCCATCGCTTCGCTACCCGCTTCCACCGCCGCCTGCATCAGGCTGCCCATGTCGTCGCGCAACTGGCGCAATTCGCCCTGCAGGCGCACGCGCACGGCATCGAACGACAGGCCGCCATAATTCTGGTTGATGTAATTGGCCGATTGCACCAATTGCGCCGGCGTGTAGTCGGCCTCCGTCAGCAGCAGGCGGTTCTGCACGTCGCCGCCCGGAGCAACGATGACGAGCAGGATGCGCTTTTCGGACAGGCGCAGGAATTCAATTTGCTGGAACACGGATTCCCGGCGCGGACTGAGCACCACGCCGGCAAACTGCGACAGCGACGACAGCATCTGCGCCGCGTTGGCGATGGTTTTCTGCGGCTGCGGCGTCTGCAGGCGCATGCGCGACTCCACCAGATGCTCATCCAGATGCCGGACGGTCAGCAAGGTGTCGACAAAGATGCGGTAGCCACGCGGCGTGGGTATGCGGCCGGCCGAGGTATGGGGGCTGGACACATAACCGAGCTCTTCCAGGTCAGCCATGATGTTGCGGATCGTGGCCGGCGACAGGTCCAGGCCGGAAATTTTCGACAAGGCGCGCGAACCGACCGGCAGGCCGTCGGCGATATATCGCTCGACCAGGGCTTTCAGCAGTGTTTGGGCACGTGTATCGAGTTGCATGGTGTTTTAGGTAAGCAAATATTCTTTAAACAAGCATATTATTAAGCAGGCGGCAACGAAGGCGGCCGAACGTGCATCAACAGCGCCTATTATGCACGTTCGCCCGTCCAGCGGCGCTCAATCTTGCAGTTGCTGCTGCAGCCACAGCAGCAACTCGTCAAAGTTGGCGCAGATGGCGTCGGGCTGCACGCCGGCGGCCAGGTGCGCGTCGCTGCCCTTGCGGTTCATCCAGACGGCACGCATGCCCGCCCCCTGCGCTCCCGTCACGTCGAAATACAAATCGTCGCCGACATACACGGCTTCATGCGGCGCCACGTCCAGCGCGGCGCAAGCGGCCAGGAAGATGCTGGCGTCGGGCTTGGCCACGCCAAACTCGCTGGCGGCTATCGATACCTTGAAATGCTGCGCCAGGCCGATAATTTCAAGGTCCGCATTGCCATTCGAGATGGAACCGACCAGCATGCGCTGCGCCATCCAGGCCAGACCCGGCAAGACGTCGTCATACGGCTGGACGCGGTTGCGCGCAGCCAGGAATTGCAAGATGGCCCCGTCGACCAGGGCGGCATCCTCGCCAGCAGCCTCGAAGGCGGCCAGCAAGCCGGCGCGGCGCAACTCGATCAGGTTGCCATGGAAATGCGGTTGTTCCTTGAGCATGGCCAGACGGTGCTGGCGCAGCACCTCGATGGAAAACTGCTGCGCCACCTTGGGCGCATGCGTGGCCAGCCAGTCGTGCAACAGGGTTTCGGCGGCGGCAATCACGGGCGCAATGGGCCACAAGGTATCGTCGAGATCGAACAGGATGGCCTTGGGCGGCACGGCGGGTTTGACAGGGGCAAGGGACATGGGACTCACAATGGATGCTGCGTCACAGTGCGCAGGCTGCATCTATTGTCGCACCGATCGCCGCCGCCGGCATGGCTGCGCCCCGTGAAATGGGGCCGGGCCAGCGCTTCCCGGCGAAAAATTGTTACAGGGTGATACAAGGCAAGGTCATTCAGCTTGCCAGATAGACTAAAATAGGCGCCATTCCAATGCGGCGCCAGCGTCCGCGTTGCGCTACCCAACCTAATTCGTTTTGGAGAATGTATGAAAAATTTGTACCTGCGCTCGATGCTGGCGGCGGCTTGCGCCGCCACACTGGCAGCTTGCGGCGGCAGCGGCGGCAACCTGTATCTGAGTGGTCAAGTCTCCAATCTGGCAAAAGATGGCCTGATTCTCTTGAATGACGGAGAAAGCTTGAAGGTTCCTGCGGGCCAGAGCAACTTTGTGTTCACCAAGCTGATCAAGACCGATGACCGCTACAATATCACCATTGCGCAACAGCCCAAGGGTGCCGTTTGCAGCATTACCAACGGCAGCGGCAAGGCAACGAGCTATTCCGTGAGCACGGCCTATGTCAGCTGCACAACCAACACCTACCCGCTGCGCGGCACGATCACGGGCCTGAGCGCTGGCGGCTTGCGCCTGGTGATGAGCCCCAACGGCACCAGCCCATTGGCTGACACCGACTCCTACACATTCGCGGCGGTAGCTGACGGTGCCCCATACGCTATTGCCGTACTGACTCAGCCAGCAGGTCTGAAGTGCCGCTTCCAGGGTTCAAAGAGTGCCGACGGCAGCGATACGGTCGGCACGATGGGCTCTGCCGCCACCACCGCGGCCACACTCGACTGCCTGCCGCAGTAATCCTTGCGATCCGTCACCTATTTTTTGGAGAAATACATGAAGTTATCCTGCTTGCGCCCACTCGCCGCGCTGCTGCTGACCCTGGGACTGGCCGCTTGCGGCGGCAAGGCCTCGTATGATGTCAGCGGCACGATCAGCAACTTGAACAACAATGGCCTGGTCCTGGCCAACGGCGGGGAGAACCTCCCGGTTGACGCCGGCCAGACCTCGTTTACCTTCAAGAAGCGCATCGACTATGGCACCGACTACAACATCACCGTGCAAACCCAGCCTGCCCACATGACTTGCGGCATCGCTGGTGGTTCCGGTTCGGCTGGCCATTACATCAATATCAGCGCCGCTGTTTCTTGTTCGCAAAACAGCTATACCGTGGGCGGCACGATTTCCGGCCTGACGGTGGACGGCTTGGTGCTGATTAACGGCAATACAACAACCACGGTGGCCAAGGATGCCAAGACCTTCGTCATGGCCTTCCCTGTCGCCGATGGCACCACCTATAACGTTAGCGTCTCCACCCAGCCGAAGGGTCTGCTGTGCGTCGTACAGCCTGGCACAGGCGCTGGCACCATGGGCAGCGCCAACATCACCACCGTGCAGATCGCTTGCACTGCAGCCGCTGCAACCTAAGTAAGTTGTACCTGGCAGCCGGACAGCGACTGCCAGGACGAGATATCACAGAAATATATAGTTGATATTCAAAAGATAAATTGGAGTTATATGTGGCGATGCAGCATAATGCATCTGTCTCCTCCAACTCTTCCAAGAATTGGATTTAGCCCGCTTTTACCAGCGGGCTTTTTTTTGCCCAAAATTTCTCAGGCGGCAGGCGTTTGCAAACCAGGCTGCAGCATGTGCACGATGCTGGAGAAATCCTGCTGCGCATAACCGGCTTGCGCATGCATCTGGTACAGCTGGCGCACCAGGCCGCCCAGGGGCGTGGGCGCGTTTGCCGACAAGGCCGACTGCTGCGCCAGGCCCAGGTCTTTCAGCATCAGCGCCGTGCCGAAGCCGCCCGTGTAATTGCGCGACGCGGGCGTGCCGTCCATGACGCCGGGCCACGGGTTGTACACTTCCAGGGTCCAGTTGCGGCCCGAACTCTTGGCCATGATGTCGGACAACACTTTCGGGTCCAGGCCATGCGCCACGCCCAGGTTCAGCGCCTCGGCCGTCCCAGCCATCAAGATGCCCAGCAGCATGTTGTTGCAAATCTTCGCCACCTGGCCGGCGCCCGCCTCGCCCGCATGGAAAATATTTTTGCCCATCTTTTCCAGCAGGGGCCGCGCCTGCTGCAAGGCCGCTACGCTACCGCCGACGATGAACGTCAGGGTGCCGGCCGCCGCGCCCGCCGTGCCGCCCGAGACGGGCGCATCGAGCATGGCAAAGCCCCGCTCGCTGGCTGCCTGCGCCACCTGCCGCGCCACGTCGGCGGCGATGGTGCTGCAATCGATGATCAGGGCGCCAGGCTTGGCCGAATCGAGCACGCCACCAGCGCCCAGGTACAGATCCTGCACGTGCTTGTTGGCTGGCAACATGGTGATGACGGCGTCGGCCGTCTGCACGGCCGCGCTGGCCGATGCGGCCGCCGTGGCGCCCGCTTCGACCAGCGAAGCCACGGCGGCTGGCGCCAGGTCGAACACGGACACATGGAAGCCGGCGGCCACCAGGTTGCGGGCCATCGGCGCACCCATGTTGCCTAGGCCGATGAAAGCGATATGTTGCATGGTGAAAATCTCCTGTTGTTCTTTTAATGTAGGTCGCGCAAAGGATGGCTATCCCATGGCGCAGTGAAATACTCGTCCAGATACGTGTCGCTGACCTCGGCCAGACTGGCCGGCTGCCATTGCGGCGCGTTGTCCTTGTCGATCAGCAAGGCGCGCACGCCTTCGCTGAAGTCTGCGTGGGCACAGCATTGCACGGCAACAATCAATTCCAGCTGAAACACTTGCGCCAGGCTCAGATGACGCGTGCGTACACGCATTTCCCACACCAGGGCGGCCGAACTGGGCGCGCCCTTGTCCAGTGAGTGAGCAGCCTTTTGCAGCCAGGCCGAATCGCCATCATAGGCGGCTATGGCGGCCACCACTTCGGGCAAGGTGGGCGCTTGCGTCAAGGCAGCGATGGCGTCAAAGTTGGCGCGCACTTCGGACACGGGCAGCATGGACACCGGGGCCGAGAAACCGCGCAGCAAGCGATTCAGTTGCTGGTGATTCGCCGGCGCGCTGGTCTGCCATTGCGCCAGCGCCAGCGCATCGAGCAGCATGGCACGCTCTTCCTGGCGCAGGAAGTAATCGCCCAGGCCAGCAAACAGCGCATCGGCCGCGTTCATCGGCGCGCCCGTCAAACCCAGGAACAGGCCGCTGCGCCCCGGCATGCGGCCCAGGAACCAGCTGCCACCCACGTCGGGGAACAAGCCTATGGTGATTTCCGGCATGGCGATGCGCGTGCTTTCCGTCACCACGCGGTGGCTGGCGCCCGCCATCAGGCCCAGGCCGCCACCCATGACGATGCCGCCGCCCCACACCAGCAGCGGTTTCACATACGTATGGATGCGGTGGTCGAGCCGGTATTCCTCTGCAAAAAAGGCCAGCGCCTGCGGGTTCGGCACGACACCGGGCTGGTCAGACACGGCCGCACGCAGGCTGCGCACGTCGCCGCCGGCGCAGAATGCCTTGTCGGTCGACGACTGCAGCACCACGCAGGCGATGGCGTTGTCAGCGGCCCAGCGCACGAGGGCGCCATCGATGGCGCGAATCATTTCCAGGGTCAAGGCATGCAGGGATTTCGGCGCATCGAGGGTGATGATGCCCAGCTTCATGCCGCCCGGGCAGTCGCGCTCTTCTATCTTGACGGTCTCAACCATTCTTCCACTCCGCCGCACGTTTTTCCAGGAACGCTTGCACGCCCTCTTTCTGGTCTTGCGTATCGAACAGCCCCAGGAACAGGGTGCGCTCATCGGGCAAGGAATTGACCAGCGGATGGCTGCGCGCGCCCTGGATCAGGGTCTTGCATGCCGTCACGCTGCTGGGGCTCTGGCGCGCCACCTTGGCGGCCAGCGCCAGCGCCGTGGCGGCGGCCTTGCCGGTTGGCACAACTTCCTCGACCAGGCCGATGGCCAGGGCCTTGGCCGCATCGACGCGCTCGCCGCACAAAATCATGCGCTTGGCCCAGCCTTCGCCCACCAGCCACGGCAAATGCTGCGTGCCACCCGCGCACGGCAGCAAGCCGACGGACGCTTCCGGCAAAGCCATCTGCGCGTGCTCCTCGGCAATACGGATGTCACAAGCGAGCGCGCATTCGAGCCCGCCGCCCATGGCATAGCCATTGATGGCGGCGATGCTGACGCCGCGAAACGCGGACAGCGCTTCGAAGGCCTCGCCAAACGCGGCGGCCATGGCAAAAGCCGTGTCCTTGTTGCCATCGGCAAACACTTTCAGATCGGCTCCCGCCGAGAAGAACTTGGCGCCGCCGCCCGTGATCACCAGCGCATACACGTCCGGGTCGGCATTCAGGTCGGCCACCAGCTGCGTCAGCGCGTTCAGGCTGGCCAGGGTCCACGTGTGGGCGGGCGGGTTGTCGAGGGTCACCAGGGCCGTATGGCCGCGGCGTTCCAGCAACAGGTTGGTATACACTTTGCTCATCGTAAGGTCTCCGTGGCGCCGTCTTTCAAAATCGCTCGCGCGACGATCAGGCGCATGATTTCATTTGTCCCTTCCAGGATTTGATGCACGCGCGTGTCGCGCACATGGCGCTCAAGCGGGTACTCGCGGATGTAGCCATAGCCGCCGTGCAGCTGCAGCGCATCGTTGGCCACATTGAAGCCCACATCCGTGGCGAAACGTTTGGCCATGGCGCAATATGCGGTGGCGTCCGGGCTTTCCTGGTCCAGTTTCCAGGCTGCCAGGCGCACCATCTGGCGCGCCGCCACCAGTTCCGTCAGCATGTCGGCCAGCTTGAATTGCAAGGCCTGGAATTGCGCCAGTTCGCGGCCGAACTGCGTGCGCTCCTTCATGTAGGCCTGCGCGCGCGTGAGGGCCGCCTGCGCCGTGCCCACCGAGCACACGGCGATATTGATGCGCCCGCCATCGATGCCCTTCATGGCGATGGCAAAGCCTTCGCCTTCCGCGCCCAGCAAATTGCCAGCAGGCACTTTCACCTGGTCGAAACTGATGATGCGCGTGGGCTGGCTGTTCCAGCCCATCTTTTCTTCTTTCTTGCCATACACGATGCCAGGCAAATTCGCCGGCACGGCAAACGCGGAAATGCCCGCCGCGCCCTCGCCGCCCGTGCGCGCCATGACGATCAGCATGTCCGTCTGGCCCGCGCCCGAGATAAACGCTTTCGTGCCGTCCAGCACGTAGAAATCGCCAGCCCTGACGGCTTTGGTGCGCAGGGACGCCGCGTCGGAACCAGACTGCGGTTCCGTCAGGCAATAGCTGGCCAGCTTCTGGCCGGCGGCCAGGGCAGGCACCCACTCGTCGCACAGCGCTTCCTGCCCCCAGCGCGACAGCATCCAGGTGGCCATGTTGTGGATGGTGATGTAGGCCGTGGTCGAGGTGCAGCCACCGGCCAGCTCCTCGAAGACGATGGCCGCATCCTGGCGCGACAGGCCCAGGCCGCCCCAGCGCTGTGGCGTGTACAGGCCGCAAAAGCCCATCTCGCCCGCCTTGGCTATCGTTTCCACGGGGAAGATCGATTCCGCATCCCAATGCGCCGCGTGCGGCGCCAGTTCGCCTTCGGCAAACGCGCGCGCCGCCTGCTGGAACTCGCGCTGCTCGTCGCTCAGTTCAAAGTCCATGGCAGCTCCTTATTTCAGGCTGATGGTGGTGTTGACCTTGCCCACCGACGCCGCGTCCGTGAACCAGCGCTGGGTGATGGTTTGCGTCTGCGTGTAGAACAGCACGACTTGCTTGCCGAACGGACCCAGATCGCCCAGTTTCGAGCCGCGCGAACCCGTAAAGCTGAACAGGGGAACGGGCACGGGAATAGGCACGTTGATGCCAACTTGGCCCACGTCGATTTCTTCCTGGAAATAGCGCGCGGCCGCGCCGCTTTGCGTAAACAGCGCCGTGCCATTGCCGTTCGGATTCGCGTTCACCAGGGCAATCGCTTCATCCAGGGTATCGACTTCGACGACGATCAAGACGGGGCCAAAGATTTCCTGGTCATACACGACCATGCCGGGTTTCACGCCGGACAGAATCGTCGGTCCGACGAAGTTGCCGTTCGGATAGCCATCCACCTTCACATCGCGGCCATCGAGGGTCAGCACGGCACCCTGCTCGATGCCCTTGGCGACCAGGCTGAAGACGCGCTCTTTCGCCGCGCACGAGATGACCGGGCCCAGGTCCGGATTGTCCTTGCCCGCGCCGACCGTCAAGGTTTGCGCCTTGGCGGCCAGTTCCGGCAGCCACTCGCGCGCTTCGCCCACCAGCACGGCGACGGAAGCGGCCATGCAGCGCTGGCCGGCGGCGCCGAAGCCGGCACCCAGCAACTGGTTCAGGGTCTGCTCTTTATTGGCGTCCGGCAAGACGACAGCGTGGTTCTTGGCGCCCATCATGCATTGCGCGCGCTTGCCATTCAGGCTGGCGCGCTGGTACACATGCGTGCCCACCTTGCTGGAGCCGACAAACGAAATCGCCTTGATGTCCGGATGGTCGCACAGGGCGTTGACCACGTCTTCGCCGCCATGGATCACGTTCAGCACGCCAGCCGGGATGCCTGCCTGCAAGGCCAGGCGCACGAGTTTTTCCGTCACCAGCGGATCTTGCTCCGATGGTTTCAGCACAAACGTATTGCCGCAGGCAATCGCCATCGGGAACATCCATAAGGGGATCATGGCGGGAAAATTGAATGGAGTGATGCCGGCGCACACGCCCAACGGCTGCATCACGCTGTAGGTATCGACGCCACCGGCCACGTTTTGCGCGTATTCGCCCATCTGCAGGGTACCGATATTGGCGGCATGCTCGACCACTTCCAGGCCACGGAACACGTCGCCTTCCGCGTCGAGCAGGGTCTTGCCCTGTTCCATCGTCAGGGTAGCGGCCAGGTCGGCCATGTTTTCGCGGATCAACTGCTGGAGTTTGAGGAAAATGCGCGCGCGGGCACCGATCGGCGTCTTGCGCCAGGTCTTGAAGGCGCGCTGGGCCGAGGCGATGGCGGCATTGACTTCGTCCGGCGTGGCGAACGGTACCTTGGCCAGTACTTCCTGGGTGGCGGGGTTGACGACATCGCGCCAGACGGTGGTTTGGGATTCAAGCCACTCGCCATTGATCAAGAGGGGAACGGTCGGAACATTGATAGCTGCAGCGTTTTGCGTGGTCACTCGGTGTCTCCTGGTTTTATGGATAGGTCTGTTTGCATTATTCGCACATCCCCCGCCGCAAACAAGACGTGAAAATGCGAGATAATGCGAAGCTGAATCTGTTAATCTGCAAATATTGTAAATTTGCAGATTCCACAAAGCGGGGAAGAGGAAACGCGATGGCAAAGGTTTTCATGGGCGTGCGCCTGCAGCGGCTGCGCGAGGAACGGCGCATGACGCAGGTGGCGCTGGCCAAGGCCCTGGGCATTTCGCCCAGCTATCTGAACCAGATGGAGCGCAACCAGCGCCCGCTGACGGTGCCGATTCTGTTGCGCATCGGCACGGTGTTAGGGGTCGATCCGCAAATCTTTTCCGAACACGACAGCGCCAGCCTGGTGGCCGACGTGCGCGACGTGTTCGGCGAATTGCCCGACGCGCCGCCCACCTCGATGGCCGAGCTCAAGATGCTGGTGGAAAACATGCCGGAACTGGCCCGTTCCATCCTGCTGCTGCAGCGGCGTTACCGGGTGATGGCGGAACGGGCTGACACGTTGGCCGCGCGCCTCGATGACGGCAGCCGCGGCGCCAGCTCGGCGGCGCCCTCCACGGACGAGGAAGTGCGCGAATACCTGAACCGGCGGCAAAACTATATCGATGAACTGGACCGGGCGGCAGAGCTCGTGGCCGGTGAATTCGATCCCGCCCTGCGCACGCTCGACGCGTTGCAAAGCCGCTTGCTGGCGCGCCACGGCATCCAGGTGCAACTGTCCGATGGCGACGCGGGCATGGTGCGCAAGCACCGCTTTGACGCCCAGCAACACATATTGTGGCTGCCCGACACCTTGACGGGCGGCCAGCGCGCCTTCCAGATGGCGGCGCAAATCAGCCTGCTCGAGCACAGCGACCTGATCGATGCGCTGGTGCTGGCGGCGGGATTCTCCGGCGCGGCCGCACAAACGAGCGCGCGCCTGGCGTTTTCCAACTATTTTGCCGGCGCCCTGTTGATGCCGTATCAACGCTTCCTGCAGGCGGCGGAAACGCGCGCCTACGATATCGAGCGCCTGGCGCACCAGTTCGGCGTGGGTTTCGAAGCCGTGTGCCACCGCCTGAGCACCATGCAGCGCCCCGATGCGGCGGGTTTGCCATTTTTCTTTGTACGCGTCGACCGCGCGGGCAATGTGTCGAAGCGCCAATCGGCCACGGACTTTCACTTTTCAAGGGTGGGCGGCACCTGCCCCCTGTGGATCGTGTATGACGCCTTCAGTCATCCGGGCCAGGTGCTCACGCAAGTGGCCAGCATGCCCGACGGCTGCACCTATCTGTGGATCGCGCGCCAGGTCAGCACGGCCTCGCCAGGATTCCGCGCGCCAGGCAAAACCTTTGCCGTGGCGCTGGGCTGCGACATCTCGCAGGCGCACCGGCTGATTTACTCGAAGGGACTCGATTTGCACGACCCTTCCAGCGCCACGCCCATCGGCACGGGCTGCAAGGTGTGCGAGCGGCAGGCGTGTCCGCAGCGGGCGTTTCCCTCGCTGCTGGCACCGCCACCGGCGTCGGCCTGATTTACTCGACGACTCTTGCCCGCAAGGCGTCGAATTCACGCGCAAATTGCGCGCGCCAGTCGCGCCGCGTGGACTCAGCTATCCAGGCCGCGTCCAGACCATTCAGCATGAAGCCGCGCATGTCATCGAGGCCAAAGCCGAATTCGCGCATCATCATCCAGGCGCCAGTCGGCGTCACGTGGTGCAGGGTCGGGTCGTCCGTGTTCGGATGCAGTTTCAAGCCCAGCTTGGCCATGGCGCGGATCGGGTGATCGAGGGCCCAGCGTTCAGGCGTCAGCGTGCGCAGATAATACGAATTGGTCGGCACCACGGTAAACACCAGTCCCCGCTCGACGCAGCGCTGCGCCAGTTGAGGATTGTCGACAATCGTGTAGCCATGGTCGACGCGGTCCACCTGCAGTTGCTCGATGGCCGTCTCCACGTTCATCCACGGCATGCCGAATTCGCCCGCGTGCGCCGTGCATTTGAAGCCTGCCTCGCGCGCGGCGCGGTAGGCTTCGATGAATAGCTCCGGCGGACGGTCGTTTTCGCGGTAGTCGATGCCGATGCCGATCACTTCCGGCGCGCGGTGCGCCTTCATCCATTGCACCATCTGCACGGCTTCTGCGGGAGCGGCTTCGCGGTCGATGCTGGGGATCAAACGGCCGATCACGCCAAAATCGCGCTGCGCGTCGCGGATGGCGGCGACGATGGCGTCTTGCGCCGCGTCATAGCGGATGCCCGACACGCGCACGGTGCCAGTCGGATTCCAGAAAAACTCCGCATAGCGCACGCCGTGGCCATGCACGTCTTCCAGGTATTCGTAGGCGAGACAATACAGGTCAGTCGGCGAGACGATCAGGTGCGCGTCAAGTGCGCGCAGCACGCGCAGCACGCCAACGGGCTTGTCGCCGCGCGTATAGAACGCATCGATTTCCTCGGCGGTGACGACATTGCCCGCCTTCGCGGCCAGCGCACGGAAAGTAGCCTGGCGCACCGTGCCAAACAGGTGGCAATGCAGCTCCACCTTCGGCATGGCGCGTAAAAACTGTTCGATGCTCAGGGGGGAATTAGACATGAAGCTCGTTTCGTAGTGAAGTGGGTCAGACGAGAATGGCGGCCAGGCGGCGCATCAGGCACTCGATGGCGGCCGGGCCATCGGCCAGCATCGCCACCTGCGTGTTGATGGCGGCGCGGCGCGGCACGCGGAACTCGCACACCGTCATGCCGCGCGTCAGTTCGCCCGTCAATTCGATGGCCACGTGGGCGCTCTGGAACTGGAACAGCCGCGGCGCTTCCAGGTACAGGGCCACCACCGGGTCGTACATGGGCATGGGCACGGAACCGTCGGTACTGCGGATACGCACATACGCTTCCAGGTAGCCGGCCAGACGCTGCGCGCGCGGCGTGCCGATGGCGCGCAGGCGCTGCACTTCCGCATTCGTCACCAGCAGCTGGCGGCACAGGTTCAAGCCGAACATGCGCAGCGGGATGCCGGACTTGAAGACCTGGGCGGCCGCTTCCGGGTCCGCATAGATATTGAATTCGGCCGCCGCCGTATGATTGCCCTGGTCGGTGGAGCCGCCCATCAGGATGATTTCAACGATCTTGCCGGCGATGTCGGGGGCCCGGGTCAGTGCGGTCGCCAGGTTGGTCATCGGCGCAATCGCCATGATGGTGATCTGGCCAGGGTGGGCGCGCACGGCCGCGATCAGCGCATCGACGGCGTGGCCGGTAGCGTCGCTGGCGGCGCCAGGCGGCAGGATCTCGCCTGTTGTCGGCATGCCGCTGTCGCCGAGGATGCGCTGCGCCGTCTCGATGACGCCGGCCAGCGGTTTTTCGCAGCCCCGATAAATGGGCACCGTCAAGCCATCATGGGCCTTGATGCGCAAGGCATTGTCGTAGGTGATATCGACGGGCGCATTGCCCGCCACCACGCTCACGCCCAGCCACTCGATATCGGGATTGCTGCCCAAGAGCAGCATCGTCAGCCAGTCGTCGAAACCGGGATCGGTATCGAGCCAGATTTTTTTCAAGGCTTGGGTCATGATGCTTTCCATTAAGAAATCACGCGCCTAGCCACAGGGCGCTGTCGGACGGCAGTACGAAGGACACGGCCGTGCCTTCGCGCCAGGCGGCGCCACCGGCTGCGCAAATACCCTTGACCTGGCCCAGCGGCGTTTGCAGCAGGTATTCGACGGTGTCGCCGAGGAAGCCCCGTGCCAGCACGGTGCCAGGATACTGTCCTGCCGCGTCGTCGGCGGCGCAGACGCGCACCTTGTCCGGCCGCCAGCCCAGCACCGTGGTGCCGGCAGCGACGGGCGATGTGTACGGCAGGCTGGCACCCGCGTGGTGCAGCGCGCCATCGCGGTAGTCGAACAGGTTTTCAAAGCCCATGAAATTGGCGACAAAACGCGTCGACGGCGTATTGAAGACGGCTTCCGGCGCGGCCAATTGCTCGATGCGACCGCCGTTCATGACGACGATGCGGTCGGATAGCGCCAGCGCCTCTTCCTGGTCGTGCGTCACGTACAACATGGTGATGCCCAGTTCGCGCTGGATGCGGCGCAATTCGGCACGCATCTGCACGCGCAGCTTGGCGTCCAGGTTCGACAACGGCTCGTCCAGCAGCAGCAGGGCCGGCTCGACGACGATGGCGCGCGCCAGCGCCACGCGCTGTTGCTGGCCACCCGACATCTGCGCCGGCAAACGGGTTTCAAAACCGGTCAGTCCCACGGCGGCGATCACGGCTTCCACTTTCGTTTTCAGCAGGGCTGGCGCGACCTTGCGCAGGCGCAAGCCGAAAGCGATGTTGTCGTACACGTTCAGGTGCGGGAACAGCGCGTACGACTGGAACACCATGCCGATATTGCGCTTGTTCGGCGCCAGCTTGCCGATTTCGCGGCCATCGAGCACGATGCGGCCCGACTGCAGCGGCATCAGGCCGGCGATGGCGCGCATGGTGGTGGTCTTGCCGCAGCCGCTGGGGCCCAGCAGGGAAATCAATTCGCCCTGCTCGACGTGCAGGTCCAGGTCTTTCACGGACGTCGTGTTCTTGGCGTAGCCGAGGTTCAGCTTGTGCAGTTCCAGATAACTCATCGTATGTTGCCTCTTACATGTATTTAGAAATGCCCAGCACCTTCTCGGTCACCATCACGAAGGCCATGGTGAACAAGACCAGCAAGGTCGACAGGGCAGCGATCGATGGATCGAAACTGTTTTCCATATGCCCCAGCATCTCGATCGGCAAAGTGCTGATGCCCGGCCCCGTCAGGAACAGCGAGACGGGCACCTGATTGAACGAGGTGACGAAGGCGAGGAAGAAGGCGGCGATCACGGCGTTGCGGATATTCGGCAGCACGATCATGAAGAACGCGCGCAGACGCGACGCGCCCAGGGTGATGGCGGCATCCTCGATATCCACGCGCAAATTCACCAGGCTGGCGTACACCACGCGCACCGAGTACGGAATCAACAGCGCGATGTGGCCGATCAACAGGCCCACATACACGGGCGCATTGATGGTCAGGACCAGGTGGTGCAGCAAGCCCAGGCCGACCAGGATGGCGGGAATGATCAGCGGCGACGTCAGGATCTGGCGGATGGCGCCGATGCCTGGCGGCGGCATGCGCGAAAACGCATACGCGACGGGAATGCCCAGCAACAGCGCGATGACGGTGGCGATCAGGCCGATTTCCAGGCTGGTCTGGAAGGCGCGGCGGAACTCGGGCGCCGCCCACACTTCGAGGATCCAGCGCAGCGAATAGGACTCGGGCGGGAACGCCAGGGTTTCGCCGCCGGAAAAGCCCGCCAGCACGACGATGGCGAAAGGCCCCAGCAGGAACAAAAACACCAGCCATAAAACGGCACGTGAAAACAGGCTTTCTTTCATACGGAGCTCCGGCTCGAGGAAATACGTTTAAGGCCGGCGTTGACCAGCAGGGTCATGCAGACGAGGATGACGGCGATGACATTGGCGGCGCCGAAATCGCTCTCCACGCTGACCTTCTGGTACAGCAGGGTTTCCAGCATCAGCACCTTGGTGCCGCCCAGCAGGGCCGGCGTCACATAGGCCGTCACGCAGCCCGTAAACACCAGGGTGCCGCCAACGACCAGGCCTTCCTGCGTCAGCGGCAGGGTGACCTTGCAAAACACTTGCCATGGATTGGCGCCCAAAGTCGCCGCAGCCGGTTCCACGTCGCGCGGCAGGTTTTCCAGCGCGCCCGCCAGCGACATCAGCATCAAGGGCAGCAGCAATTGCAGCAGGCCCACAAACACGGCGAACTCGCTGAACAGCAAACGCAGGGGCTCGTCCGTGAAACCCATGTTGACGAGCGCCGCGTTGAGGGCGCCGTTACGCCCCAGCAAGACGATCCAGGCATAGGTACGCGCGATCGGCGAGACCATCAGCGGCAAGATCATCATGCCCACTACCAGCCCGCGCCACTTCGGCGACACGCGCGCCACGGCTTGCGCTGCCGGATAACCGAGGATGATGGAGGCCAGCGTCACCAGCGCGGCGATGCGCAGGGTGCGCCAGAAGATGGTGCGGTTGAATTCCTGCGAGAAAAATTCAATGAAGCGGTCGACGCCCCACTGCATGCCGTCGCCGACGCGGAAGGCGTCGACCAGCAAGGCCAGCACAGGCAGCAGGAAGCAGACGACGATAAAGATCAGCGCAGGCAGGACCAGCAGCAGTCCCAGGCGCTTTTTTGGATCAGCAAACATGGTGTTTTCTCCTCGTCACCACTATTTGCTCATGGCCTTGTTCCACTGCGTCATCCAGTTGCTGCGCTGCTTGAGGATGGTTTCCGGTTTGACGAATTTCAGCGAGCTGATTTGATCGGCGCCATAGGTATTGAATTGCGCGGCGGCCACCGACAGGCGCACGTCCTTGTTGACGGGCGAGTCGACCAGGTTGGTCGCCAGCTGCGTCTGCACTTCCTTGGACAGCCAGAAATCCATCAGCTGGTAAGCCAGGTCCGCATTCTTCGAACCGGCAACGATGCCCATCACGTTCATGCCTGCCGCCTGGCCTTCGGCCGGGATGCTCCACTTCAGGGGCAGGCCCGTCTTGAGCATTTGCGACCAGGTAAAGCGCGCCACGGGTGCGGCCCAGATTTCATCCTGGGCGAACAGGGCGGCCAGCTGCGCGCTGTTTTTCGAGAAGGTGACGACGTTGCCCTTCATGCCAACGATCTTGGCAAAGCCGGTGGCGTAGTCGTCCGTCTTGCCGCCCCAGGCCGCATCGGCCATGCGCAGCATCAACGGGCCCTGCGTGGTGCTCACGTCGGGGAAGGCCACGCGGCCCTTCAGTTCGGGGCGCCACAGGTCCTTCCAGGAGGTCAGCGGGGCAATCTTGTCGCTGCGGTACACCAGGCCGACCGAGTACAGGGTGTAGCCGACGGCGTAATTGCCGCCGATGGGGTTTTTCGCCACGTCGTACAGGGCTTTGTAATTGCTCAGCTTGGCATAATCCATGGGCTGGATCACACCCTTCTGCGCCGCTTCCAGCATGCCGGAATCGGACAGCAGCACCAGGTCGATCACCGGGTTCTTGCTGTGCACCACCAGCTTGGCGATGCGGTCCGCGTTATTCCCCGTTTCCACCTTGATATCGCAACCGCATTTGGCCTTGAACGGCTCGTACACATACTTCATGAACAAGGGCTGGGCAATCGGATAGGCCGAAATGACCAGCTCGCGTTTTTCCGCGTGGGCGGCGTTAGCCAGCAAGCCTAGGCTCAACGCCAACATGAGGTGCTTTTTCAAGATGCTTCCTTTCAGGGGGCGGCGCTGCGGGACAGCGCCTGTAACGATGAATCAGACTCAGAAATAATGTCGCATGCCGACGATCAAGACGCTTTGCGTCTTGCCGCCCGAGGCGCCGAAACCGAACACGCGGGCGAACGTCGCATCGCCGGCCGCTTTCTGGTAGCTCCAGGTGACGGCGACATCGGTGCGCTTGGACAGGAAGTAATCGGCCTGGAAGTTGACCTGATGCCATTTCGGCGTCTTGTTGATCACGTCGTATTTACCAGTGGTATAAAAATACGACGCGCCCAGGTTCAGTGCTTCCGTCAGCTTGTGGTTCACGTTCAGGTCCACGTTTTGCAAGGTCAGATTGCTTTGATCCAGGTAGTGGTAGCGCACGTTGGTGTACAGCGCGCCAAACTTGGTCCTGCCCACATTATAAAAGCCTCCCGTGCCGGCGATGGCCTGGCTGTCCACGCCGGCGCCCTTGACGGCGCTCTTGTTGAAGATCAACAGGGAACTGCCGTAGTCGTTGCCGATGGCGCCATTCGGCGCGTCCGGGCTGTTCGGGTGGTCCATCCTGGTATAGGCGACGGCCCAGCTGAAGGCATCGACTTTGTAGCCGGCGCCCATGCTGTAGACGCGGTTGCGGTTGGAGTCTGCCGGGTTCTCGCTGAAACCGTACAAGCCCGTGAACGACAAGTTGCTGATGTTCGGGCTGACATACTTGACGGCATTTTGCACGCGCAGGTTGTTGTAGCCATTGTCGTTGTCGCCGATGTGCACGCCGTTACTGGCGATGACCACCGGGCCCAGCAGGTCCTTGACGGCTTCGTACTGGCGACCCAGGGTCAGGGTGCCCTTGTCATTGCTCGACAGGCCCACATACGACTGGCGGCCGAACAAACGGCCGCTTTGCGCAGCCGTGCCCGTCATGACGTTAAAACCGTTTTCCAGCACGAAGATGGCCTTGGTGCCGTCACCCAGGTCTTCCTGGCCGCGGAAACCGATGCGGGGATTCTGATTCGTGCCGCTCAGCGCATGCGTGCGGCTGCCGTTACCCTCGTCCGACACATAGCCGATACCGGCCGACAGCAAGCCATACACTTGCACGCTGCTTTGCGCCTGCGCCGCGCCCTGCGCCGCCAGCAAGCCACCCACCACCATCGTTCCCGTCATCCATTTGTTCATCGCCGCCACCCTAAAAAGAATAAACCCTGAGTTTTTTGGAATTATTTTATTGATGCATCCCTTGCCCGGTGCGCCGCCGCGACTGGCGGCACCGCATTCCAGGCTCTTCTCCTGAATACTATTGCTTTCAAGACAAGTAAAGACCAGTCCAGAATATGGTAAATTGCGGGATAAGAAAATTTGTTTATTTTTATAAATCCATTACTTTTTCTAATAAGCAGCGCCCATGCATGAACTGAGCAAGAAGATTTCCTTACGACATTTACAAGCGTTTTCCACCTTAGCC
Organism: Janthinobacterium pasteuri; assembly: GCF_051380775.1. Classification (NCBI taxonomy): domain Bacteria; kingdom Pseudomonadati; phylum Pseudomonadota; class Betaproteobacteria; order Burkholderiales; family Oxalobacteraceae; genus Janthinobacterium; species Janthinobacterium pasteuri. Next base: position 104,558 of record NZ_JBNYXS010000004.1, on the reverse strand, counting down.
CGGGTAAACAGCTTCAGCAAGGCTGCACAGGAATTGTGCGTGACCCAGCCGGCCCTCAGCGCGTCGATCAAGCTGCTGGAAAATCAACTGGGAAAAAAGTTGTTTAACCGCACAACCCACCAGCTGGAATTGACGCGCGAAGGCAAGCTGGCGCTCGACTACGCCACGCATTTATTGAATACGGCGAGCAACACTTTTGCCGATATCCAGCGTGCCATCGGCAGCGGCCGGCACCGCATCCGCATCGGCGCCATCCCGTCGGCCATGGCGATGACGGCCGCGGTGGTGGCGCGCTACAGCGAGCAGCATGGCGATGAAGTGGAAATCGTCCTGTCCGACATGCCCAATGACGGCTTGCTGCACGCCTTGCATTCGGGCCAGCTGGACTTTTGCGTGGGTATCGAGGTGCCCGGTTCCGTCTCGCTGGAAAGCGTGGGCCTGTTTGAAGACGAGTTGGTGCTGGTGACGGCGGGACGCCATGCGCTGGCGCCGCTCAAGGAAGTGCGCTGGGAGCAACTGGCCGGGCAGGAAATCGTCGTGTTCACCAAAGGCAGCATCTGGGAATTCGCCTCGAGCGCACTGCGCCAGCATGGCTTGAGCCCGTCGAGCCTGTATCAGATGATCCACAGCGAGTCGCTGTATGGCGTGGTGCGCGCCGGCATCGCCGTGGGCATCATGCCCAGCCTGTACACGACTTTCCTCAACGACGAAGAGCTGCACGTGGCGCCGCTGCGCCAGCCCACCTGCAAGCGCAAGATCGCCTTGATGCGGCGCAATGAAATCAGTCGCAACCACCATGTGGACGACTGTTTTTCAGCGCTGCGCAAAGATTTACAACAGGTCGACCAGTGGTTTTGATGGTCACCGCCGGGGTCAGACCCCCACTCACGTCGACGCCTGCTCAGGCGCTGGTGGTGGAGAGGGTCTGACCCCAGCCTTGGCGATTACTGCGGTGCCTTGAGCAGATTGGCCAGCGCCACGTATTGCTCCAGGCCTACCGTTTCCGGGCGCTTGGTCGGGTCGATGCCGGCCGCCTTGATCTGCTCTTCCGTAAACATGCCGGCCAGGCAGTTGCGGATCACCTTGCGGCGCTGCGAGAAGGCCTTCATGACCACCGCTTCCAGCGTGGCCTGGTCGCAGGCCAGGCGCTCGGCCACGGGGATCATGCGCACGATGGCCGATTCCACTTTCGGCGGCGGATCAAACGCCGTCGGCGGCACGATGAACATCAAGGTCATGTCATAACGCCATTGCAGCATCACGGACAGGCGGCCATACGCCTTGCTGCCCGGCTCGGCCACCATGCGTTCGACGACTTCCTTTTGCAGCATGAAATGCTGGTCTTTCACCAGTGGCGCGAAGTCCGCCAGGTGGAACAGCAGGGGGCTGGAAATGTTGTACGGCAAGTTGCCCACGATGCGCAGCTTCTCGCCGGCCGGCACGGGGATTTGCGCAAAATCGAATTTCAGCGCGTCACCCGAGTGGATCGTCAGCTTGGCCGGGTTGAAGGTCTTTTCCAGACGCACGATCAGGTCGCGGTCCAGTTCCACCACATGCATTTGCTTCAGGTGGCGCAGCAATTGCTCAGTCATGGCGCCCAGGCCGGGGCCAATCTCGACCATGGCATCGTCCGCTTGCGGCGCGATGGCGGCCGTGATGTCGTCGAGGACGAAGCGGTCATGCAGGAAGTTCTGACCAAAGCGTTTGCGGGCAACGTGTTTCATATTCTGTTTTTCTATTCTAGAGGCGGTGTAGCGGGGTAAAACCGGTGGGTATCAGGCGCGGGTGCTGGCGCGCAGCATGTCGAGCGCCGTTTGCAGGGCCTGCTCCATGCTGTGGCAATCGGCCAGTCCCAGCCCTTGCGCGGCCAGGTCCAGCGCCGTGCCGTGGTCGACCGAGGTGCGGATCAGCGGCAAGCCCAGGGTGATATTGATGCCGCGCCCGAAGGTCGCGTATTTCAGCACGGGCAAGCCCTGGTCGTGATACATGGCCAGCACGCAATCGGCATCGGCCAGATACTTGTGCTGGAACAAGGTGTCGGCCGGGTACGGTCCGCGTGCATCGATGCCGCGCAATTGCGCCGCGGCAATCGCCGGGGCGATCACATCGATTTCCTCGCGTCCCAGGTAACCGCCCTCGCCCGCATGCGGATTCAGGCCGGTCACCAGAATGCGCGGCGCGGCGATGCCGAATTTCTGTTGCAGGTCCGCCTGGATGATATCGAGGGTGACGGCCAGGCTGTCCGGGGTGATGGCAGCAGACACGTCCTTCAAGGGCAAATGCGTGGTAGCCAGCGCCACGCGCAGGGTCGGTTCGCCATGTCCCGGTTCGCCGGCCAGCATCATCACCACTTGCGGTGTGCCGGTTTTTTCTGCCAGGTATTCCGTGTGGCCGGAAAAGGCCACGCCGGCGTCGTTGATCGTGCTCTTTTGCAAGGGCGCCGTGACCATGGCGCCAAACCAGCCGGCCTGGATCCCTTCCACGGCCGCGTCCAGGGTAGCGAGCACGGAGCGCCCGTTTTCCTTGTCCAGCACGCCAGCAATGACATTGTTAACCGTCGGAATATCGATCACGGCCAGGCGACCTGAGCCGAACTGGGGCAAGCCGTTGTTGCGCACGGCTTGCAGCGACAGCGCCGCCAGGCGAATCTCCGGGTCGATCAGGCTGGCCGTCAGCGCCAGGAAGGCGGCGTCGCCCAGCAGGATGCAGTCGACTTCATGCCGCATGGCCCAGGCGGCGCGGATCGAAATTTCCGGGCCGACACCGGCCGGTTCGCCACAGGTAATGGCGATGGCCGGGCGGCGTGATACAGGCAGGTTACTCATGCACAAATAGTCGGCAGCATTACTGGTCGTCCGCGCGGAATTCGACGTAGGCACGGTCGCGTACTTCGCGCGCCCAGTTTTCCGTCGCTTCTTCCAGCTTGCGTTCGCGCAAAGCGTTGCGCGCGGCACTGCGCTGCTTCTCTTTCGAGACGTCGTCGCTCTTGCGTTCCAGCACTTCGATCAGGTGGAAGCCAAAGCTCGATTCAATCGGCTCGCTCACTTGACCCGGTTTCAGCGCATTCATCGCCGTTTCAAATTCCGGCACGGTGTCGCCCGGATACAGCCAGCCCAGGTCGCCGCCCTTGGCCGCCGAACCGTCATTCGAGAACAAACGGGCCAGGTCTTCGAACTTGGCAGCCTTGTTATCGAGACGCTCTTTCAATTCCGACAATTTGCGCTTGGCTTCGGCAGCCGACAAGGTCGGCGTAATTTTCAGCAAGATATGGCGGGCATGCGTCTGTTGCACGGCAGCGACGGCTTGCGCCTCGGCCGCGCTACGGCGGTCCACCAGCTTCAGGATGTGGAACCCCGTGTTGCTCTTGATGATGGGCGTGATCTGGCCCGGCTTCAACTTCATCAACTGTTCCGTGAACAAAGGCGGCAAACGGTCGCTATTGCGCCAGCCAATATCGCCGCCGCTCAGCGCATCGCTGGCGTCGGAATAGGTGGCGGCCATCTTGGCAAAGTCGGCGCCCGTGCGCAACTGGCGGCTGACTTCTTCGGCGCGCGCGCGGCGCGCGGCGATCTGTTCAGGGCTGGAATTTTCCGGTATGCGCACGAGAATCTGCGCCAGGTTCAACTCGACCTGTTCGCTGGCCGCCGCTTTTTCCGCTTCCAGGAAGTTATCCACTTCGGAATCGGAAATCTGGATCTTGGCGTCGACTTCATGCTCGCGCAAGCGCTGCATGATGATTTCATCACGGATTTCTTCGCGGAAGGTCGCAAACGGCGTGCCTTCTTTTTCCATCTGGTTGCGCAGTTCTTGCACCGTCATCTTTTGCTGTTCAGCAATACGGCCAATCGCGCGGTCCAGGGTCAGGTCATCCACGCGCACGCCCATTTCCTTGGCCAGCTGCATCTGTGCGCGTTCAACAATCATGCGCTCCAACAATTGACGACGCAGGTCAGCAGGATTGGGCAAAGGCACGTTCTGCGCCTTCATGCGCTGCTCCACGCTCTTGATACGGGCCGCCACTTCATTGCGCGTAATCACATCGTCATTGACGACGACGGCGATGGAGTCGATGCTCTGGCCACTGCTCGAGGCCGGTGGCGTGAAGCCCTTGGCCGGTGCTGGGGCAGTGGCAGCGGGCTTGGCCGCAGGCGCTGGCGCAGCCTGCTGCGCCCAGACACTACTGGTCGTGGCGCCGGAAACGGCGCACAACAAAACCGTTGCAATTTTGAGTTGGTGCATACTGGCATTACGCATAATGTGTAGAGCGCTCATGAGTTCAGGTGAATAAAAAAACCGGTTTGTGCCAGCGCCGGGAACACCGGCGGCGGCAACGGCAACGGTGCGTATCTTAACGGAGTGGCTGGCTCAGTGTCTGGTAACCCGGGATGGTTTTGGTAAAAGTTTCCAGGCCATTCGCCCCCATCCCCAGGCCATTCGACAAGCCTGTCAATTCCAGCTGGAAGAAGATCGGCGTCGAGACAGTCTTGGCCGTCGTCACGAAACGCTGCGCCCCCATGCGGAACACCCAGCAATCGCCCTTGTATTCCAGGCCGACCAGGCTTTCCAACATGCTACGATCCTTGATGGAGTAACTGATGCGTCCTACGCCATACAAGCGATCCGTCAACGGCCACTGCGTCGACACCTCAGCATTGCGCAAACTGCCACGCTGGAAACGATTGCTGAAATTTAGTACTTTCTTGGCACCTGGCTGATATTGCAAGCTGTAGTTGTAACTCATCAACTGACGCTCGCTGGGATTGTACTGCACCAGGCTGTCGGCGGCCCAATTCTCCGACACGCGGCCCGTTGCTGCCAGCAGGATATCCGAACGCGACTGATTGACGGGCGTGGTCGAATTGAGCTGCACGCGCTGGTCGGCAAAATAGAAACGCTGGCCGAAGGTCAGACGCATGCGCTCCGTGCCATCCGGCTGCAGGAAGCGCGAGACCACGGCCGCCGTGACCTGGTTGGCGTCGCCGATGCGGTCACTGCCAACAAAACGGTTTTCCGTGAAGATCTGCGTCAGGTTGAAGGTGCCGTCAGCCGTATCGAAATTCGGAAACTGCGACTGGTCGCGGTACGGCGTGTAGACGTAGAACAGGCGCGGCTCCAGGGTTTGCGTGCCGCCCTTGGCGCCAAACAGATTCGTGTCGCGTTCAAACACCAGGCCGCTGTCGACCGAGAAGGTTGGCACGGCGCGCGTAAACGAAGTCGTCGGGAACAGCGCCTTGGTCCTCGCGTCATTATCCAGCTGATAAGCACTGGCATTGAGCATCAGCTTGGGCGTGATGAAATAGCCTGGGCGCATGATGGGAAAACTCACTTGCGGCACGGCCACGAGGCGCGATCCTTGCACCAGCGTAGGATGGGCGAAGCGCGTCGCTTCCGCGTCAAAGGTCCAGTCGAAGCCGCCCCAGACGTCATATTTACCAGCGTGGAAGTTCACCGCCGGCAAGCGGTCATACGGGCGCGGCACGGTCACCGAAGGATCGGGATCCTGCAGCACCTGGTAATTCTGCACGCGCGCCGTCAGGCTCCAGTCCTCGGTGCGGTAATCTGTGCGCAATTCGCGCAGCAACTGGCGCTCGGTGGCGGTGGCGACGGTTTTCGAAAAATCGTTCGGGTAATTATTGTCCGATGCGTCGCGCAGGTCCCAGCTATAGGTCCAGCCCTTGGCCAGTGCCTGCTCATGCTTGGACTTGATCATGTAGCGGTTGGTCTTGGTCTGCTTGTCGTTAGGCAAGAACTCAACCGACGTTTCGCCCTGGTACAAACCGGCATCCGTCTCGCCCATGTAGCGGCCCGTCGCACCGAGCTGGATGCCGCGCCGCTGTATGTAGCGCGGGAACAGCGTCAGGTCGCGGTTCGGCGCGATGTTCAGGTAATACGGCATCAGCAGCTCGAAGCCGTTCTTCGAAGCAAAGCCCGGCGTGGGCGCCAGCCAGCCCGAGCGGCGCGCACCCGACAGCGAAAACGAGATGCCCGGCGTACCCAGGATCGGCACGTCCTTGAAATAGATGATGGTCTTGCTGCCCGTGCCTACGTCGCGGCCCGTATCGAGGTTCAAGGTGCTCGATTTCAGGTACCAATCCGGATTCGGCCCTTCGCAGGTACTGTACGTGCCGTCGATGACATTGGCTTCGTCGGGATTGATGAAGTCGACGCGCTCGGCCTTGCCCTGGCCGCCACCCACTTCGAAGCGATATGTCGGGTTGAGCAGGAAACCCTTGCCGGTCTCCATGTTCAACTTCAAGACGTCACCCGTGTAGTAATCGCCGAAACGCCACATCTTGATATGGCCCTCGGCGTCGAACTGATCTTCAACTTGTTTGTAACAAGCTGTATCGGCCGTCATTTTTGTGGTTTTTCCCCGCTCAATCACGACATTTTGCTCGAGATTGATCTCCCTTTCGGGCCGTCCGTTCATGCTGTTTGACGTCATGACGGTGGGCGCGTCGGGATCTTCCACATGCACCGGACGCGGTGCTTTCTGGGCGTGGGCAGGCACCGTCGTGGCGGCGACGAGCGCGCTGATGGCGAAAGCCCAGCGCTGCGAAGGGGGGGAGGCCGAAAACCAGCTCATGAATTGGAAGGGGCAAGCACCATGACAGGCGATTTTTTGATTTGAATCCCTTATTATATGGGAATCTGCACCATCAACCCGATTCCACAGGCCGCTTAATGTCATTCTCTTCCAATTCCTCCACCGCGCCGGCCCAGACCGACGCTCGCCTGACCCTGTTGAAAGCCTGGTTGACCTCGCTTAACCTCGTCGCGCCCGATTCCGCCCGCCCCGCTTCCAGCGATGCCAGCTTCCGCCGCTACTACCGTCTCGATATGCTGCCCGGCAATACAACATTGCCAGGAAGTACACTGATTGCCATGGATGCGCCGCCCGAGCGTGAAAACGTGCCCGCCTTTGTCAAGGTGGCCGGCTTGCTGAAAGGCGCCGGCGTGTCCGTGCCCGAGATCATCGCGCAAGATCTGGACAATGGCTTCCTGCTGCTCTCCGACCTGGGCACGACCACGTACCTCGATGCACTGAACCACGACAATGCCAGCGTGCTGTACGCCGAAGCGCTCGAGTCGCTGATGAAAATTCAGCTGGCCAGCCAGCCGGACGTCTTGCCCGAGTTCGACCGCGCCTTCATCCTGCGCGAAATGAATCTGTTCCCGGAATGGTTTATTGGCAAGCACCTGGGCGCCACCTTGACGGATGTGCAACAAACCCAGCTGGACAAGGTCTTCGAGGCCATCACGGCGAATATTTTGTCGCAACAACAGGTATTCATGCACCGCGACTACCATTCGCGCAATTTGATGCATATCAACGATGGTTCGATCCCGAATCCCGGCATCCTCGACTTCCAGGACGCCGTCTTCGGTCCCATCACCTACGACATCGCCTCGCTGCTGCGCGACGCCTATATCCAGTGGGATGAAGAACTGGTGCTCGACTGGGTGATCCGCTACTGGCAACGCGCCAAGCAGCTGGGTTTGCCAGTCAATCCCGACATCGACGCCTTCTACCGCGATTTCGAATTCACGGCCCTGCAGCGCCACCTGAAAATCCTCGGCCTGTTCGCGCGCCTGAATTACCGCGACGGCAAGGATCTGTACATGGGCGACCTGCCAACCGTGCTCGACTACGTGCGCAAGACAGCCAACCGCTATACGGAACTCAAGCCGCTGGTGCGTTTGCTCGATGCGCTGGAGAATAAAACGCCGCAGGTCGGCTACACATTCTGATCACTTCAGAGCAATGTACAAAATAAATCAGAAAACGAGTATTCCATGAAAGCCATGATCTTTGCCGCAGGCCGCGGTGAACGGATGCGTCCGCTTACCGACACCTGTCCCAAACCGCTGCTGAAAGTGCGCGGCCGTCCGCTGATCGTCTGGCATGTGCTGAACCTGGTGCGCGCCGGCATCACGGACATCGTCATCAACCATTCCCACCTGGGCCATCTGATCGAAGAAACCCTGGGCGATGGCAGCGCGTATGGCGCGCGCATCGCGTACTCGCCCGAGACCACGCCGCTGGAAACGGCGGGCGGCATCGCCCAGGCGCGCCACTTGCTGGGCGAGGAACCATTCCTGGCCATTTCCGGCGACATCTATTGCCCCTACTTTGATTTCAAGCAAGTACTCGACGTGCTGGCCGACAAGGATGTGCTGGGCACGCCGTATCCGGCCGACCAGCGCGACATCGCCTGGGCTTACCTGGTGCCCAATCCCGACTTCCATCCGAAAGGCGACTTCGGCCTGACCTTGTTTGCGATCAACAATACGGACGACACCAAGTGGACCTTCGCCAATATCGGCGTGTACCGTCCTGAAATGTTCGACGGCATCGCGCCCGGCAGCCACGCCAGACTGGGCGACCTGTTGCGCCAGTATGCAGATCAGGGCCGCGTGGGCGGCGAAGTCTATCCGGGCGAGTGGACGAACGTGGGTACCCCAAAGCAGCTCGACGCGCTCAATGGCGGCGCCAGTACAAGCCCGAAGGCGCCTGCGGCATGATGGCCAATTACGCGGCACGGCGCGCGGCGCTGCTGGCGCAGATGCTGCCGGGCAGCGTGGCCATCCTCGCCACGGCGCCGGAAGTGCCGCGCAACAGCGATTGCGATTATCCGTATCGCCACGACAGCTACTTTTACTACCTCAGCGGTTTCACGGAACCCGACAGCGCCGTGGCCCTGGTGGCCGCCAGCGCCACGGCACCCGCGCGCGCCATCCTGTTTTGCCGCGCCAAGAACACGGAGCGCGAAATCTGGGACGGCTTCCGCCATGGCCCCGAGGCGGCGCGCGCCACCTTCGGCTTCGACGAGGCCTTCCCCATCGAGGAACTCGACGTGGAAACGACGCGCCTGCTGGCCGACGCCCCCGCCATTTACTATGCGCTGGGCGGCAGCCTCGATGCACAGGTCAAGGTCTGGCTGCACAGTGTGCGCAAGAAGGCGCGCAGCGGCGTCACGGCGCCCGCCATGGCCATTGAACTCAACGGCATGCTCGACGCCATGCGCCTGCTGAAAGACCCGCAAGAACAAGACCTGATGCGCCGCGCGGCGGCCATTTCCAGCGCGGCACACGTGCGCGCCATGCGCGCCACGCGGCCCGGCATGCACGAATACGCGCTGGAAGCGGAACTGCTGTACGAATTTCGCCGTAGCGGTGCGCAATTTCCCGCGTATTCCTCCATCGTGGCCAGTGGCGACAACGCCTGCATCCTGCATTACAGCGCCAACAACGCCGTCTTGAAAGAAGGCGAACTGGTGCTGATCGACGCCGGCTGCGAACTCGATGGCTACGCCTCCGACATTACGCGTACCTGGCCCGTCAACGGCCGCTTCAGCGGCCCGCAGCGGGCACTGTATGAACTGGTGCTGGCGGCGCAGCAGGCAGCGCTGGACATGGTGCGCCCCGGCTTGCCGCACAGCGCCATCCACGAGGCGGCCGTGCAGGTGCTGGCGCAGGGCATGCTGGATTTGAAATTGCTGGACAGGGAAAAGAGCGGTGGCGTGCACGACGTCATCGCCGACAAGGCCTACCTGCCTTTCTACATGCACGGTACCAGCCACTGGCTGGGCATGGACGTGCACGACGTGGGCGCCTACCGCGACACGGGCGCGCCCGGCAAACCGTGGCGCGCTTTGGCACCGGGCATGGTGCTGACGGTGGAACCGGGCATCTATGTGCGCCCCGGCGCGGGCGTGCCGGAGCAGTTCTGGCATACCGGCATCCGCATCGAAGACGATGTGCTGGTCACGCCGCAAGGCCATGAAGTCTTCAGCACGGCGCCCAAAAGCGTCGCTGAAATCGAACAACTGATGTCACAGGATTAGCGCCGCCGCATGCATACACCGTCCACTTTCGATCTCGCCATCTGTGGCGCTGGCCCCGTCGGCATGGCGCTGGCCGCCCTGCTGGTGCAGCGGGGCACACGCGCCGCCGGCATCGCCTTGCTCGACGCCAAATCCATCGAGCAAGCCAGACGCGACCCGCGCACCATCGCCCTGTCGCACGGCAGCCGCCAGATTCTCGAGGAAGCGGGCGCCTGGCCCGTGGCAGCGACGCCTATCCACCAGATTCACGTTTCGCGCCGCGGCCATTTCGGGCGCAGCCTGATGGACCGCAGCGAGCATGGCGTCGAGGCGCTCGGCTATGTGGCGCGTTACGGCGCCGTCGTCAGCGCGCTGGCCGATGTATGCGAGCGCCTGGGCGTGGCCAGCTTGCGCCCGGCGCTGGTGACGGGTAGCGCGGAAGATGGCGACGGCGTCAGCGTGCAGATCGAACAGGCGGGTGCCGCATCGAGCTTGCGCGCCAGCCTGCTGGTGCAGGCCGAGGGCGGCCTGTTCGGCCAGCAGCCAGAGCGCGCCGTCAGCCGCGATTATGCTCAAAGCGCCATCATTGCCCATGTGCGCGCAAGCACACCCATTGCCCATCGCGCCTACGAACGCTTCACCGACGAAGGCCCGCTGGCCCTGCTGCCGCAGGACGACGGCTACGCGCTGGTGTGGTGCGTGCCGCCGACGCGCGCCGAACAGTTGCTGGCCCTGGACGACGCAGCCTTCCTGGCGCGCCTGGGCACCGCCTTCGGCAGCCGCCTCGGACGTTTTACCCACACGACGCCGCGCCTGGCCTATCCGCTGGGCCTGAACGCACAGGCGGGCGGCACGGCGCGCACGGTCGCTATCGGCAATGCGGCGCAAACCCTGCACCCGGTGGCAGGGCAAGGCCTGAACCTGGGCTTGCGCGACGCCGCCGTGCTGGCCCGCTTGCTGGCGCAGGACAGCAGCCCGGCGGGGCTGGAACGCTACGCCAGTCTGCGCCAGGGCGACCGGGGGCTGACCGTGCGCGTCACCGACACCATGGCGCGCATCTTTACGGGCAGCGCGCCCACGCAAGGCTTGCTGGGACTGTCGCTGGGCTTGCTAGACGTTGTCAGCCCTGCGCGCAAAAGCTTAGCGGAACTGATGATGTACGGCCGCCGCTGAGGGCGCACAAGGGGGCCATGGCGTTGTTGCCATGCCTTGCCGTACTAATCGTACTGTCTTCGGCAAGGCGCCTAGCCCTGCCCCCCTGTGCAACCCTCAGTCGTAACGAGCAGGCACGGGCGAAAAAGAAACAGGCGAGATATCCGGCATTGGAGTAAACGGCCCGTGGATGCGACAATGGCTGTCACCTGGCTTTCGGCGACCGTTCCATGACAGATGCATTGCCCGCAGCACCGCCTGCCGCTCTTCCCGAAGTAGTTTTTTCCCGCCTGCTGGAAGATGCCCTCGACGCCGTCATCATCATCGATGAACATTGCCGCATCCGCTATATCAATGGCGCCATGCAGGCACTGTCGGGCTATGCCAGCGGGGAATTACTGGGCCAGACCCTGAACGGCCTGCTGCCCGACGCCGTCGGCGCGCAGCACGACAACCACGTGATCAACTACATCCGCAGCTCGCGCACCTCCAGCGTGCTGGGCAAGATACGCGAATTCGCCATCCGCCACCGCGACACGCAGATGATTCCCATCGAAATGAAGGCGCTGGACCTGGGCGTGGTCGACGGCATGCGCTATTTCGGCGCCTTTTTGCTCGACGTACGCGAACGGCGCGAACTGGCGGCAAAAAACGCCAGCCTGCTGGCGCAGCTGGAACAGCAGGCGCTGCACGATGCGCTGACGTCGCTGCCCAACCGGCGCGCCTATGAAGCCCAGGCTGAACAAGCCATGGCGCGCGCGGCGCGCAGCGGTGCCGCCCTGAGCGTGGGCGTGGCCGACCTCGACCACTTCAAGAAGATCAACGACCGTTATGGCCATGCGGTGGGCGATGCCGTGCTGCGCACGGTGGCGCAGGCGCTGCGCGACACGGGACGCATCACCGACGTGGCAGCGCGTCTCGGTGGCGAGGAATTTGGCCTGCTCTTCCCCGACGCCAGCCTGCAGCAGGCCTGCCAGGTGGCTGAACGCATCCGCGCAGCCGTGGCAGCGGCGGTCACCGTGCTGCCCGACGGCAGCCCGTTGCACGTCACCATCAGCATCGGCGTGGCGTCACTGATCGCCGGCGCCAGCCTGGACGCTGCCATGTCGGATGCCGACAAGGCCCTGTATGTCGCCAAGCATCAGGGGCGCAACCAGGTCGTCACGGCAACGGCCGACCAATAAAAACGGCCCGCGCAAGGCGGGCCATCTTCAGTTGCGCAAGGCATTGCCTTACTCGACTGCCTTGAGCATATCCTCGATCACCTTCTTGGCATCGCCAAACACCATCATCGTGTTCGGCTGGTAGAACAGTTCATTGTCCAGGCCCGCATAGCCGGAAGCCATCGAGCGCTTGTTGACGATGATGCTCTTGGCCTTGTACGCCTCCAGGATCGGCATGCCGGCGATCGGCGATGTCGGGTCTTTCGCTGCCGGGTTGACGACATCGTTCGCGCCCAGCACCAGCACCACATCTGTCTGGCCGAATTCGCCGTTGATGTCTTCCATCTCGAAGACCTGGTCGTACGGCACTTCCGCCTCAGCCAGCAGCACGTTCATGTGGCCCGGCATGCGCCCCGCCACGGGGTGGATCGCATACTTGACGGTGACGCCCTTGTGCGTGAGCTTTTCCACCAGTTCCTTGAGCGAGTGCTGCGCGCGCGCCACGGCCAGGCCGTAGCCGGGCACGATGATGACGGTTTCCGCATTGCTCATGATGAAGGCGGCGTCGTCGGCGGAACCCGATTTCACGGGACGCTGTTCCTGCGCGCCGGCCACGCCTGCCGCCGGCGCAGCGCCGCCGAAGCCGCCGAGGATGACGTTGAAAAACGAGCGGTTCATGGCCTTGCACATGATGTACGACAGGATCGCGCCCGACGAGCCCACGAGCGAGCCGGCGATGATCAGCATCGAGTTATTCAGCGAAAAACCGATGCCGGCCGCGGCCCAGCCGGAGTAACTGTTGAGCATCGATACCACCACCGGCATATCGGCACCGCCGATGGGAATGATGATCAGCACACCCAGCGCAAAGGCGATGACGGCCATGACGATGAATGGCGTCCAGGCCGGCTCCACCCCGTCGGCGAAGCAGAACACCAGGCCCAGCGCGACCATCACCAGCGCCAGCACCAGGTTGAGCATGTGCTGGCCCTTGAAGCTGACGGGCGCGCCCTGGAACAGGCGGAACTTGTATTTGCCCGACAGCTTGCCGAAGGCAATCACTGAACCGGAGAACGTAATGGCGCCGACAAAGGTACCGATGAACAGCTCGAAGCGGTTGCCGATGGGCAGCGCCTGACCGTGCTGGGCGATATTGAAGGCCCATGGTTCGGACACGGCCGCCACGGCGATGCAGACGGCCGCCAGCCCGATCAGCGAGTGCATGGCCGCCACGAGTTCCGGCATCTTCGTCATTTCCACGGTTTTGGCCAGGTAGGCGCCGATGGCGCCACCCGTGACGATGCCGATAATGACGAGGGTCAGGCCCATGCCGCCCGTTTGCTGTTCCTTCAGTTTCAGGATCAGCGCCACGGTGGTGACGGCGGCAATCGCCATGCCGCTCATGCCGAAGGCATTGCCGCGGCGCGCTGTCGAGGGCGACGACAGGCCTTTCAAGGCCTGGATGAAGCACACCGAGGCGATCAGGTACATCATCGTCACCAGGTTCATGGTGACGAAGCTCATGGCGTGACTCATTCTTTTGCTCCTTGCTTGGCCTTCGGTTCTTTTTTGCGGAACATCTCGAGCATGCGCTGCGTGACGAGGAAGCCGCCAAACACGTTGACGGCGGCCAGCGCCACGGCCAGGGTGCCGGCCGCCTGCGCCAGCGGGCCTTGCGTCAGGCCGGCCGCCAGCATGGCGCCGACGATGATGATGGCGGAAATGGCATTGGTAACAGCCATCAGCGGCGTGTGCAGCGCCGGCGTGACGGTCCAGACGACGTGGTAGCCGACATAAATGGCCAGCACGAAGATGATCAGGTTAATGATGGTGTGACTGATTTCCATGATGTTATTCTCTCCGGCACCGCATTATTTACGTAAGATTTCACTGCCTGCACACACCAGGCTGGCCTTGATGATTTCATCCTCGCGGTCGATCAGCAACTGGTCGTCCTTGTCGATGATGAGCTTTAAAAAGTCCAGCACGTTGCGCGCATACAGGGCCGAAGCATCGGCCGCCACCAGGGTCGCCAGGTTCGGCTCGCCCACGATGTACACGCCGTGCTTGACGACCGTCTTGCCCAGCTCGGACAGGGGGCAGTTGCCGCCCTGCTCGACGGCCAGGTCGACGATGACGGAACCCGGTTTCATGGCTTTCACCGTTTCTTCGGAGATCAGCACGGGCGCGGCGCGGCCGGGGATCAGGGCCGTGGTGATGATGATGTCGGCCAGTTTCGCCCGTTCATGCACCAGTTCGGCCTGGCGGCGCATCCAGTCGGCCGGCATGGCGCGCGCATAGCCGCCCGAGCCCTTGGCGATTTCTTTTTCTTCATCGGTCAGGAAAGGCACGTCGAGGAACTTGGCGCCCAAGGATTCCACCTGCTCCTTGACGGGCGGGCGCACGTCGGATGCCTCGATGACGGCGCCCAGGCGCTTGGCCGTGGCGATCGCCTGCAGGCCGGCCACGCCCACGCCCATGATCAGTACGCGCGCTGCCTTGACGGTGCCGGCCGCCGTCATCAGCATGGGCATGAAGCGCTGATACGTATTGGCCGCCACCAGCACGGCCTTGTAGCCGGCGATATTCGCCTGCGACGACAGCACGTCCATCGACTGCGCGCGCGTGATGCGCGGCACGGCTTCGAGCGCAAAGGCGGACAGGCCGGCCGTGGCCATGGCGGCGATATTGTCGGCGTCAAACGGGTTGAGCATGCCGATCAGCACGGTGCCGCTGGCCATCAAGGCCCGTTCACCGGCATCGGGGGCGCGCACCTTGAGCACGATGGCGCAACCATAGGCTTCCTGGGCGCTGCCGATCAGCGCACCGGCGGCGGCATACGCATCGTCGGGAATCGAGGCTTGCAAGCCCGCTCCCGACTGCACGACGACCTGATGCTTGGCTGCCAATTTCTTGACTGTCTCGGGCGTGGCTGCCACCCGCGTTTCACCAGGCCGTGTTTCGGCCGGTATGCCTATCCTCATGATGCCTCCGCTAATTAATAAACTGACTAGAATCTAACACGGAAAGCAGCGCGTTAAACGTTTGTGAAGCAGCAACTTTTAGTTGTACGATACTAATTTCACCAGCATCCCCCAATTTGTTTCACCATGCGGCGCGGCGACCATATTGTGGGAAAAGTGTGTCAATCTCACCACAGGCTAGCGTGCGTGCACGCTTGTTTTGACCACGCGGAAAGCCTATATTAGCGGGCGTTTCCTGCCATCTTGCCGACTCAGCTCCCATGCTAGTGCGCGCCCCGGGAAAGACGTAAGTACCTCCCACCGTTATGTGCTAAAACGTTGTCATTTATCAATATCTCCGCGCAACAGAAGGCAGGGTTCCAACTGCGCGCGCAGAACAAGATAAAATGTCGGCTCTTTCAAGGATGGAATCATGCCGAGAATCTGGAAACCCTCTGTCACCGTTGCCGCCATCGTCGAGCGCGACGGCCTGTTTTTACTGATTGAAGAAGAGACCAGCGAAGGCATCAAGCTGAATCAGCCGGCCGGTCATCTCGACCCGTTCGAGTCGCTGGAACAGGCGGTGATCCGCGAAACGCTGGAAGAAGCGGCCTACGATTTCATCCCTACGGCACTGGTCGGCATGTATATGTCGCGCTATCAGTCACTGCGCACGGGCGAGGACGTGACCTATCTGCGCTTCACCTTTTGCGGCACGGCCGGCGCCGAGCATGACCGCCCGCTGGACGAAGGCATCATCCGCACCCTGTGGATGACGCGCGACGAGCTGGCGGCATGCCAGGAACGCCACCGCAGCCCCCTGGTGCTGCAGTGCGTGGACGAATACCTGGCTGGCCGGCGCGCACCGCTGGCCCTGCTGCACACGCATGCGTCTGTCTTTAATAGTGCATAGACCCGCGCATAGCAATCATTTAAAAGTAACTGGAAAGCAAGATGAGCAAGAAGAAAGTCGTTATCGGCATGTCCGGCGGGGTTGATTCCTCGGTCGCCGCATGGATGCTGAAGGAACAAGGCTATGAAGTCATCGGCCTGTTCATGAAAAACTGGGAAGATGACGACGATTCGCAATACTGCTCCACGCGCCAGGACTGGATCGATGCGGCCAGCGTGGCCGACGTCATCGGCGTCGATATCGAAGCCGTCAATTTCGCCTCCGAATACAAGGACCGCGTGTTCGCCGATTTCTTACGCGAATACCAGGCCGGCCGTACGCCGAATCCGGACGTGCTGTGCAACGCCGAAATCAAATTCAAGGCGTTTCTTGACCACGCCATGACCCTGGGCGCCGACCTGATCGCCACCGGCCACTACGCGCGCGTGCGCCAGGCGCCCACCGATGCGGGCCGCTATGAACTGCTGAAAGCCGTCGACGCCAGCAAGGACCAAAGCTACTTCCTGCACCGGCTGAACCAGGCGCAATTGTCTAAAACCCTGTTTCCGCTCGGTGAAATCCCGAAGACGCAAGTGCGCCAGATCGCCGAGCAGCTGGCGCTGCCGAACGCGCAGAAAAAAGATTCGACGGGCATCTGTTTTATCGGCGAACGCCCGTTCCGCGAATTTTTGAACCGCTACCTGTCCTACAAGCCGGGTCCCATGAAAACGGCCGACGGCAAGACCGTGGGCGAACACGTGGGACTGAGTTTTTATACGCTGGGCCAGCGCAAGGGCATCGGCATCGGCGGCGTGAAGTCGTACCAGAACGCCGATGGCAGCAGCGACGCGTGGTATGTGGCGCGCAAGGATATCGCCAATAACACTCTGTGGGTGGTGCAGGGCCATGACCATCCGTGGCTGCTGTCGCCCGCCTTGACGGCCGACCAGGCCAGCTGGGTCGCCGGCACTGCGCCACAAGCGGGCGCCCTGTCCGCCAAGACGCGCTACCGACAGGCTGACGTGGCTTGCCAGCTATTGCCGGATGGGAATGACCATTTCGGCCTGGCGTTTGACCAGGCGCAATGGGCCGTCACGCCGGGCCAGTCGGCCGTGCTGTACGACGGCGACGTGTGCCTGGGCGGCGGGATTATCGCCAGCGCCTCGGGCATGCCATGATCATGGACTGAAAGGATACGCTGATGCGCACACTGCACGCCCGGATAAGCACCGCATGGAATGCATTACCCTTAGTCCTGCAAGCGAGCTTGCTGCTGAGTGCCACTGCGTACTGTTTACTGCATCTCGGGAAGTCACTGGGCCAGGCGCTGTATTACCTGACCCACTGACACCTGACAATGCCGCCAGTTCAGCCGGGCTGATTGGTCGATTGTGCGGCGGCCAATGCCTGCTGCTTGCGCACCATCGCGATAACCGTGTTGCGCACGGTTTTCAGCACCGTGTCGGCCATGAAGGGTTTCACGATGAAGCCCGACACGCCCATCGCATGGGCTGCCTGCAGCGAGGCCGCGTCGATGCCGCCCGAGACCATGAAAATGAGCGTCTTCGGATACTGGGCGCGGATGGTTTGCACCACATTGCTCCCATCTTCCACCTGCTCGCGCGCGATGCACACGAAATGCGGATGGTGCTTGACCAGCAGCGCCAGTCCCAGCGCGCTGGTATGCGTCTGCCCGCAGACATCGTAGCCGCCATCGGTCAGGACCGTGTTCAGCAGGCCGCGCGCCACGGCGCTGCTATCGATCAGGACTGTCTTTAACATCATGATTACTTCCCTTGCTTGATTGTTCTTGTCTTGCGCCGTGCCTTACTTTTCCCACACGAGCTTGTTCCAGGTCACGCCTAAAGTCACGTCCGTCTTGAGCGCGACTAACTTTCTTGAAAGATACAGTATTTCCCGCTCTTTTCGCAGGCTTTCGCCCAGTGCGCCGGGCAAAATTCCCGCGCCGGCCATCACGGCGTCGATATTGCCGTAAGCACGCAACAGTTTCGCGCCCGTCTTCAGGCCGATCTTCGATACGCCGGGGATGCTGTCGGTGACGTCGCCCATCAGCGCCAGCAAGTCGGGCAGCAGTTCCGGCGGCACGCCGAACTTTTTCTCGACCCAGGCGCGGTCATGCCAGACACCCTTGAAATGGTCCCATACCAGCGCGCCGTGGGCGATCAGGCCATGCAAATCCTTGTCGGTGGTGGCGATGACGGCCGCGCCGCGCCCCTCGTGCAGCCAGCGCATGACGGCTGTGCCGATCACGTCGTCGGCCTCGACCTCGGGAATGCTCACCACATGCATGCCGAAGCTGGCCAGGGTGGCATAGAAGCCGGGCAAGGCGTCGCGCAGCACCTGCGGCATGGGCTGGCGCCCTTCGCGGTAACCGGCATACAGGGCGTGGCGCCAGGTGGGGCCGCCAAAGTCGAAGGCCGGCAGGATGTGCGTCGGCTCGTGGTCGTTGATGAGCGTGCGGAATGACGACAGCGCATGGCGCAGCGCGATCTCCGCTTTCAGGTCGGAATCGGGTTCAGGACTGGCTTCGTAGACGCGGCGTACGATATTCAAGCCGTCGATAGCGAGGAGTCTGGCCATGCGGTTAGTCGATACTGGTTGAATCGGGCATTTTACCGTATGGCGCCGGGGATATTCCCAGCATATTCCCCTTGGCAGGATTCACGCGGCCTCACAGCACCGAACAAAACCGTAGCGAGCGGAAGGGAGATGTGGCCGAGAAGCGCAACCGTACTCTAGTACGGTGAGCATCGCAGGCCATATATACCGACGCGCAGCAGGTTTGGTTTGGTGCTCTCATTTGGCGAAATCGTAGGGCCCGCCACGTTCGAGCGCCCGCTGGTAGGCAGGGCGCGCGTGGATGCGCTGCAAGAACGCCGTCAGCTTCGGCAGGCGCTCGTCGAGTCCGCCACGCATGGCGGCCGCTTCCAGCGGAAAGCTCATCTGGATGTCGGCCGCCGTAAATTCATTGCCGGCAAACCATTTGGCATTCTCCAGCTCCGCTTCCATATAGGCCAGCTGGCTATGGATATTGGGCATGATGAAGCTGCTCTTGACCTTGCTGGCGATGCCGCGCGCGATCGGCTTGACAAAAAACGGCATGGGCGACGATTCGACCTTGTCGAATACCAGCTTCATCAGCAGCGGCGGCATGGCCGAGCCTTCCGCGAAATGCAGCCAGTAGGTCCAGCGCAGCTTCTCCGGCGTGCCCGCCGCCGGGATCAATCGGCCATTGCCGTAGCGCTCGACCAGGTAATCGATGATGGCGCCCGATTCGGCGATGGTGTGGGCGCCATCCGTGATCACGGGCGACTTGCCGAGAGGATGGACGGCTTTCAAGGAAGCGGGCGCCAGCATGGTTTTCGGGTCGCGCTGGTAGCGCTTGACCTCGTAGTCGAGGCCCAGCTCCTCGAGCAGCCAGAGCACGCGCTGCGAGCGCGAATTATTCAGATGGTGGACGACGATCATAGAGTTTCCCGTTAGGCGATGGTTGAGTTCCAGTATAGCCGGGACGGGAAAATCGCGGCGAAAGGGGCTGCACACCAAAAGAAATTGCGAAAAACAGTATTTTCAATTGATAACTTTTCAATCTTCCCTTATCTTGTTTTGTTTCCCATAAGTAAGGATCTTTCCCCGTGGATGTCGACGTCAACAACAACAGCGCCCAGCGCGAGGCCATTACCTTCAGCGCCACCGGCAGCGAATACTTCCGTATCTGGATCGTCAACCTGCTGCTGAGCATCGTCACCCTGGGCATTTACTCCGCCTGGGCCAAGGTGCGCCGCAACCGGTATTTCTATTCCAGCACCCACCTGGCGGGCAGCAGCTTCGAATACCATGGCAATGCGGTCGCCATCCTGAAAGGCCGCATCGCGGCCGTGGTGCTGATCGGCGGCTACAACATCGCCCTGCGTGTCTCGCCCATCGTGGGCCTGCTGATGTTCGTGCTGCTGGCCGCCATCCTGCCCTGGCTGGTATGGAAAAGCCTGCAATTCAAGCTGTACAACACCAGCTACCGGGGCATCCGCTTCGGTTTCGGCGGCAGCGCCAGGGAAGCCTACAAATACTTCCTGTGGCTGCCCATCCTGAACACCTTCACGGCAGGCTTGATGACGCCGTTTCTGCACCAGCGCCTGAAGCGCTTCCAGCACACGCAAAGCCGTTTCGGCACCAGCCCGTTCAGCTTTGACGCCACAGTCGGCAGCTTTTACAAGACCTACTTGCTGTTCTTTGCGCTGCTGCTGGGCGGCCTGCTGGTGCTCATTTTCGTCGTCTTCGGCAGCGTGTTTGCCTCGTTTGCGGCCCATGCCAACGACGCCACCAAGGTCGGCAGCCTGATGTTTGCCATCGGCGCACTGTATCTGTGGGCGTTTACCGTGCTGCCGTTGTTCCTGACCATGATCCAGAACCTGATCTGGAACCACACGCGCTTGCAGCAGCACCAGTTCCAGTCGCAACTGACCTGGGGCCGCACCACCTTCATCATGCTGACCAACCTGCTGGGCGTCGTCGTCACGCTGGGCCTGTTCGCACCATTCGCCCACGTGCGCTGGCTGAAGTACCGCCTGGAAGCGACGTCCATGCTGGTGCATGGCAGCCTGGACGAGTTTGTCGCCGCCACGGGCCAGCAAGTGTCGGCCACGGGCGAAGGCATGGCCGACCTGCTGGACTTCGACCTGTCGATGTAAGCAATGAACGCCAACACGCAAGAAGACCACGCAGCTCTGGCCGCCCGCTATTTCGACGGCCAGAGTTCGCGCCTGTACCACGTGACACTGTCCGTGCGCGATGGCGTGGCCATGCTGGCAGGCGACATCGAGCGCAGCTGCCCGCTGGGCGAGCTGCACGTGTCCGAACGCAGCAGCCACGCCGTGCGCAAGGTCAGCTTTCCCGACGGCGCCTACCTGGAGATCGCCGACCAGGCGGCCTTCAACGACATGCTGCACGAAACGGGACACCGCGACGGCTGGGTGGTGCGGCTGCAGCAAAGCTGGCGCGGCGCCCTGCTGGCCACGGTCGCCACCGTGCTGGCCCTGTGGCTCAGCTATCAGTACCTGCTGCCCGTGGTGGCGAAGGGTGTCGCGTATGCGATTCCCCAGTCGGTCGAGCGCCAGCTGGGGCAGGGCGTGCTCGATTTCCTCGACGGCCACGTGTTTGAAGCGAGCAAGCTCGCTGGCACGCGCCAGCAAGCCTTGCGCAGCCAGTTCGCGCGCCTGGCCACGCCCGGCGACAGCACGCCCGAGCACCGCATCGTTTTCCGCAAGAGCAAGATCGGTCCGAACGCGTTTGCCCTGCCGTCCGGCGACATCGTGCTGACCGATGAAATGGTGGAACTGCTGCCGGACGACCAGGCCATCATGGGCGTGCTGGCACATGAGCTGGGCCACTTGCAGCAGCGCCACCTGACGCGGCGCATCATCCAGACCTCGGCCGTGGGCGCCGGCGCGGCACTGCTGTTCGGCGACGTGTCGACGGTGGTGGCCACCGTGCCGCCGCTGCTGCTGGACTTGAAGTATTCGCGCGATGTCGAACGCGACGCGGACGACTACGCGATTGCCATGCTGCGCCAGAACGGCATTGCGCTGGAACACCTGGCGCAAGTGTTTGTCGCCCTGGGCAAGCTGGACCAGGGCACGCCCTACCTGTCGAGCCATCCGGCCAGCGCCGAACGGGTCGAACGCATCCGCGCCGCACAGCGGTAATCATGCGCGGCGTCCGCTGGGCGCCGCGTTCTTTCCCACCAGCACGTTGCGCAAATCGAAGGTAGACTCGGCAGTATCAGTCTGACTTCACCGGAGTGCCCATGCGCCTAGTACCATTTCGCTACCTGACCTTCATTGCGACGGCCGCCATCTTTGTCCTGTCCCTGTTTTACTATGACCATTACTGGCTGCCCCTGCTGGCCGGTGCGCTGACCCTGGTCGGCATCAGCGACCTGCTGCAAACGAAGCGCGCGCTGCGCCGCAACTACCCCATCCTCGCGCATTTCCGCTTTTTCTTCGAGAGCATCCGTCCGGAAATCCGCCAGTACTTCCTGGAAAGCGACAGCGAGGCGACGCCGTTTTCGCGCAGCCAGCGCAGCATCGTCTACCAGCGCGCCAAGGAGCAGACCGACAAGCGCCCATTCGGCACCCAGCTCGACGTGTATGCAGCGGGCTATGAATGGATCAACCATTCCATCGCTCCCGCCAAGGTCACGGGCCACGATTTCCGCATCGAGATCGGCAATCACCCGGACTGCCCGCGCGCCAAACCGTATTCGGCCAGCGTCTTCAATATCTCGGCGATGAGCTTTGGCGCCCTGTCGGCCAACGCCATCCTGGCCCTGAACGGCGGCGCGCGCAGCGGCGGCTTCATGCACGACACGGGCGAAGGCAGCATTAGTCCTTACCACCGCGAAAACGGCGGCGACCTGGTATGGGAAATCGGCTCCGGCTACTTCGGCTGCCGCAACCAGGACGGCACGTTTTCCGAAGAACGCTTCATCGCCAACGCCAGCTCCGAGCAAGTCAAAATGATCGAGCTGAAAATGTCGCAGGGCGCCAAGCCAGGTCACGGCGGCGTGCTGCCCGGCCCGAAAGTGACCATCGAGATCGCCACCACGCGCGGCGTGATGGTGGGCGAAGATTGCGTCTCGCCGGCCGCGCACAGCGCCTTTTCCACGCCACTGGAAATGCTGCACTTTATCGACCGCCTGCGCAATCTCTCCGGTGGCAAGCCGACGGGTTTCAAGCTGGCCATCGGCCATCCGTGGGAGTTTTTCGCCATCGTCAAGGCTATGTTAGCAACAGGTATCACGCCCGACTTCATCGTCGTCGACGGCAGCGAAGGCGGCACGGGCGCGGCACCGCTGGAATTTACGGACCATGTGGGCACGCCGCTGCAGGAAGCGCTGGTGCTCGTGCATAACACCCTGGTGGGCGCCAACCTGCGCGAGCGCGTCAAGATTGGCTGCTCGGGCAAGATCATCACGGCCTTCGACATCGCCCGATTGCTGGCACTGGGCGCCGACTGGTGCAATTCGGCGCGCGGCTTCATGTTCGCGCTCGGTTGCATCCAGTCGCAAAGCTGCCACACGGACCGCTGTCCCACGGGCGTGGCCACGCAAGACCCGCAGCGCCAGCGCGCGCTGGTGGTGCCCGACAAGATCGCCCGCGTGGCGCACTTCCACCAGAACACCATGAAAGCGCTGGCCGAACTGATCGCCGCTGCCGGCCTGGCGCATCCGCAGGAACTGCGTCCGCATCACCTGGTGCGGCGCATCTCGCCGAATCAGGTAAAACTGGCGTCGGCCCTGCTGCCCTTCCTGGAAGCGGGCCAGTTGCTCGACCCGAGCCAGCTGCCACAGTTGCCGCCCGTGTTCGGCCTGTACTGGCCCAAGGCTCAGGCGGTTTCGTTCCAGCGCCTGGATTAAGCCCTGCATTGCGCAAGTGGTGGCAATACCACTTAATAACCACTTGCGCAAAAACCTGAATCCAATACAATACCAAAACAAATACAAAACGCAGGCAGCTTTTCCGGTGATCGCCCAGACGCGCCACCACGGTGCCACAATACGTATGCCATCATCACAGACCGGAGGAGTTGCAGCATGGAGCAGGGTTTGCGCGAGAAAGTAGGACAGTTGTTCATGGTGGGCTTCGACGCCCTGCAGGCGGACGAGCATATCAAGACCTTGATACGCGAAAAGAAGGTGGGCGGCGTGATCCTGTTCCGCCGCAACGTGCACACGCCCGCGCAAGTGTCAGCCCTGTGCCGCGAACTTCAGGAAATCAACGCGGAAGTGTCCGACACGCCACTGCTCATCTCGATTGACCAGGAAGGCGGCATGGTGATGCGCATCGAGCAGGGCGTCACCCCGATACCCGCAGCGATGGCTTTCCAGGCGGCCGGCTCCATCGAGGATTGCGAACGCATGAACCGGATCAGCGGCGATGAAATGCGCCAGGTGGGCATTAACATGCTGCTCGCGCCCGTGCTGGATGTGAACAACAACCGCAACAACCCCGTCATCGGCGTGCGTGCGTATGGCGAGGATGCCGCCACCGTCATCGACTACGGCATGGCGGCCATGCGCGGCCAGCGCGCCAGCGGCGTGGCCGTCACCGCCAAGCACTTCCCCGGCCACGGCGACACGGCCATCGACACGCATTACGCCATGGCGCTGGTGCCGCACGGCAAGGAACGCCTGCACGCCGTGGAACTGGCGCCGTTCCGCGCGGCGATCGCCGGCGGCGTGGATGCCATCATGACCGCGCACGTGGTCTTCCCCGCTTTTGAGGCCGATACCAGCGTGCCGGCCACCCTCTCCAAAGGCGTGCTGACGGACCTGCTGCGCGACGAGTTGCAATACAAGGGCGTCGTCATCACCGACTGCCTGGAAATGGCGGCCATCGCCGATGGTATCGGCATCGCCCAGGGCGCCATCGCCACCCTGCAGGCGGGCGCCGACATCGTCCTCATCTCGCACCGCGAAGCGCAGCAGACAGCCGCCATCGAGGCCGTCATCGCCGCCGTGGAACGCGGTGACATTCCCATGGCGCGCATCGACGCGGCTTGCGCGCGCGTGGCTGAACTCAAGCGCAACCGCGCCGTGCGCGACTGGCGCACCCGCCCCGTCGTCCCGCCGGCACTGATGCAGCCGGCCGCCATGGCCCTGTCGCAGCTGCTGCAAAAGGCCGCCTTGCGCGTGCAAGGCGAATACCGCGCGCTCGACGCCAGCTTGCCCGTGACCCTGCTGACGGTGGAAGTGCGTTCGCGCAGCGAAATCGACGAAGTGGCGCTGGGCCGCAACAAGGAAGCGCGCAGCTCCATGTTGCCGGCGTTGCTCGAAGCGGGCCTGGACGTGCGCGAATATGCGCTGTCGGCCGAAGCGCTGGACGAGGAAGTGGCTGCCGCCATCGCCTTTGCGCAAGGCGCGCAGCAAATTGTGCTGCAAACGTATAACGCCATGTTCGTCGAGGGCCAGCGCCGCCTGGTCGAGGCGCTGCCGCAGGATAAACTGTGGCTGGTGGCCGGCCGCTTGCCATACGATTTGGACCTCGCGCCGCACGCGCAAGGCCGCCTGGCCGCCTTCGGCTGCCGTCCGGCCGCGCTGGTACCCGTCGTCGACAAGCTAGTCGGCAAGGCCTAGGCGCTGTAGCTGCGTAAAAAAACCCGCAGACGCGGGTTTTTTGTCGTTCAGGGCTGCGTGACTGGCGGCAAGGCCGCCACCGCCAGCAAGGCAAACGGTCCGAGGAACAGGCCGATGCCGAACCAGAGTCCCCCGTGGCGGCCGCGCCGGCTGGCCAGCAGCCAGGAAGCGATCGCAAACAAAAACATGAAGATCAACAGTATCGCCATTGCCACTCCTTGCCATGCGGAAGGCCCAGTGTAGCCCACGGGCGCGCCCATGACCAGACCTGCATCAAGCCCTGGCTAGCGCTGCACCTGCATCAGGATCACGCGCTTGCTGCTGCCGTCGACGGGCGGCGTGGCGGATGGCGGCGGCGGGCTGTCGCAGGAGCCGCAGGAACCGCAGCCGCTGCCGCAACCCGGCGCCACCTTGAACAAGGCCGACATCTTCGCCTCATCGAGGCCGCAGCGCACCAGGCCACGCACGATGGCGCGGCGCACGCCCGCCGGCAGGTATTTGGTCGAAAAATGCAGCAGCGCGGCTGCGACGATCAGGGCGACGATAATGGTTTGCCACATGGTGTGCTCCTAGGCGCCCAGCATCAGGGCGACGCGATACGTGATGAACGAGGCTGCGTAGGCCAGGGCGAACATATAGCCGGCCATCAGCAGCGGATAGCGCCAGCCGCCCGTTTCGCGTTTCACCACGGAGAGGGTTGACAGGCACTGCGGCGCGAACACATACCAGGCCAGCAAGGAGAGCGCGGTGGCCATCGACCACGAATGGGCGATCAGCGGCTCCAGGGTCGAAGCCAGCGCATCGCCCGTTTGCGACAGCGCATACACGGTACCCAGGGCGCCGACGGCCACTTCGCGCGCCGCCATGCCCGGCACCAGCGCGATGCAGATCTGCCAGTTAAAACCGATGGGCGCGAAGATCACTTCCAGGCCGCGGCCCAGGATGCCGGCCAGGCTGTAATAGATCGGCGGATGGATCGCGTTGTCCGGCGCACCGGGGAAGGTGCTGAGAAACCACAGGATGATCATCAGGCTCAGGATGATGGTACCGACGCGCGTCAGGAAGATCTTCGCGCGCTCCCACAGGCTGACGGCCAGGTTGCGCAAGTGCGGCCAGTGGTAAGCCGGCAGTTCCAGCATCAGCGGCTGGTTGCCGCGCACGCCCATGCTGCGCTTCATGACCCAGGCCACGGCCATGGCCGAGATGATGCCGGCGAAGTACAGGACAAACAGCACCAGGCCTTGCAGGCTCAGATAGCCCCACACTTCGCGCTGCGGGATGAAGGCGGCGATGATCAGCGCATACACGGGCAGGCGTGCCGAGCATGTCATCAGCGGCGCAATCATGATGGTAACCAGGCGGTCGCGCGGGTTCTGGATGGTGCGCGCCGCCATCACGCCGGGAATGGCGCAGGCAAAGCTCGACAGCAGCGGAATGAAGGCGCGGCCCGAAAGGCCCACGCCACCCATCAGACGGTCCAGCAAGAAGGCCGCGCGCGGCAGGTAGCCGCAGTCTTCCAGGCTGAGGATAAAGAAGAACAGGATCAGGATCTGCGGCAGGAATACCAGCACGCTGCCGACCCCGCCGATGATGCCTTCCACCAGCAAGCTTTTCAGGTGGCCATCGGGCATGTTCGCCGTCAGCAAGGCACCCAGGTGGCCCACGCCATCGGTGATCATTTCCATCGGCGTGGCGGCCCAGGCAAACACGGCCTGGAAGATCAGGAACATCAGCACGGCCAGGATGAGGGGGCCGAACACGGGATGCAGCACCACGTCGTCGATTTTTTCCGTCAGGTTGCCCGTGTCGCTGGTGTCATTGCTGACGGCGGCCAGGATGCGGCGCACTTCGCGCTGAGTTTCCTCGACGGTAACGGTATCGATGGCCGCCAGCGGTTTCGCTTCCACGGCCGGCAGCGGCAGCATGGCGTCGATAGCGCTCAGCAAAGCTTTTTCGCCATCGTGCTGCACCGCGACGGTTTCCACCACGGGCATGCCCAGTTCCTGCGACAGCCTGGCCGTATCGATCAGCATGCCGCGCTTGCGCGCCACGTCCGTCATGTTCAGCGCCAGCAGCATGGGCAAGCCCAGGCGCTTGACTTCCAGCACCAGGCGCAAGTTCAGGCGCAGATTGGTGGCATCGACCACACAGATGATGGCGTCCGGGCGCGGGTCGCCCTTGCGCAATCCCCCCACCACGTCGCGCGTGATGGCTTCATCGGGCGTGGTGGCGGACAGGCTGTAGGCGCCCGGCAGGTCGAGCAGGCGCACGGGCGTGCCACCCGGCGAGGTGAAATGGCCTTCCTTGCGCTCGATGGTCACACCGGCGTAGTTCGCCACTTTCTGGCGCGCGCCCGTCAAACGGTTGAACAGGGCGGTCTTGCCGCAGTTCGGATTGCCCAGCAAGGCAATTTGTGGCTGATGCGGCGGCTTGTGCACGCCCGCATCGACGATAGTTTCGACAGCACCCATGGTTATTCCGGTTGAAGCAGCGGTTGAATCGTGATCAGCGCCGCTTCGAAGCGGCGCAGTGCGAACGTGGCATTGCCGACCTTGATGGCCAGCGGATCGCCGCCGGGAATGCCGCGCTTGAGCATGCGGAGTCGTTCGCCGGGAACGAATCCCAGCTCCATCAAGCGGCGGGCGAGGTCGACGCCGTCTTCCGTCTGTCCTGCCGTGTGGGGCGTGATATGCAACACCGTGCCGCTCTGGCCGACTGCCAGCGCATCGAGCGTCATCAAGGGTGGAACTAGAGTCATGAGCAAATTCCGTTCAAATTAAGAACACCGGGGACAGACTGCTGCGCGCGGCGCATCGCGTTTGACTTGGGTGTTGTGAGGTAAAACGCAACTGTTGCGCATTACCGACAAGCGGCCTTTCAAACTGTCCAGACGACGACCGTCCGAGACAATACCAGCATTATAAACATGAATGCGAATTGTTTTTATTTAGCCCGGAGAGTGGCCCCTGTCAAGGGCTACGCCATGTGCGCGAAGGCCATATCCACGCGCCGCGCCAAGCCGCCAAGCGCCGCACACTTGATCAAAATCGCTTGCATTGTCCTGCACTTTGCGCGACAATGAAACGTAATGATAATGATTCTCATTAAAACACTAGCAACAATGCTTCAGTGCACTAGTGTCTATTCATCCTCCAGCCAGAAGGTGCATCAATGATTGTATGTGTCTGCAACAACATATCTGATCGTGAAATCCGTCAAGCCGTCGATCTTGGCCTGTCCAGCATGGCCGAACTGCGCCGTGACTTGGGCGTGGCCACCTGCTGCGGCAAATGCCATACCTGCGCGCGGGAGGTGCTGAACGATCACCTGAACGCCACCGCAGTGCTGCAAGAAACCGTATTGATGCGGGCTGTACTGACAAACTAAAGAAAGCGATAAACGCCATGACGATGATGCCCCCGCCCGTAACGGTGCAGGCCGTGCAACAATTTGCCGACTTCGACAAGAAGCGCAACAAGTTCGCGCCGCTGATGGCCATCGTCGTCCTGCATATCGCCGGCTTTTACGCCATCCAGAGCGGCTTGCTGAGCCGCGTCGTCACGGCGGCCATGCCGACCATCACCACCATCAGCATCATCGCCCCGCCGGCGCCGCCCAAGCCACCGGCACCGTCGGTGCCAAAAACCGTGGAACTGAGCGCTCCCGTGCCACGCGCCGTGATCCCGCCGCTGCCGCTGATCGCTATGGCGCCGAGCGAACCGACGATCACGCCGCCGCAGCCGACGCGCGCCGAAGCGGCACCCGTTGCCACTGCCGCGCCGACAGCGCCATCGACACCGGCGCCGTCACCACCTGCACCAGCGGCACCGCGCACCGTCAGCAGCGTCGAATACATCAAGGCACCGCAACTGATCTACCCGAATTTGTCACGCCGTCTGGGCGAAAGCGGCACGGTGGTGCTGCGCATCCTGATCAATGAAAAAGGCTTGCCGGAGCAAATCCTGATCCATAAATCGACCGGCTACGGCAACCTCGATGAAGCGGGCCGCCAGGCCGCCCAGCGCGCGCTGTTCAAGCCCATGATCGAAAACGGCAAGCCGGTTCCCGTCTACGTTTTAGTACCGCTGACCTTCCAACTGAGCTAGCCTTCCGGCGGCGCCCTGTTTTCCGTACCAGTCAAGCAACAGCTTGTTTCAGTCTGCCAGCCACCATCCCCGGGCCAGGCAGACTTTTTTTTGTCCAAGGGGTCAGACCCTCAACACCGCCAACGCAAGATTCAGCGCCAACTTCGCCGGGGGTCTGACCCCAGCCTTACATCTCCGCCCACATCCTGAGCAGGTTGTGATAATGCCCCGTCAAGCCCACCGTCGCCGGCGAATCGCCGTGCTCGCCGCGCACGCTCTGGATGTTCTGATCGAGCTCGAACAGCATGCTGCGCTTCCAGTCCTCGCGCACCATGCTTTGCGTCCACAGGAAGGAGCAGATGCGCTCGCCGCTGGTGACGGGCAGCACCTGATGCACGCTGCTCGACGGATACACGATCACGTCGCCGGCCGGCAGTTTCACTTCATGCGTGCCGTAGGAATCGACTACCACCAGTTCGCCGCCTTCGTACTCGTCCGGCTCGCTCAGGAACACGGTCGAGGAAACGTCGGCGCGCATCGACTGCATGCCGTTTTTCGGCGTGCGGATGGCGCCATCGATATGCAGGCCATAGTGCTCGCCGCCCGCATAGCTGTTGAAGAACGGCGGCAGGATGCGCAGCGGCAGCACGGCGGCAAAGAACAGCGGATTGGCCATCAGCGCGCGGCTGACGATCTCGCCCAGCTCCAGCGCCAGCGGCGAACCTTCGGCCAGCTGGCGGTTGCGCTTGACCTGCGCCCCTTGCGCCCCGACGCTGGCGCGCCCGTCGACCCAGTCCGTCTGCGCCAGGCGCTGGCGAAACTGCGTCACCTGTTCCGGCGTCAGCACGCCGGGTATATGCAGCATCATCTTGCTATCCTTTTTCAATAAAATTTCTGCCTGATTATCGCATCGCCACCAGCGACCAAGAAGACACAAAAGCAAGAACGGAGCAACATTTCCCGCCTTTTCAGCGCAGCCAAATAGCAGCATGAACGCGAATGAGAATGGCCTTCATTTTCCTTAACAAATAAAAAATGGGAAAATGCTGCAATCCATTTGAGAATAGGTTTTATTCGCACGATATTTACGTTAAAAAGACGGAAAAACACCGTTTCGCAGCAAAAACCGCCCATATTTTGCGCTATCATGCGGACATAGCGAAACCGGCAACCTGCGCGCCACCAGGCAGCCCTGCGCCACCCGGCAGTGAACGCCAGCAGCCTGCGGTTTCATCATCGAACGCAACACAGAACAAAGGAATTCCCATGAAGGGCGATAAAGAAGTCATCCGCATGCTCAATGCACAGCTCACCAACGAACTGTCGGCCATCAACCAGTACTTCCTGCATGCGCGCATGTACAAGCACTGGGGCCTGGAAAAGCTGGGCAAGAAGGAATACGAAGAATCGATCGGCGAAATGAAACACGCCGACAAGCTGATCGACCGCATCCTGATGCTCGACGGCCTGCCTAACCTGCAAGCGCTGCACAAGCTGCTGATCGGCGAGAACACGCCGGAAATGCTGGAATGCGACTTGAAGCTGGAACGCGCCGCGCACGCCACCGTCAAGGAAGGCATCGCCATCAGCGAAAAAGCGGGCGATTACGTCTCGCGTGACCTGTTCCTGATGATCCTGGAAGACACGGAAGAGCATATCGACTGGCTCGAAACGCAGATCGACCTGATCGCCAAAATCGGCATCCAGAACTATCTGCAAAGCCAGATGGCCGTGGAAGAGTAATCGTTTCGCAGCATCGAAAAAAACCGGCACGCGTGCCGGTTTTTTTACGCCTATGCCTTTACTGCGGCACGGTGTCCTTGAACGATGGCCGCTCGGACAGTTTGTCGAACAGGCGCGCCAGCGCGGGATGATCGTCGCGCCAGTCGATTTCCGGGAAGCGGAAGCTGAGCCAGCCCAGCGCGCAGCCCACGGCCACGTCGGCCAGGGTGTAGTTCTTGCCGGCGCAATACGCGCTCTCGCCCAGGCGTGCCTCCAGCGCCGCCAGGCCCAGGGAGATTTTTTCCAGCTGACGCGCGATCCAGGCCGCACTTTGTTGCTCGGGCGGGCGCTGCGTGCGCTCCAGGCGCACCAGCACGCCCGCATCGAGAATGCCGTCGGCCAGCGCTTCCCAGTTCTTGATATCAGCGCGCTCGCGGCCATTGCCGCCAGCCGGCAGCAGCTTGCACACGGGCGTGAGCGTGTCGAGGTATTCGACGATGACTTTCGAATCGATGAGCGCGCTGCCATCCTCCATCACCAGGCAGGGCACCTTGCCCAGCGGATTGGCCTGGGCGATGCGGGTTTCCGACGCCCACACGTTTTCCAGCTCATAGACATAGTCGAGCTTTTTTTCCGCCAGCACGATACGGGCTTTGCGGACATACGGGCTGGCGAGGGAACCGATCAGTTTCATAGGTACTTTAAGGTAAAGGAGCAGCAAGCAGTATAGCATCGGCGGCAGCGGCGTTTGGCAGCATGCGCCCAGCGGTCCCCGGGGTGTGGCAGGCACGCCGCATCGGGGCCGGATTCGGCCAAAATGGGGGCCACCCACCGCCGACGGACGGCTGGCCAGCGGCCAGCGGTGGTAAAATCGCCCTTTACTGTGGCGCCGTCAGTGTTGCTGTATTGCAATAGCCCTGCCCTCCCCGCGCGCCACACGCCAACCGTTTCTTTAACTTGCGTCCGCTCTCATGACTTCTACACCTCCGTATTCCACGCTGTCGGCCCTGTCTCCGCTCGATGGCCGCTACGCCAGCAAGACCGACCTGCTGCGCCCGATCCTGTCCGAAGCCGGTTTCATGCACCACCGCGTGAAAGTGGAAATCTCCTGGCTGCAAGCGCTGTCGCAAGCGGGTTTCGCTGAAATCAAGCCGTTCTCGGCAGAAGCGACCGCCCTGCTCGACAAGATGGCGGCGGACTTCTCGGAAGCCGACGCGGCCCGCATCAAGGCCATCGAAGCGGTCACCAACCATGACGTCAAGGCTGTCGAATACTGGCTGAAGGAACAAGTGGCGGATGTGCCGGAACTGGTGGCGGCGTCGGAATTCATCCATTTCGCCTGCACCTCGGAAGATATCAACAACACCTCGCACGGCATGATGCTGAAAGCCGCGCGCGATGGCGTGATGCTGCCGGCATTGAACGGCCTGGTAGCCAAGCTGACGCAGATCGCGCACGACAATGCCGACGTGCCGATGCTGTCGCGCACGCACGGCCAGACGGCCAGCCCGACCACCCTGGGCAAGGAGTTTGCCAACGTCGTGGCCCGCTTGCAGCGCGCGGTAAAACGCATCGAGCAAGTGGAAATCCTCGGCAAGATGAATGGCGCCGTCGGCAACTACAACGCCCACCTGTCTGCCTACCCAGGCTTCGACTGGCCGGCATTCTCGCAAGCCGTGATCGAACAGCGCCTGGGCCTGGTCTTCAACCCGTACACCATCCAGATCGAGCCGCATGATTACATGGCCGAACTGTTCGATGCCTTCGCGCGCGCCAACACGATCTTGCTGGACTTGAACCGCGACATCTGGACGTATGTGTCGCTGGGCTATTTCAAGCAAAAACTGAAAGCGGGCGAAATCGGCTCGTCGACCATGCCGCACAAGGTCAATCCGATCGACTTTGAAAACTCGGAAGGCAATCTGGGCCTGGCCAACGCCGTCCTGAAACACCTGTCGGAAAAACTGCCCGTCTCGCGCATGCAGCGCGACCTGACCGATTCGACCGTGCTGCGCAATATCGGCGTGGGCCTGGGCTACACCCTGCTGGCCTATGACAGCTGCCTGCGCGGCTTGAACAAGCTGGAAGTGAACCACGCGCGCCTGGCGCAAGACCTGGACGCCACCTGGGAAGTGCTGGCCGAGCCCGTGCAAACCGTGATGCGCCGCTATGGCATCGAAAATCCGTACGAGCAGCTGAAAGAATTGACGCGCGGCAAGGGCATCTCGAAAGAGGCGCTGCAAACCTTCGTCAATGGCCTGGCCATTCCGCAGGATGCCAAGGATGTCTTGCTGACCATGACACCGGGTAACTATATCGGTATCGCGGCGCAATTGGCCAAGGCGATCTAAGCGACCAACGCTATCCGGATCAGGCAGATCCACTCCCGCGGGGCGGCCAGCACACAAATGCTGCCCGCCCCGCGGTTTTTCCGGCAATCTTTCTTGTAGAATCTGCAGCACGCAGCGCCATTTGCTTTTCTTTGGTATATTAGGCCGAATTAGTCCTAATGCGTACTACTTTCAAGAAAGCCGCCGATGCAACGCTACACCACCACCGCCATCATCCTGCACTGGCTGACTGCCCTGCTGATCATCAGCGCCTTTGTCATGGGCCTGGTCATGACGGACATTCCCGGCCTGACGCCCACCAAACTCAAATATTTTTCCTGGCACAAGTGGCTGGGCGTGACCGTGCTGGCCATCGCCGCCATCCGCCTGCTGTGGCGCAAGGCCAACGTGCCGCCGCCGCATCCGGCCAGCATGCTTGCCTGGCAAAAGAAGGCGGCCGACGCCATGCATGTGCTGCTGTACATCCTGATCTTCGCCGTGCCCGTCTCCGGCTACCTGTACACCCTGGCTGCCGGCGTGCCGGTGGTCTATCTGGGCCTGTTCCAGCTGCCGGTCATCATGGCGCCGAACCCGGAACTTAAGCCGCTTTTAAAAGAGATTCATTATGTTCTGAACATGACGATGGCCGCCGCCGTGGCCGCCCATGTGCTGGCGGCGCTGAAGCACCAGTTCATCGACCGCGATGGCGTGCTCAAGCGCATGCTGCCTTAACGTCCTCCCCTTGCTCACTGAAACACAGGAAAAAACAAGATGAAAACCACCCAACGCATCGTCCTCGCTTCCCTGCTGGGCCTGTCCGTGGCCGCCACCGCCGCCACCCTGCTGAAAGTCGATCCCGCCAAGACCAGCGTGTCGGCCGTATTCAAGCAAATGAACGTGCCCGTGGAAGCGAAGTTCAAGAAATTCAATATCGCCATCGATTACAACCCTGCCACGCCGGACGCATCGAAAGCGTCGGTCGAAATCGACACGGCCAGTATCGATATCGGCGACCCCGAGTACAACAAGGAAGTGGCCAAGAAAGAATGGTTCAACGCGGCCCAGTTCCCGAAAGCCACCTTTGTGTCGAGCAGCATCAAGGCCGCCGGTGCGGGCAAGCTGACGGTCAGCGGCAAGCTGAGCATCAAAGGCAAGACCACCGACGTGACCTTCCCCCTGACGGTGAAAGCCGACGGCGGAAAATATGCATTTGACGGCGCCCTGCCGATCAAACGCCTGACCTACAACATCGGCGAAGGCGAGTGGAAAGACACGAGCATGGTTGCCGACGAGGTTACGATTAAATTCCACGTTGCCGCCCAGTAACACCTGAGAAAACGTCCAGGACGGCGTTGCTCTTGCCTCGTCGCGCTATTCGCACTGCCTTCGGCAAGGCGCCTTGTCCTGAACGTTTTTCAGTCGTTACCAAAAACAACCCCACCACCTGTTCAACTATAGGATCTGCATGAAATTTTCGCACTTGATGATCGCCGTGCTGGCAGCCGCTGGCGCGGGTTCGGCCATGGCCGCTACCGACACCTACAACCTCGACCCGACGCATACCTTCCCCAGCTTTGAAGCCGATCACATGGGCATGTCCGTCTGGCGCGGCAAGTTCAACAAGACCAAAGGAACCGTGACCCTGGACCGTGCCGCCAAGACGGGCAGCCTGGACCTGGTCATCGATGCCGATTCGATCGATTTCGGCCTCGACGCCATGAACACGCACGCGAAAAAAGCGGACATGTTCAATGTGGAAAAATTCCCGGCAATCACCTACAAGAGCAAGTCGCTCAAGTTCAACGGCGATCAGCTGGTGGAAGTCGATGGCGAACTGACCCTGCTGGGCGTGACCAAGCCCGTCAAATTGAACGTGAGCAAATTCAAGTGCATCATGCACCCGCGCTACAAGCGCGAAGTGTGCGGCGCCGATGCCAGCGCGGAATTCAAGCGCAGCGACTTTGGACTGAACTATGGCATGCCGGCATTCTCGCCGGAAGTCAAGCTGGCCATCCAGGTCGAAGCGATCAAGGCCGATTAAACAAGACCTTGCCGCATGACAAGCCCGCCTCGCTGCCCGCAGCCAGGCGGGCTTTTGCATGCGCGACGCGAATCCGCTGGACTTTTCTATCGTGCGGCATCACTATCTATTGGCATGATGTTGTTCTGACATGAAACCCCACTCACCCATCGCGCGGAGGACTACATGAATTTCATTATCTGGATCGTTATTGGCGGCGTCATCGGCTGGCTGGCCAGCATGGTCATGAAAACCGATGCGCAACAGGGCATCTTCCTCAATATCGTCGTCGGCATCGTGGGCGCCTTCCTGGGCGGCTGGCTGCTGGCGCCCCTGTTCGGCACGGGCACCATCAATAGCGACAATTTCAGCGTGTCTTCGCTGCTGGTCTCGTTCCTGGGCGCCGTGATCCTGCTGGGCATCGTGAATCTTTTGCGCCGCGGCAAAATACGCTAGACCAGTAACAGCCATCGATCACGAAGTGGCCGGGCCGCGCAAGCGTCCGGCCATTTTTCATTGCTGCCAAGACACGTATGGACAATGCCACAGTCGCCGCACGGAAAAATGCGGGCTGGCGGCCGGCTCCTGCCCCTACGCCATCGAAAATCATGCCATTTATGCCAACATACAAGAGCATGCCACCCGGAAAATGTGATTGACTAGTGCGAGTTCGATACGGATACTCTAGGTCGCCCGCTGAGAAAAGACACTGGGTACACGTTGGTTCCGACTTCCCACCATGTAAAAAGACTAGAACTCGAATGAAAAAATCGTTAATCGCGCTCGCCATCCTGAGCAATTTCGCACACGCCGACGAAGGCATGTGGATGCCCCAACAGCTGCCACAAGTAGCCAAGGAACTGAAAGCAGCCGGACTGAAACTCGATCCGACCACCCTGACCAAACTGACCGAGTTCCCGATGGGCGCCATCGTCAGCCTGGGCGGTTGCTCGGCCTCGTTCGTCTCGCCACAAGGCCTGGTTGCCACCAACCACCATTGCGTCTACAACAGCGTGGCGGTCAATTCGACCAAAGAGCGCGATTTGCTGGCCAATGGTTTCCTGGCCAAGACCTTCGCTGAAGAATTGCCGGCCGCCCCGGGCAGCCGCATCTTCGTCACCTCGGCCGTGACGAATGTCAGCGACAAGATCATCAGCGCCGACGTAGCCAAGCTGCAAGGCAAGGCACGCATCGACGCGATCGAGAAAAACCAGAAAAAACTGGTCGCCGAATGCGAAAAAGAAGCCGGTTTCCGCTGCACAGTGTCGAGCTACTACGGCGGCCTGGAGTTCTACCTGATCAAGCAACTGGAAATCCGCGACGTGCGCCTGGTACACGCGCCTCCAGCGGGCGTGGGCAAGTTCGGCGGCGACACCGACAACTGGATGTGGCCGCGCCACACGGGCGACTACGGTTTCTACCGCGCCTATGTCAGCAAGGATGGCAAGGCTGCCGACTTCAGCAAGGACAACGTGCCTTACCAGCCAAAACACGTGCTGAAACTGGCCAAGGATGGCTTGAAAGAAGGCGATTTCGTGATGGCGCTGGGCTACCCTGGCCGCACCAACCGTCACCGCCTGCCATCGGAAGTGGCGTTCACGTTTGACTGGAACTACCCGGCCTTCGTGAAAGCGTCGGGCGAAACCCTGGCCATCATCGCGCGTGAAACCAAGGACAACAAGGATGTTGCCCTGAAATACGCGGGTCAGGTTGCTGGCGTCAACAATTACTACAAGAACCGCCAAGGCATGCTCGATTCCTACGCCGGCAGCGACTTCCTGGCACGCAAGACGACGGAACACGAAGCCCTGAAAACCTGGGTCAATGCCAATGCTGCCCGCAAGGCGGAATTTGCCGGTGATATCGAGCAAGTGGAAAAGCTGATCGCCGAGCGCGATGCCGACACCAAGCGCGACTTCTTCCTTAGCTACGCACAGCCACGCCTGCTGAGCACGGCGCGCAGCCTGTACCGCCTGTCGAACGAAAGCACCAAGGCCGATACGGAACGCAAGTCCGGCTACCAGACGCGCGATTTGCCACGCCTGGAAGCGGGTATCACCTCGGTCGAGCGCACCTACGATGAAAAAGTCGACAAGGCGCTGGTACTGAACAGCCTGACCAAGTACGCCGCGCAACCGGCAGCACAACGCCGCGCCAGCTTCGACGCCGCCATCGGCATCAAGGACGGCATGTCGCCGGCCGAGCTGTCCGCCGCCCTGGACAAACTGTATGCGGGCAGCAAGCTGGGCGACAAGGCCGAGCGCGCAGCATGGCTGAAACGTACGCCAGCCGAGTTCCAGGCCAGCAAGGACAGCTTCATCCAGGCAGCCGTCGCCATGTACCCCGATTCGCTGAAAAACGAAGCGGAAGACGAAGAACTGGCCGGCAAGATCCAGCAAGCCTACGCCAACTACATGAAAGCAAAAATTGCCTTCATGAAGAGCAAGGGCCAAGCCGTGTATCCTGACGCCAACAGCACCTTGCGCGTGACATTCGGCAGAGTTGCCGGCCGTGACCATGGCGCCGACGGCACCACCTGGACTGCCTTCACCACCGTCAATGGCGTTGCTGCCAAAGCCACGGGCGAAGGCGAGTTCAATGCACCTGCAAATCAACTGGCCGCGATCAAAGCCAAGGACTTCGGTAAATTCGTCGATCCGAAGCTGAAAACCGTGCCGGTCGACTACCTGGCCACTTTGGACATCACCGGCGGCAACTCCGGTTCGGCTGCCCTGAACGCGAAAGGCGAATTCATCGGCCTGGCATTCGATGGCACCCTGGACTCGATCATTTCCGATTGGGACTACAACAAGGCCAACACCCGTTCGATCCAGGTCGACCTGCGCTACATGCTGTGGAACATGAAACACATCGACCACGCAGACAACCTGCTGAAAGAAATGGGCGCTGAATAACAAGAAGCAATAACCCGGCAACGGGCGCTTGTCAGCTGAGCCACTCCTGCGGGAGTGGCTTTTTTTCGTCTAGCGTCTGATCTTTGAAAACCGGTAAGGCACGGCTTGCTCCGCGCCAAACACCTGTGCCCGACTGCTTCCCAAAGGCAGCATCACGCGCCGGCCATCCTGCAGCAGCAAGGCCAGATCCGCGCCGGGAAAGCGCTGCGCCAGCAGCCGATACGCTTGCCGCTCGATGGCGGCAGCAAGAATCACGATGCGGTAATCGGCCTCGCCAAAATCCAGCAGCAGCGCGGGAGCCTCAGGCCCCGGCAGCGCCGTGATGCGCAAGCGCGTGCTTCCCTTGACGAGCTCGAAGGCGGACCACGGGGGCAAGGTACGCCGCGTGGAACCGATCTGCAGCTGCGGCGCCTGGCCTGCATCCGCCAAAGCCAGCAAGGCATCGGGCCGCAGCTCCGACATGGCCCCATCGACGGCCAGCAGCCAGCCACGGTAACGTATCAGTGCACCCTGCGCGGTGGCCGTGACGGAGCCGCCCTGCGTCACGGGTTCCTTGCTCACCGGCAAGCGCAACGGCGCTGTCTGTGCCGTCAGGCAAGGCCACCA
This sequence comes from Janthinobacterium pasteuri, assembly GCF_051380775.1. Lineage (NCBI taxonomy): Bacteria > Pseudomonadati > Pseudomonadota > Betaproteobacteria > Burkholderiales > Oxalobacteraceae > Janthinobacterium > Janthinobacterium pasteuri. The sequence goes on along the minus strand of NZ_JBNYXS010000004.1, from coordinate 65,729 downwards.
CATCAGCGCCGCCATCGCTGCCATCACTGCCTTGCCCATGCCGCCTCCCCCTCGTGCGTGAAACGTATTCATAACACAAGTACTGCAGCCAGCCCCTGCGGCGCCTCAAGGCAGGAGCGCCGGTGCTACAATTGGCCCCTAGCGGGCGTACTTACCCAGCGCGCCTTCCCCCTCCCAGACTCAGACCGCTATGCCACCAGACTTGCGCACGACCTACGAACTCGGTAACCACAACCAGACCACGACCTGGCTGGAATGCATCACCTTCTACAAGGATCTTGCCGCACGCTACCCGCACGTGCTGCATTTCGAACAGATCGGCCTGTCCGACTCGGGCGTGCCCATCCACGCTGGCGTCGTCAGCGCGGACGGCGTGTTTGACCGCGAGCAGATCAAGCGCGCGGGCCGCACCGTTTTCTTCAACAATAACGGCATCCACCCGGGTGAACCGGAAGGCATCGACGCCTGCATGGCCATCGTGCGCGACCTATGCACACAGCCCGAGCGCCTGGCAGCGCTGGGCAGCACCGTGCTGCTGTTCATCCCGATCTACAACGTCGATGGCAGCCTGAACCGTGCCAATACATCGCGCGTCAACCAGGATGGCCCGGAGCAATTCGGTTTCCGCGGCAACAGCCGCCACCTGGACCTGAACCGCGATTTCATCAAGTGCGACAGCCTGAACGCGCAAGTGTTCAACCGCCTGCTAGCGAGCTGGGACCCGGACGTGATGGTTGACACGCATACGTCGAACGGCGCCGACTATCCGTACACGATGACCCTGATTCACACGCAGACGGATAAGCTGGGCAATGGCCTTGGTCCCTTCCTGCAAGACACCATGCTGCCGCACATCTTTGCGCGCATGGAACAAGCCGGCTGGCCCACCTGCCCGTATGTCAATCCCGTCAAGGATAGCCCGGACCACGGCATCGCCGAATTCCTCGAAGTGCCCCGTTTCTCGACCGGTTTTGCGGCCCTGCATCACGTGATCGGCTTCATGCCGGAAACGCATATGTTGAAACCATTTGCCGACCGCTACGCTTCCATGCGCGCCCTGCTCGACATCACCATGGCATTCACCATCGAGCATGGCGAACAAATCAAGCAATTGCGCGCACGGGCAAAAGCGGCTGGCCGCACGCAGGCAGAATGGCCGATCCACTGGGCCATGAACGAAGAGCAACCATCGACCTTCCCCTTCAAGGGCTACGCGGCGCAATACACGCCGAGTATCCTGGGCGACTACCAGCGCCTGTCCTACGACCGTTCGCAGCCGTGGGAACGCGATATCAAGTATTACAACCGCTTCGATGCGGATGTCACCGTGGCCGCGCCGAAAGCCTATGTGGTGCCGCAAGCCTGGCGCGAAGTCATCGAGCGCCTGCGTTGGAATGGCGTCGAAATGAGCCGCATCACCGCCGAACAGACGCTAACGGCACGCTACTACCACATCACCAACGTCGGCACGCGCGCCACTGCCTACGAAGGCCATATGTTCCACGACACGGTGGACGTGGAAGCGCGCACGGGACAATTCACCGTACAGGCAGGCGATTATGTGATCAGCCTGGAGCAGGACAACGCGCGCTACGCCGTGGAAACGCTGGAACCGCAAGCGCACGACAGCTTCTTCCGCTGGGGTTTCTTTAACAGCGTGCTGGAGAAGAAAGAAGCGTTTTCCGATTACGTGTTCGAAGACATGGCATCCGAACTGCTGCGCGACGAACCGGCGCTGGCGGCCAAGTTTGCCGACTGGAAAGCAGCGAATCCGGCCCTGCTGAGCAATCAGGAAGCCGTACTGAATTTCATTTTTGAGCACTGCCAGCGCTTTGCCGAGCCTGAATGGCGGCGCTACCCCGTCATTGCCCTGATGTAACTCAAGGCGGTAGCAACTGCAACATCCTGGCGCCGCAGCGGAGACCCCGGTGCGGCGCCTCTTTCTGTGCCCTGCCCACAAGGTAATCCCATGCACTACGCACTAAACCTGCGCACCTTCATTTACAGCCATTATTTTTACCTGGGCTTGCGCGTGGCCATCGGCCTGGTCGGCCTGGCCTTGCTGGTCCAGGAAATCAGCGACAGCGCCACCGCCATGACGGTGTGCATCGGCGCCCTGTGCACGACCCTGATGGACATGCCCAGCCCGCTGCGCCACAAATTCAACGAAATGCTGGCTTCCGTGCTGCTGTGCAGCGCCGTCACCTTACTCATCAGCCTGTGCGGGCCCGTGCAGTGGCTGCTGATGACGGTACTTGTGCTGGTGAGTTTTCTCGCCAGCATGATGGTGGTGTACGGCAAGAAATCCATGCCCTTGCAACTGGCCGCTCTGTTCATCATGACCATGTCGATGGAGCATCAGATGACATGGCAGCAATCGTTTCACCATGCGGGCCTGTTCATGCTGGGGGGCTTGATCTATCTGGCCTATGCCATGGCCATCGCCTGGGTCTTGCGCCACCGCATCAAGCAGCAAGTGCTGGCCGAAGCCCTGTTCGAACTGGCCGCCTACATCGACATCAAGGCCGATTTCTACGACACGCGCTTCAATTTGACGGAGCAATTCAACAAGCTGGTGCGCCACCAAAGCATTTTGGCCGACCGCCAGCAGGCGTCGCGCGACTTGATTTTGCGCAGCCACAAGAACAGCAAGGATGCCATCGTTGTGCAAGTGCACGTGTGCATGCTGGATTTATACGAACTGATCCTCTCCACGCACACCGATTACGCGCTGCTGCGCCAGCACCTGGCCGACTCCGACGTGCTCAAATCCTTGCACGACCTCGCTTACAAGGCGGCGCGCGACATCGAAGCCGTCGCCTACGCCGTCACGCGCAAGCGCGCCTCGTATGCGCACATCAGCTACGACAAGGAATGGCTTGATATCGAAGCAGAAATTGCCCGCTTGCACGCACAAGGCGATGCTGCGCAGGAAGCGCTGGCGACCCTGCGTGCGCAGCGCAACAAGATCCGCGCCATTTTAAAGATGATCGGTGAATTGCATTTGGCCACGCAAAAAGTCTATGCCGACGTACCGTTCTGGAGCGGCGCGGACATGGCGCCGTTCCTGTCGCAACAGAAATATGAACTGAAGACCCTGTTGTCCAACTTGCGCCTGGATTCGCCCGTGTTCCGCTTCGCCCTGCGCGTGTCGATGGCCATCTCGGTGGGATTGCTGATTGGCCACTGGTTGCCGTATGCGGCGCACAGCTACTGGATCGTGCTCACCATCGTCATCATCCTGCGCCCCACGTTCAGCATGACGCGCCAGCGCCGCGCCGACCGCATCATCGGCACCATCATCGGCTGCGTCATCACGGCCATCGTGATCCGCTATGTGCACAGCAATATCGTGCTGATGGCCATTTTATTTCTCTCCATCGTGGCCACCCCCACCTTCATCTATCTGCGCTACCGCTACACGGCCATCGCGGTGAGCCTGATGATCTTGCTGCAAATGCACCTGGTGGCGCCCAGCAACCCGAACCTGGTCAGCGAACGCCTGATCGATACCCTGATCGGCGCGGCGGTGGCGACCATCTTCAGCTTTGTGCTGGCCAACTGGGAATACCAGAGCCTGCCACGGCTGGTGCGCCAGGTACTGAATGTAAACTTGAGCTATATGCAGGCCAGCTTCGCGCTGCTGCAGGGGAAGTGTTTCGATGATTTCGCCTACCGCATCGAGCGCAAGCGCCTGATGGACAGCCTGGCCGCGCTCAGCTCGGCACTGGTGCGCATGCTCGATGAACCGGCCAGCAAGCAGCGGGCCGTGGAAGACATCAACCTGTTCATCGTGCAAAATTACTTATTGGTGGCCCACGTGGCGGCACTGCGCTCCATCCTGGGGCGCCACGCCAGCCAGTTGCCTGTCGCGCCCGTCAATGCCTTGCTCAGCCACAGCCATACGCAAGTGTGTTTGACCCTGTCGCGCGCGCTGGAACAGCTCGACAACCAGGCCGCCATCAGCGCCCCGCTGGCCACCCTTCCCGCACCGCCCGTCAGCGACGTGGCCTGGTCAGGTTGGCCGCTGGTCAAAAGACGCATTCGCCTGTTGCAGGCAGATGCCGACAAGATCGTGATACATAGTGCGGCGATCGTGCACATCGTCTCACCGCGCAACTGACCTGTTTGTCAGCCGCTTTATGCAGGCTGGCCTGCCTGCGGCAGGCTACCAATCACTACTTCAGATACTGCTCAAACCAGCCGACGGTGCGTTTCTGCAAGTCGCGCTGGTGCTCGGGCTTGCGGAAGGAATGGCCTTCGCCATCGTAGATGAACAGGCTGGACGGCACACCCATGGCGCGCAAGCCGTGCCAGAATTCCAGCGACTGGGCGGCCGGCGTTTCCACGTCGCGCTCGCCCACATAGATCAGGGTCGGCGTCTTGGCCGCCTTGATCGATTCGATGGGCGAAGCCTTGCGGTAGACCTCAGGCTTGTCATACGCGGAGGCGCCAAAGAACGGGATCATCCACTGATTGATGCCGTTCTGGCCGTAATAACTGATCCAGTTCGACACGCCCGCACCCGCCACGGCCGCCTTGAAGCGGTCGCTGTGCGTGACGCCCCACATGGTCATGAAGCCACCATACGAATGGCCAATCAGGCCCAGGCGCTGGCCGTCGACGGGCGCCACTTTTTCCACCGCATCGATGCCGGCCAGGATATCGCGCCAGTCGCCGCCGCCAAAGTCAGCCATGTTGGCACGCGTAAATGCCTGGCCCTGGCCGAAGCTGCCGCGCGGATTCGGCAGGAAGACGAAATAGCCTTTTTGCGTCAATTCCTCGATCACGGTGCCCGCTGCCACATAACGGGGCGAGGCGGCAGCGCCGGGGCCGCCATGCACGTTGACGATCATCGGGTAGCGCTTGCCGGCCTCCACCTTCAACGGTCCCAGCAGCCAGCCTTGCACCTTGTATTGCTCGTTGTTCCAGCCCACGTTCTGCACCGTCAGCTGCGGCGCAAAGCCGTCATTGTCGCGCGTGATCTTTTTCAGCTGGCCCACCGGTCCCGCCACCAGGTAGCTGGCGTGCGTAAAATCTTCCTGAGCGGCGGCCGCCTGCCGGCCATCGGCGCTGAACGAGAGACGGCCATCGCTGCCGCTACTGCTGAGTTCACCCAGCATCACCGGCTGAGCCGGACCGGTTTGCGCATCGACGGGCACCAGCGCCAGCTGCGAATCGATCAGTGCGGTCGCCAGCAAGCCGGTGCCGCGCCAGACGACGCCATTGAAGGTGCCGCGATAGTCTTGTGTGAGATTGCGCGGTGTGCCGCCGGCCAGCGGTACGCTATAAATATCGCCGCCGATGGAGCCGAAGTCGCTCATCAGGCCACCGATGAAAACCACCGTCTTGCCGTCCGGCGAGACGGAAGGCAGGTTCAGCTGCATGGCTGGCGCGACGATTACGCGCAGGGCGCCCGTGGCCGCATCGATATGGCTGAGCTTGGCCACCCACCAGTTACTGTCACCATTGCCTTGCGCGCTGGTGGCAACAAAGCCGCGGCCATCGGGCGTCCAGCTGTATTCATACACATAGGTGTCGGCGGGTGACAGCAGACGCGCTTCGCCGCCGCTGACAGGCACGACGGTAATGCGCTGGGTATCGTCTTCGCTGCCCACTTCGCCCACCTGGCGCACGCCCGCTTCCACGGCGCCGGCCAGCTTGCGCGCTCCCACTGTCGCTAGCATGGCCAGCTGCTTGCCGTCCGGCGACCAGCGCGCCGTACTGGCCACACCTTTAATACTGGTCAACACCCGCGCTTGCGTTTGCGACAGGGTGGCCAGGTACAACTGCGCCATACCCGCCTTGGCGTCGTAGCCGACAAAGACCAGCTGCCTGCCATCGGGTGACCAGCTGGGCTTGTCGTAGGAACACACGGCACACGGGTCGAATTGCTGCACGATGGCGCCGTTGGCAGCGTCGCGCACGACGATGGCGGCATGCGGGCGCTGCGGCTGCTCGCCCGCCTTGCTCGATTCGATGGCGGCGATGCGCTGGCCATTGGCCGACAGGGCGACGGCGCGGTAATCGCGCAATGCCAGCTCGGTTGCAGGGGCGGCCTGCGCCACGCTCCCCAGAAGGCTGCCTGCCAGCAAGCCACAGACGGCCAGATCAGTTATTTTCATCATGTAAATTCCGGTTAGAAATAAAAAAAACCGCCGGCGAGCGCGGCGGTTTTGGATGGAGCAGACTGCATTAGCGGGCCTTCTTGCCCAGGTGCGAATGCCGCATGCTGTACAAGAAGTAAATGGCCACGGTCACCGCCATCCACACGCTGAACACGACAAACGTCGTATGCGGCAAATCGCGCATGATGTACAGGCAAGCCAGTATGCTCAAGCCAGGAATCACGTACGGCCCGAACGGCACGCTGAAGCCTTCGATGCGGTTGGCACCCTGCTTGTGGCGCAGCACGGGCACGGCAACCGAGACCACCATGAAGGCAGTCAGGGTGCCGATGCTGACCATGTCCCACAAATAAGTCGCATCGACGGAGCCGGCCACCACGGCGACCACCAGGCAGACGATGATGGTATTGCTGACCGGCACCAGGGTGCGCGGGTGGATCTTCTGGAACGACTTCGGGATCAGGCCGTCGCGGCTGACGGCAAACAAGATGCGCGTCTGGCCGTAAATCGTCACCAGGGTCACGCTGAAGACGGAAATGACGGCGCCAGCCGACAGCACCAGCGCCGGCCAGGTCTTGCCCGTGACATTTTGCAGGATCACCGCCAGCCCCGCTTCCTGGCCTTCGAACAGCTTGGCCTGTTGCGCGCCCAGGGCGGCCACGGCCACCAGCAGGTAAAACACGGTGACGATGAGCAGGGCGCCGAGGATGCCGCGCGGCACATTGCGCGTGGGATTTTTCACTTCGTCACCGGCCGTCGCCACCGTATCGAGGCCGATGAAAGAGAAGAACACGGTGCCTGCTGCGGCTGTCACGCCCGTCATGCCGGCAAAGCCCTTGCTGTTGTCGGTATTGAAGAAGGGGAAGAAATTGTCGGCATTGAATCCGGAAAACGCGATGACGACAAAAAACACCAGGATCGCCAGCTTGATGATGACCATGATAGCGTTCATCAGGGCCGATTCCTTGGCGCCGCGCAGCAGCAAAAAACCGCACATGCAGATCAAAAAGATCGGCGGCAGGTTGATGTGGCCGGCATGAAACTCCATGCCATGCGGGCCGGAAACAATCATCGGCGTACGCAGCATCTCGGGAATATGCCAGCCGAAGGCATTTTCCAGAAAATTATTCAGGTAAGACGACCAGCCGATGGCCACGGCACTGCCCGCCAACCCGTATTCCAGCAGCAAACAAGCGGCCATGATGAAGGCAAGAAACTCGCCCACGGTGGCGTAAGCAAACGAATACGAGGAGCCGGAGGCAGGAATGCGGAACGACAATTCCGCATAGCACAAGGCCGTCAGGCCGGCCGTGATGGCGGCGATCAGGAAAGACAGGACGACCGATGGGCCCGCCTTGGGCACGGCTTCGACCATGGTAAAGAAAATGCCCGTGCCGATGGTGGCGCCGACGCCGATCATGGTGAGGGAAAACAGGCCGATGGACCGGCTCAAGCCACTGCTGCTGAGGCCTTCACCATAGTCGACCATGGTATCGATCGGCTTGGTGCGGCAAAGTTTCTGGACCAGGGTTTGGCTCACTAGCATTCCTTTATGAGGCATGCACTTGAACACCTGCCAAAACCTACTGCGCGTCGCGATTCGCGGCCTGCGATGCTCACTGTGCATTCGCACAGCTGCGCTTCTTAGCCACAACTCACTTCCGCTCGCTACGGTTTTGTAAGGTGTTGTTAGGAACATGACGGGTAAAAACAAGAGAAAACGGCGCGCCGGCCCTACCTGGCAAAAAACCGGAAAGATCGCGTCCATTTTCAAAACTAAACGATTATAGGGCTTTCATCGGCTCAGCTAAACAGAACTTTGATGCAAGGAAACAACGCCAGGCGTGCGACGGCAAACCTGTCAGCGTGCTGGCGAAGTGGAAATTGCTTCTATGAAATAAAAAGCGCGCCACTGCAGGGGCAGGGGCGCGCTTCTGGCTCAGCTCAACTACGCTGGTTTACTTCTTCGCGTGTGGCGCATCGGCCGCCGGCCAGCCTGCCTCGTAGCCTTGCGGCACGTCATCGCGCCGCTCTTTCGGCGCCAGGCCCAGCACGTAGTACAGCACCGTCAGCAGGATCAGCCAGGCTGGTCCCACCATCAGGGCGATGCGCGTATCGGGGAAATACGCCATCAGGCCGATCACCAGCGCCAGGAAAGCCAGCGAAATCCAGGAACCGTACGGCGCGAACGGCATGCGGAAGGCCAGGTTCTTGATTTCCAGTGGCGTCAAGGTCTTGCGGAACTGGATCTGCGTGACCAGGATCACGCCCCAGGTCCAGACGGCGCCGAAGGTGGAAATCGAGGTGACCCAGATAAACACTTTTTCCGGCACCAGGTAGTTCAGCAGCACGCCCAGCAGCAGGGCAAACACGGACACCAGAATGGCGCGGCGTGGCACGCCGTTAGCCGTGGTTTCCGCAAATGCCTTCGGTGCCTGGCCTTGCAGCGCCAGGTTGTACAGCATGCGGCCCGTGCTGAAGATACCGCCATTGCACGACGACAAGGCTGCCGTCAGCACGACGAAGTTGATGATGCCGGCTGCCGTCTTGATGCCCAGGCGTTCAAACGTCATGACGAACGGGCTGCCGGTGGTGCCGATTTCATTCCATGGATAAATCGACAGGATGACGAACAGCGCGCCGACATAGAAAATCAGGATGCGCCAGAACACCGAATTGATGGCGTCGGGAATCGATTTCTTCGGGTTTGCCGCCTCGCCGGCGGTCAGGCCGATCATTTCCACGCCCAGGTAGGCAAACATCACCATCTGCAGCGACATCAGCACGCCCTGCGCGCCGTTCGGGAAGAAGCCGCCATGCGTCCACAGGTTCGAGATGCCGATGGCCACGCCGTCGTTGCCGAGACCGAAGATGATCATGCCTGTGCCGCCGACGATCATCAGGATGATGGTGACCACCTTGATCAGGGCGAACCAGAATTCGAACTCGCCGTAGGCTTTCACGGCCAGCAGGTTGATCGCGCCCATGGAACCGAGGGCCGCCAGGGCCCAGATCCAGCGTGGCACGTCGGGGAACCAGATGCCCATGTAGATGGCGACGGCGGTAATTTCAGCCACGCACGTGACCAGCCACAGGAACCAGTAATTCCAGCCAGTCAGATAGCCTTGCAGAGGTCCCAGGTAATCCTGGGCATAGCGGCTGAAGGAGCCGGCCACCGGATTGTGCACGGCCATTTCGCCCAGCGCGCGCATGATCATGAAGATGACCGCGCCACCGATGATGTACGACAGCATGATGCCGGGACCGGCCATCTTGATGGCGTTGCCGGAACCCAAAAACAGGCCCACGCCAATCGCAGCGCCCAGCGCCATCAGGCGTATCTGCCGCTCGCCCAGGCCGCGGTGCAAGCCTTGTTCACTCGTTTTCATTACATGTCTCCGTTTTTTTCTTGAATACACCGATCCCTCCACCCCAATGGCGGTTCCGCTCTTGCTGGACAGGAGGAAAGGGCGAGCCGGCGGCAAGCGCCGGCATGCTCAGATGATCAGGCCAGTTCAGCGATCAGTTCGATCTCGACGCAAGCACCCAGCGGGATTTGCGCCACGCCGAAGGCGGAGCGGGCATGCTTGCCGCTGTCGCCGAAGACTTCGACGAACAGTTCCGAGGCGCCATTGGTCACCAGGTGCTGTTCCGTGAATGCAGAGGTGGAATTGACCAGGCTCATGACCTTGACGATGCGTTTGACCTTGTTCAAGTCGCCGCCGCACGCGTCTTGCAGGGTGGCGATCAGTTCGATGGCGATACCGCGCGCGGCGATCTTGCCTTCTTCCGTGGTGACGTCCTTGCCCAGCTGACCGACCCAGACCTTGCCATCCTTCTTGGCCAGGTGGCCGGACAGGAAGACGGTGTTGCCCGTGCGGGCATGCATCACGTAGGCGGCAGCTGGCGCGGCAACGACTGGCAGTTCAATGTTGAGGGCTTTGAGTTTTTCGTAAAACGACATGCTATTTCTCCAAGAAAACAATATAAGCGAAACCAAAATTCATGCACGGCAGGGCACGAAGGATGACGCCCTGGCAAGGCGGCAGTGACCGACTACAGTGCCAGATTAAACGTCATCATATTGGTGAACCAGCAGTTTTAGTTCACAAATAGGCCCGGTTATTCAGTGGATTATACCGACAATCAAACAAAATTCAGCATCGGTTCATGAAGCATGCTCTACAGGCATCGAGCGTGACTTTTTTCATTCAATTGTCACTTGTGCAATGTCAAGCCCTCCGGGTCAAGGTTTATCGCCGCCAAAAATGCGTGGTCATGCGAAACCACAAGTAACGCCCCCTGATATTGCAGCAGCATGTGCTCCAGCGCCTGCAGGCTGGCCAGGTCCAGGTGATTGTCGGGTTCGTCGAGCAGCAACAGTTGCGGCGGCGCCTGCGCATACAGTTCGGCCGCCAGCGCTACCTTCATGCGCTCGCCACCGCTGAGCAAACGGCTGGGCATGGTGGCGCGTGCGCCGGCAATGCCCACCAGCGCCAGCCGCGTGCGCAAGGCCCCTTCCGCCAGGCTGCTATTGCGTGCCTGCAAGCGTTGCACGGCGCTCCACTCGCCGTCTTGCAGTCCAGCATGCTGGTCCAGCCAGGCCACCTGCGCATGGCAGCGCAGCTCGCCGCTGGCGGGCGCCAGTTGCCCGGCGATCACGCGCAGCAAGGTCGACTTGCCGCTGCCATTGTCACCCGTCACGGCCAGCCGGCGCGGCCCGCTCAGTACCAGGTTGATGGCGTGCGCCTGGCCATGCGGCAAGACCACGTCGCGCAATGCCAGCAGCAATTTACCATCCGGCACCAGGCTCTCGGGCGCCAGCAGCAGCCGTTCGGCCTCGGGCGCGCAGCGGGCGCTGGCATCCAGCACGCGTTGCTGGCGCGCCTGCTGCGCCTCCTGCGCGCGCAAACGCAGCTTGCCCTGGCTATCCTGGCTTTTCTCCTTCTTCGCGTCCAGCAGCAACTTGCTTTGGTTGCCTTCGCGGCCCTCGCGCTCACCACGTCCGACACGACGCTGCTGGCGCTCTGCTTGCTGCTGCGCCTCGCGCTGTTCGCGTCTGGCGCCGGCCTTTTCCGCCTGCAGGGCCGCCGCAAAACCAGCCTGCTCCAGCGCGCGCTGCTGCACATACAAGGGGTAATTGCCGCCATAGCTGCGCAAGCCCTGCGGCGACAACTCGACGATTTCATCGACGTGCTGCAACAAGGCGCGGTCATGGCTAATCAGCAGCAAGCCGCCCGGCCAGCGCGCCATCTGCGCCACCAGGCGGGCCCGCTGCCGCACATCGAGATGGTTGCTCGGCTCATCGAGCACCAGCCAGTCCGCCTGCGACAGCCAGCCCCCTTGCAAGGCAATGCGCTGGCGTTCTCCGCCGCTCAGGCTAGCCGTTGGCGTGTCGGCATCGACATGGCGCAGATCGAGCGCATCAAGCGCATGGCGCAGGCGGGCGTGGGCATCCCAGCGTTCGCCCACCAGTGCGTAATCAGCCTCGTCGATGCTACCGGCGGCGATGCGCGCCAGCGCCGCCAGCAAGTTCTCCATGCCTGCGAGCGCCGCCACGCTGGGATAGTGCTGCGGATCGAGTTCCTGCGCCACGTAATGCAGGCGGCCATCGCAGCGCACGGTGCCAGAAGACGGCTGCGCCTGGCCAGCCAGCAGGCGCGCCAGCACACTCTTGCCCACGCCGTTATCGCCGACGAGGCCGATACGTTGCGGGGCAAAGATGAATTGCAAATCGGAAAACAGGGCGCGCCCATCGGGCAGCACAACGGAAAGACGGTCGAGTTGCAGGAATGCAGGCATGGATACTCCTTGAGCAAGGCTGGCGAACCCGCGCGGCGCAAGGCGCTGTGGCGGGAAGGGCGAGGCCGTGCACAGCACGGCAGTATCAATGGCGCATGTCGAAGCGTCCTGGAGAAATGGAGAAGAGGCGTCAGTGTAGCAGAGCAGGTCTTTTAGCGCTGGCCCAGCGTCGTGTCGCCGAACAGGTTCTTGTACTCGCGCGGCTGCGAGCGCCAGTACTGCGGTGGCACCTGCACCTGCGCGCCCAGCTGGGCCGCCGCATGCCAGGGCCAGCGCGGGTCGAACAGGATGGCGCGCGCCAGCGCCACCATGTCGGACTGGCCATTGGCAATGATGTCTTCTGCCTGCTGCGCCTCCGTGATCAAGCCCACGCTGATGGTCGGCAAGCCGCTGTCGCGCTTGATGCGTTCGGCAAACGCCACCTGGTAGCCGGGTCCCACGGGAATCTGCTGCTGCGGCGAAATGCCGCCGCTGGAGACGTGGATGAAGTCGGCACCCAGCTGCTTGAGTTCCTGCGCGAAACGCACGCTTTGCTCGATTTCCCAGCCTCCCTCAACCCAGTCGGTGGCGGAAATGCGCACGCCCACGGCCACGCTGGCGGGCACGGCGGCGCGCACGGCTTCATAGACTTCCAGCGGAAAACGCATGCGGTTATCCAGGCTGCCGCCATATGCATCGGTGCGCTGGTTGGACAGGGGCGAGAGAAACTGGTGCAGCAAATAGCCGTGCGCCGCATGCAATTCGATGCCTTCGATACCGAGCGCATGCACGCGCTGTGCGGCCGCGACAAAGGCACCCTTGATTTGCAGCAAGCCCATCTCGTCCAGGGCAATCGGCACGGTTTCGCCGGGCGCATGGGCGATGGCGGACGGCGCCACCGTTTGCCAGCCGCCGTCGGCCAGGTGCACACAGGCACCGCCCTGCCAGGGAGCGCGGCTCGACGCCTTGCGTCCCGCGTGGCCCAGCTGCACCACCAGCGGAATCGGAGAGTGGCGGCGGATCGCCTGCACCACGTTGGCCAGCGCAATTTGATTCGCGTCCGACCACAGGCCCAGGTCCTCGGCCGAGATGCGTCCCTCGGGCGAGACGGCCGTCGCTTCCGTCATCAGCAAGCCCGCACCGGACAGGGCCAGGTGGCCCAGGTGGATCATGTGCCAGTCGGTGGCGTTGCCGTTGTCGGCAGAGTACTGGCACATGGGCGCGATGGCGATACGGTTGGCCACGTGCAGCGGCCCCAGTGCATACGGCGTGAATAGGTGGCTCATGGCGGACTCCGGAAAAGGGGAAGCACCGATTCTACTGTGCTTAGCAAAGCGCGGCTTACACCTGCTTACGTTTGATACAGCGCAAGGGCTAGCCTTGCGGCCAGCACACCGTTAATGTGGACACATCAGCTGGACACATCAACAACATCGCAACACCTTGCCCCCCAGGAGAACACATGAACACGACGACCACCGCCAGCCGCATCCACCCCTTGATGGCCGGCGCCGCCATTTCCGTGACGGTCCTGTGCCTGGTGGGCGCGGCGTCCATCGCCGGCATCTTGCCCAATTCGCGGGCGAATGTGCCTGCCGTGCCTGCCGATGTGGCCGCCATGACGCCGGCGAACGCCGCAGCCCTGGCTGCTCCCGTGGCCGCGCCTGTCGTCGCGCAAACGGCCCCCGCTCCGGCACCGGCGCCTGTCGTGCACAAGCGCGTCGTGCACCACACGCAAGTGGCGCAGGCGCGTCCTGCCTACAATGACAACAATGATGGCTACCGCGACACAGCCTACCGCGAACCCGTCCGCCAGCAGCAGCCGGCGCCAGCACCGGCACAACCGAACTATGTGGGCATCGGCACGGGCGCCGTCATCGGTGGCTTGATCGGCAATCAGGTCGGTGGTGGCCGCGGCAAGGCGCTGGCGACGGTGGCCGGTGTGATCGGCGGCGGCATGCTGGGTAATGCGGTGCAGAACCAGGTGCAGCAACCCCAACGTTAAGCGGGATCAGTCGTCACGACTCAGTCGTACGGTCCCAGAAAATCGAGCTTGCCCACGGCCACGCCATTGTTTCTCAGGATGGCGTGGACCATGGAGATGTGAAAATAGAAGTTCGGCAAGGCAAAGCTGAGCAGATAATTGTCGCCCGAGAATGTCTTGCCTTCATCGGTCCAGTTCAGCACCACTTCCTTCTGCGCGCTGCCGGCCATCTGGCCCGCGTTGACGCTGTCGATGTAAGCGATGGTGTTGGCGATACGCTCTTGCAACTGTTCGAACGACGCTTCGTTATCCTCGAACTTCGGTGCCGGCACGCCGCTCAGGCGCTCGACCGACATCTTCGACGTATCGCTTGCGCGCTGCACCTGCGCCGTCAAGTCCAGCATGTCGGGCGCCAGTTGCGCGCCCAGTAAAATCTCGGGCACGATGCCATCTTCCTCCACATGGGCTTGCGCTTTTTCCAGCAGGGCCGAGACGACCCGCAAGCCGCGAATGAAGACGGGAATAGTTGCCTGATACATGGACACGGACATGACGCACTCCTGATAGTGAACGATGAGCCAGTGTACCCGAGGCGCTGTCTTCCGGCAGCGCGCGCAATGCCACTCCTGTGCGCCAGCGCACCAAGCGAAACAGTTGCCCTTACTTTTCCAGGTTCACCTTGCCAGCCGGTGCATGGTTGGGCTGTTCCGCGGGCTCTGCCTGCGGGAGTGGCTGCGGCGCCGGATTGTCCTTGCGCTTGCCACCGAAGAACTTGACGATGGCCGCGCCGCCGCCCACCACAGCCAGGATCAGCACTTTCTTGAAGGCCAGCAGCAGCGCCAGCAACTTGCCAAACAGGCCCAGCTTGCTGGCCACGCCACCGGCCACCAGCGCCGCCAGGCCATATTCAGCCACCTTGTCCGTCTTGCTGTCGAAATCCGTGTAGCGGTTACCCTCGGTAAATTCCGTGAATGCCGTCACTTGCTGCATCTCTTTCTTGATCGCCTCGATCTGCTGCATGCCGGCGATCGCGTTCAGGTTCAGCACGCCTTCGCGGCCCAGCACGCGTACGTTGTAGTTCAGCGAGTGCTCGCCGCCATCGACCATCAGATCCTTGGCCCAGTACAGCTTGTGCGTATCCTTGGCATAGCTGGGTTTTTCCGCCCAGCCCATCAGATGGATGCCGGGATAACCCTGCTTCTTGCGCTCCGCATTGTTTTCCAGCACGGACGCCTGCATATCCTTGAGCAATTCGTCGTACTTGATACTGTCCGCATCGTCATCCTTGATATGGCCTTCCTTTTCATACGTGACGATGACACCCCAGCTATCGCGTTCGAGCACGCTGGTCTTGGCGGGCACGATCATGCCCAGCGATACCATGCCGGGAGGATTGCCCCAGGCATCAACCAGCACGCGCTCGGCATCGGCCGGCGACAAATAACGGAAGCTGGCGGGCAAATCCAGGGTGGCGATGCCTCCTGGCAAAGTGATCTTGCCGCGCTGCAGGTGCAATTGGGCGAGAAATTGCTCGGCCGTCATTTCCGGAGCGGCTGCCTTGTCATCGGCAGGGGCGGCAGCCGTCAGGCCGGAGAGGGTCAGGCACAGCAAGGCTGTCAGCAGGCGTTTCAACATAATCGGTCCAAGAAATTGCAAAAGGGAAATATTTTAAACCAGATGATTGCCTAATGGATAATTATTTCTGTGCGACATCTTTTTCATCAAAAAAGCGCCAGGCGGGTTTCCCCGGCTGGCGCCTGATGCTGCGTGATGGCTGCACGATCAGGAGGTACGCACCACCATCAGCCCCGCGCGCAAGCCCACGCGCACGTCCGGGTTCGGAAACACCACTAGCTCTTCCGCGTGCTGCACTGTGTACACATGGTCGCCATCGCTGGCGATCACCGCGTGCTGCGGCAGGGACGTGAAATTCTGCGTGCTGCGATCAAAAGCCATGCGGAACTCATCGCTGTGCTTGATGATTTCCTGCGCCACCTTGAACACGTGCGGTTGCGCCTTGATCGGCTGCGCAGGCAAGCCGCGCAGCAAGCCGTCCAGCGCCCGCGACACGTCGTCGAACAGGCTCAGGTCGTTCTGCCCCAGGGTACCCACGCGGCCCAGCTCCACCGTGCTGGCGGCGGCGCCAAAATGCTCGGCCGAATAATAACTATACGTGCCGGCCGACTGCGGGTTCATGATGATGGCGCCGATGGCCGCCTGACCCAGCCAATCGATCAGCTGCGCCTTGGCGTCGTCGGCCACCAGGTCCGGCACGATGGCAAACGTGGGGTACACGGAAGGCCGGATGGCCGTGTGCAAATCCAGGTGCCAGCGAACTGGGCCCGCCGCGCCAAAGAACGCTTTTGTCGCGGCGATCATTTCATCGGCGCGCGCGCTTTCCGCCGCTTGCGCCAGGCTCCCCCGCACGGGGCGGAACATGCGATTCAGGTCGGCGTCGATGAAACGCTTGCCGGCCCGGATCGCATCGACATTACCCACGCAAACGAGCAAGTCGACGGCCAGCTTAGCCGCATCGCGCGACAGCGCGTCGAGCAGATGCGCCAGCACTTCGATCGGCCCCGTCTCGTCGCCGTGCACCCCCACCGAGATGGCCACGCTGGCGCGGCCCGCATCGGCTTGCGGCTTGACAACTTGCAGCATGCCGGGCGCCGGCAAGGCCACCGTGAAACCGGCGTTGGCAAACAGCTGCGCCACGGCGCCGAAATCGGCCTGCGCCAGCGCCTGCACGGCTGGCGGCAAGCCGCCAGCGCCCGGTCCAACTTGTCGTACTTCCTGCGTCATTACACCGCCGCTTCCGCTGTGGATTTCACCGTGATTTTATTCACGGCCTCCGACAAGGTCCACACATCCAGCATGGCTTGCTCCAGTTCCGTCGCCGCCACATAGGCCGACAGGCCCAGCGCACCCGTCACCGCATCGACCGCCTCGCCTGCGTTACCTTGCCCGGCACGCGCCAGCACCTGCGTCAGCAAACGCTGTTGCGTGCGACGCAGGGCTTGCTGCGCGTAGTTGCGCAACTGTTCCTGCGACTTGCCTTGCGCGGCCAGCTTCAGGCCACGCTCCAGCGTATCGATGCCCGCCTGGCTGCGCAGGGCCAGACCCACTTGCAGGAAGGCGGCCAGGTCCATCGAGGCAGGACGCGGCACGGACAGGGCCGGGAACAGGAAGCCGGCGACGACTTCCAGCGCGTCGACCGCATCCCACGCCTGCACAAAGGCCGGCGTCAAGCCTGGCACCAGTGCGGCCTCGGACTTGATGCCAACGGCTTGCAGCAGCTCGCGCTTCGATTCCGCGCCAAACAAACGCGTCAGTTCGGCCAGGCCGGCACCACGCAATTGCTCGGCTGGCACGGACAGGACGCCGGCGATCATCGTTTGCTGCAGCACGCGCGTTTGCGCGTCCACCTTGATCGACACGTCACGCGGCACCGTCAGCGCATCGGCATCGAGCGCATCAAACACGGGCGCCAGATTCAGTGCCACCCAGGCCTGGCCCCATGCCAGGATGACTGCCGACTCGTCGACGCCATGTTCTGCCGCCAGGTTGCGGATCATCAGCGGGCCGCAGCGGTTGATCACTTCATTGGCCAGCACGGTGGCCAGGATGGCGTTGGCCAGCGGATGGTCGAGCGCCGAACGCGTTTCCACCAGCAAGGATGGGAAGTAAGGTTTCAGGACCGGCTCGGCCCACGTTTCATCCGTCAACGGCAGGGCGGAGAGGATGCGCTTGAAGCGGTTCTTCACGTTGGCGATCACCACCGCCAGTTCCGGCGTAGTCAGGCCACGGTTGTCCAGCTTGCGGCGCGCCAGTTCGGCCACCGACGGCAATTGCTCCAGTTCGCGCGACAGGGCACCCTCTTCTTCCAGGCTGGCGATCAGCGCGGCATAGCCATCCTGTACGGCGCTCTCGCCTTGCGCCTGCAACTCGCGCACCAGCAAATGCGTCTGCTGCGTGTTGTCGCGCAAGACCAGGCGCTCGACGTCGTCCGTCATCGCATACAGTTCGCGGTTGCGTTCTTCTTCCGTCAGCTTGCCCGCATTGACTTCCACATCCAGCCAGATTTTGACGTTGACTTCATGGTCCGAGCAATCCACGCCGGCCGAGTTGTCGATCGCATCGGTGAAGATGCGTCCGCCCGCCAGCGCGAACTCGATGCGGCCTGCCTGCGTCGCACCCAAATTCCCCCCTTCGGCGACGACCTTCACGCGCAGCTCATTGCCGCTGACGCGGATATGGTCGTTGGCGCGGTCCTTCACCTGGGCGTGCGTCTCGGTGGAAGCCTTGATATAGGTGCCGATACCGCCGTTGTAGAACAGGTCCACCGGAGATTTCAGGATGCGGTGCATCAGTTCTTCCGGCGGCAGCGAGGTTTCCGCGATATCGAGCGCGGCGCGGATTTGCGGCGACAGCTCGATCGTACGGGCGGAACGCGGGTACACACCGCCGCCTGCCGAGATCAGCTCCTTGTTGTAGTCGTCCCACGAGGAACGCGGCAAGGCGAACAGGCGCGCGCGTTCGTCGAACGAAACGGCGACGTCCGGTGTCGGGTCGAGGAAGATGTGGCGGTGGTCAAACGCAGCCACCAGTTTCAGCTGGCGCGACAGCAATACGCCGTTGCCGAA
Organism: Janthinobacterium pasteuri; assembly: GCF_051380775.1. Classification (NCBI taxonomy): domain Bacteria; kingdom Pseudomonadati; phylum Pseudomonadota; class Betaproteobacteria; order Burkholderiales; family Oxalobacteraceae; genus Janthinobacterium; species Janthinobacterium pasteuri. The sequence goes on along the minus strand of NZ_JBNYXS010000004.1, from coordinate 47,193 downwards.
CACGTCGCCCGACATGTCGCCCACGCCAACCATGGTGATCGGGGTGGTATTGAGGTCGTGGTCCATTTCATAGAAGTGACGTTTCACGGCTTCGAATGCGCCCTTGGCGGTGATGCCCAGTTTCTTGTGGTCGTAGCCGTTCGAGCCGCCCGAGGCAAACGCGTCACCGAGCCAGAAGCCGCGCTGCACGGCGATGCCGTTGGCGATGTCGGAGAAGGTGGCCGTGCCTTTGTCGGCAGCCACTACCAGGTAAGGATCGGCATCGTCAAAACACACGGTGTCGACTGGCGGCACGATATTGCCCAGGGAACGGTTGTCCGTCACTTCCAGCAGGCTGGAAATGAACAGGCGGTACACGGCTTCGCCTTCGGCCGCGATGGTTTCGCGCACGGCGTCCTTCGGCATCATCTTGCAGACAAAACCACCCTTCGCGCCGGCCGGCACGATCACGGCGTTTTTCACCATCTGGGCTTTGACGAGGCCCAGGACTTCGGTGCGGTAGTCTTCCATGCGGTCGGACCAGCGCAAGCCGCCACGGGCAACGGGGCCGCCGCGCAGGTGCACGCCTTCAAAACGGCGCGAGAAGACAAAAATCTCGCGGTAAGGACGCGGTTCCGGCACCAGCGCCAGGCTGCTGGTATCGAACTTGAAGATGATCTTGTCACCTTCCTGATTGTTCTGGAAGTAGCTGGTGCGCAGGGTGGCGGCCATCAGGTCGGCCAGCGCGCCGAGGATTTCCTCGGTGTCTGCGTGGTTCACGGACGGCAGGCCGGCCTTGATGGTGGCGATCGCCTCCAGGGCGGCCGCGTGCTGCGCGTCGGACAGCGACGGATCGAAGCGCTGCAGGAAGGCGTCGACCAGGGCTTTCACGTGGGCCGGCTGCTTGCGCAGGCTTTCGGCAATGTAGCGCACCGAGAAGCGGCTGCCCGTCTGGCGCCAGTAGCTGGTGTAGGCGCGCACCAGTTGCACTTCGCGCGTCGACAGGCCGCCTTCGATGACCAGGCCATTCAGGCGGCCATCTTCGGCTTCATCGTTGAACAGCGCGGCAAACAACTCCTGCGCCACGGCGACAACTTCCGGCTGCGCCAGTTTCGCCGCGCTGGCGGCATCGACCGTCAGACTGGTGACGAAATAGCGCGTGCCGTCCAGTGGCGAAATCGAAAAGGCCTGCTCGCGGTCGATGGCCACGCCCGCGTTATGCAGCGCCGGCAGGATGGCCGACAGCGGCGGCACCTTGTTGGCCGAATACAGGCGGATGGTGGTGACGGCACCCGTCTCGATGCGCACGGCTACGTGCGATGGATCGGTGTTGCGCAGGATGGTGTCGAGGTCGCGGAAGGCGACGGCCGGCGCGGTGGCGGCAACGTAGTCGAGCGGCAGGGTGGCGCAGAGTTTGCGCAGGCTGGTACGCAGGGCCACGTCGGGCACGGCGTCGGCCACGGCGGCAAAACCGTTATGCCAGCCATCGAGCACACCCAGCAATGGCTGTTCGATATCCGTTTCCAGGTCCAGCGGGTAACGGGCGGCGTGCGCGATCAGATAGACACGCGCCAGTGGACCGTCGGCCACCAGGGTTTGCGTGCTCACATGCGTGGCGCCGGAACTGGCTTGCAGCGCCTTTGCCAGGCTCGATGCCACGCTGGCGCTATAGCGCTCGCGCGGCAGGTACACCAGCACGTTCAGGTGGCGCGCATACACGTCGCGGCGCGCAAAGACCTTGGTGCGCGGCTGCTTGTACAGCGAGACGACGGCACCGCATACTTGCGCCAGCCAGTCGAGGTCCGCTTCCAGCGCTTCGGTGCGCGGCAGGGATTCGAGGATTTCACGGAATTTCTCGGCGCGGAAGCCTTGCTGGCGCACGCCGGCCAGGCTCAGTACCTTGGCCACGCGGCCACGCGCAAATGGCAGCGCTGCCAGCGGAGTGGAATTGCCGGCACGGGTAAACAAGCCGACAAAGCAATGCTCGCCCAGGATCGCGCCTTGCGCATCCATGTCGCGCACGCCGATGAAGTCCAGCTGCTGGTCGCGGTGCAAAGTACCCGCCACGTCGGCCTTGACGATGGACAGCGCCGATTCGCGCTTGGCCAGGGTGTCGAAGTCGCCGGGAATATTTGCCAGGCAGGTGCCGTAGACTGGGTGTGCCGTATCCTGCAGCACGCCGACGCGGCTAGGAATATCGCGTTCGAGTTCGCGCACGCCCGGCTTGACGCGGTAATAGGCGTAGCCGAACACTTCAAAGCCGCCACTGCGGGCCCACTCCAAAAAGGCAGCCACTTCCGCGCCTTCTTCGCCATGCTGGGAAGCGGTCGTGGCGACGGCGGCCAGGCGCTCGCTCATGGCGGCGGCGTCGCGGCGCACGACGGCAGCGTCACGCGCCACCATGTCGATGGCGGCGACCAGCGCGGCCAGGGCTTCCGGCGCCAGCTCTTCGTCGAGCAGCACCAGCACATACGATTCGAGCGGGTCGCCCGGCTGGCGCACCGCTTCCACGCTGCCGTCAGCGGCGCGGCGCACCGGCAGCACGGTATTCATCACGCCGCGCACGGCCAGGTGCTGGCGGCGCATGGCCATGACGATGGAGTCGACCAGGTAAGGCATGTCTTCGTTCAGGATCAGCAAGGCGCTCGCCATGCCGCCACGGCCATCCGCATAACGCAGGGTGGCGATTTGGCAGCCGCTGCCGCTGCGCTTGGCCGCTTGCGTAAAACCATCGACCAGCACGGGCGCCAGGCTGTCAGGCGCGATATCGGCCAGGTCTTCGGCGTCGAGCGAGTCGAGCCATGCCTGTACCAGTTGTACGACAGGCGCTGCCGCCTTGTTCGCACTGCCAGCCGCGTTAATCAGCTGCAGCGTTTGTGTGCGCAAATCTTGTGGCGTGTGATTCATCTTGCATCTCCATTACGGTAATGTGAATGTCCAACGCTGTCGTTCGGGCTCGTGGCTGCGCGGCAGCGGTGTCAAGAGACGGGGGTCGCCCGTCCAATTCTGTGTTGCGAATAGTCTGTCTCGGATTTTCTGTGTATTTTTCTATCGCCTACAAGTCGTACAATCCAGGTAAGTTGAGGATGATCGTCAATTCTTCAAGCGCCGCATGCACTTCCAGCGCCAGCTGCGGGTCGGCCAGATCACCCGGCTCCAGATGGTCGCGGTAGTGCTTCTCCACCCACTGTACCAGCCGATGGTACAACGCTTCCGTCATGATCACGCCCTGGTGCATGGCGCGCGCTTCGGTTTCCGTCAGGGCCACGCGCAAACGCAGGCAGGCAGGCCCGCCGCCGTTGCGCATGCTCTGGCGCAGGTCGAAATGAATCAGTTCATCGATGGTTCCACCGCTGACCACCAGGCCTTCCAGATAGCGCGACACGGCGCGATTTTCCTGGCACTCCTGCGGTATCACCAGCGCCATCTTGCCGCCCTCTTTCGTCAGCAACTGGCTGTTGAACAGATAGCTGCTGACGGCGTCCGCAATCGGCACCTGGCCCGTGTCCACCCGCAGCGCCCGCAAGTCGGCACCCGTGGCGGCGACGGCGCGGTGCAGCTGCGACAGGCTCGCCTCTTCATCGGCAAACGCCTGCTCATGATAGAACAGCACGTTGCCATTACCGACGGCGATGACGTCGTTATGGAACACGCCTTGGTCGATCACTTCCGGATTCTGCTGCACGTACACGGTGCGCCTGGCGTCCAGACCATGCAATCGCGCCACGGCTTGCGACGCTTCCAGCGTCTGGCGCGCCGGGTAGCGCTTCGGCGACGGCGCGGAAGGATCGAACTCCACCCGACCATACACGAACAACTCAACCGATGGCGCGCCGTGGCTCGCACCGAGACGCGTGTGATTGGCCGCGCCCTCGTCGCCAAAGGCGGGCGTCGACGGCAGCGCCTCATGCACGGCGAAGTGCTGGTCGTCGCTGAAAATGGCGCGCAGGCTGCGCGCCGACTGCGCGTGCTCGAAGGCGCGGTGCAGCTTGTTATTCAGGTTGGCGGCCGTGAAATGCACGCGGCCATCCTGCGTGTCCGCCGACGGGCTGACCGTGGCGGCATTCGCCGTCCACATGGGCGAGGCCGAATACGCACAGGCCAGGATGACGGGCGACTCCTTGTAGGCGCGTGCCAGCACTTCGGCATCTGTCCCAGTGAAACCGATAGCGCGCAGCAGGCGGAAATTGGGCCGATCCTGTGGCGGCAGCAAGGCTTGCGCAAAGCCGCGCGCGGCCAGCGCACGCATCTTGGCCAGGCCCTGCAAGGCGGCCTGCTTCGGATTCGAAGCGCTTTTCACATTGCTGAACGAGGCCACGTTGCCGAACGAGAGCCCCGCGTAGTTATGCGATGGGCCAACCAGGCCGTCAAAATTGTATTCGCGCGTGCTGTGCATGAGGTTTCCTTAAAAATTCAGGCCGGGCGACAGCTTGGCCGGCATTTCCAATACGCTGTTCTCGATCGAAGCGACCGGATAGGCGCAGTAATCGGCTGCGTAATAAGCGCTCGGACGGTGGTTGCCCGACTTGCCGATACCGCCGAACGGCGCCGTGCTGGCCGCTCCCGTGGTGGGACGGTTCCAGTTGATGATGCCGGCGCGCGCGCGGACCTGGAAGGTTTGCCACAGGGCAGGATCGTCGGACAACAAGGCGGCGGCCAGGCCGAATTCGGTGGCGTTGGCAACCTTCAGGGCCGCATCGAAATCGGCCACGCGGATCACTTGCAGCAGTGGGCCGAACCATTCTTCGTCGGGGATGCCCTTGGCATCGGTAACGTCGACGATGCCGGCCGTGACAAAGCCCGCTTCGGGATTCAACTGGCGCATCTGCAGCAGGGTGGTGCCGCCCTTGGCGACCATATCGGCTTGCGCCTGCACCAGGCGCGCGGCCACGGCGGCTGAGACGACAGGCCCCATGAAAGGCTGCGGCTGGGCGTCGGACGCGCCGATACCCAGTTTCGCGGCCACTTCCACCAGGCGCGCCACAAAAGCAGTACCAAAGGCGTTATCCTGTACCACCAGGCGGCGCGCGCAGGTGCAGCGCTGGCCGGCCGAAACGAAGGCGGAGAAGATCGCGTGGTGCACGGCCGCGTCCACGTCCTTCACATCCCACACAACCAGAGCGTTATTGCCGCCCATTTCCAGCGCCAGCATCTTGCCCGGCTGGCCGCCGAACTGACGGTGCAGGCTGATGCCCGTCTGGCAGGAACCCGTGAACAGCACGCCGTCGAGCAAGGCATTCGCACCCAGGGCCACGCCCGTATCGCGCCCGCCATTGACGAGGTTGACGACGCCATTCGGCAAGCCAGCCTGCTGCCACAGCTGCACGGTTTTCACGGCCGTGCGCGGCGCATATTCGCTGGGCTTGAAGACGATGGTGTTACCGGCGATCAGGGCCGGCACGATGTGGCCGTTGGGCAGGTGGCCGGGGAAATTGTACGGGCCGAACACGCCGAATACACCGTGCGGACGGTGGCGCAGCACGGCGTCGCCATCGGCGATCTTGCTTTGCGCAATGCCCGTGCGCGCATTGTACGACTGCACCGAGATATCGATCTTGTTGGCCATGGTGGCCACTTCCGTGCGCGATTCCCACAGCGGTTTGCCCACTTCTTCCGAAATCAGCAGCGCCAGCGCTTCCGCATGTTCCTTCAGCAGTTCGCGAAAGCGCACGCAGATGGCGATGCGTTCTTCGACGGGCGTATCGGCCCACGCTTCAAAGGCGGCGCGGGCAGCCTGGCAAGCCTGTTCGACTTCGCTCTCCGTCGCTTCCAGGCTGGCCCAGGTTTGCTTGCCGTTCGATGGATCGATGGTGAGCAGTTCACGGCCCGTGCCTGGCAGCCAGGCGCCGTTGATGAAGTTCGATGCTGCGGTAGATGAATTCAGGTCGGACGATTTAGACATGGGGATGCTTCCTCGGGTTGAGTGACAAGGTGCGCACAGTGTCGCCGTGATGGCAGCGCAGCAGATGCAGTTCATCATCGTCCAGCGCGATCTTGCCGCTGTGCGGATTGGCGCTGGTGACGATCATGCGGAAATCTTTCAGGTCGGTGTTCGACACCAGGTAAGGCTCGGCCTGGGCGAGGTCGCTGCACACGTCAGGCGCAGCCTCCGCATCGAGCACGGCCGGCATGCTGTCGCGCATGGCGCGCAGCTCGGAGACGCGCGCCTGCAGTACGGGACCGGCGTCGAAAATATCGACATAGCCTTCGAAGTGCAAGCCTTCCTGCTCCAGCAGGCGGCGCGCGGGCGCCGTGCTCAGATGCACCTTGCCGATGACTTCCTGCGCCTCGTCGGGCAGGTAGGCCACGTACATGGGCTGGCGCGGCATCAGTTCGGCGATGAAGGATTTTTTTCCCAGGCTCGTCAAGTCGTCGACGTGATGGAAATCCATCTTGAAGAAGTGGCGGCCCAGTCCCTCGTAGAACGGCGAGCTGCCGTCCGGCGCCTGGTAACCGCGCATTTCGGCGATCAGCTTTTCCGTGAACAGGTGCGGGAACTGGGCGATGAAAAGAAAGCGGCTCTTCGACAGCAGCTTGCCATTGTTGCCGCTGCGGTAATCGGGGTGCAGGAACAGCGAACACAGTTCCGTGCTGCCCGTCAGGTCGTTCGACAGGTACAGGGTTTCCATGCGCGTAAACACGTCGAGTTCGCGGCTGGAATGGACCAGGGTGCCGATGCGGTAGTTATAGAACGGCTCATCCAGGCCCACGGCGCCTTTGATGGCGCACACGCCGGCCAGGCGGCCCGTGTCGGTATCCTCCATGACAAACATGTAGTCGCGCTTTTCGGGCGCGATAGTTTCGGCGAACGAGGCGCAGGCGATGGCCAGGCGGTCGCCCAGCATTTTCATGTCCGGCTTGAGGGTGGTCATGCCGGTGCCGACCTGGCTGGCCAAGCCGTACAGGGCATCCAGGTCAGAAGCGTTGATGGCGCGTACTACTAGCATAATGTTCTCTCGGTTAGATGCGCACGCAAATGACGCTGTCGCCTTCGGCCACGACCAGCGCTTCAAGCAGCTCGGGCGGCAAGCCGACGGTGTCCTGCGCTTCGAGCGCATCGCAGGTAAAGGTGACGGCGCGGAAGTTGCGCTCCGCGCCCGAAGCGACCGCGTAATGGACTTTCAGGCCCGTGCGGCTGGGCGTGACGCCTGCGACGACGCGGCGCGTGAGCGAACCCGTAAACGAGCGCAGCGCATGCTTGTGCGCCTGCAGGATCGGGCCACCGTCGAAGATGTCGATGTAGTCGTCCGCCTCGAAACCTTCTTCCGTCAGCAAATTGAACGCCAGTTCACCGCTCGGGTGGATCTGGCCCATGGCCGCCTGCGCATCGCCGGGCAGCAGCGGTACGTACACGGGGTAATGCGGCATCAGTTCGACGATCAGGGTGCGGTTGCGGGCACCGCCGATGACTTTTTCGGCATCGAGGAAATCCATCTGGAAGAACTTGCGGCCCAGCGCATCCCAGAATGGCGACTGGCCGTTGGCATCCGTGATGCCGGCCAGCGGCACGAAGAAGCGGTCGCCGAAACGGTGCGGCGCCAGCACGGCAAACAGCAGCCGCGCGCGCGACAGCAGGGCCGCTTCCAGGCCAGCCTGCTCCATGTTGCGCACGTAGAAGCCGGACAGCTGCGAATACGCCGTCAGCTCCGAGCACAGGGTCAGCGCATGCACGCTGTGGCTGATGTTGAGGTCACGCGAAACCTGCTGGATGACGTCGTTGCGAAAGGAAAAATACGTGCCGTTCGAGCCGGCCGAGGCGAAGATGGCGGCCGTACCGAAGATGCTCTTGTCGAGCAGGGATTCAAGCACGAAGAGATATGACTCTTCGCTGGGGATGTCGACATGGGCGGCAAACGAGGCGATGGAGCGCTCGACGGAGGCGGCGATTTTTTCGCGCGTCTTCGGCAGGGTATGGACACCCGGCATGGTGACTGCGGCCAGCGCTTCGAGGGCTGCAATATCCGCAATTTCTACCGGACGGACAACATACATGGGTACTCCTTCAATGCTGACGATGCTGGGGTAGAACCAAGCCGGCCCGCAGCAAAGCGGCGGGCCGGTGATAGTACGGGGGTAAGACTAGCCTCAGGCTTTCAGCAGGCCGTCGATGGCCACGCGCAGCAGACGGCCCGCTTCGGCGATCTGCGCGTCCGAGACGATCAGGGCAGGCGCCAGGCGTACCACGTCCATGCCGGCGATCAGCACCATCAAGCCTTGCGCTTCGGCCGCTTTCTGGATGTCCTTGGCGCGGCCCTTGTAGGCATCGCTGACTACCAGACCCAGCAGCAAACCGCTGCCGCGCACCACGGAGAACACTTGCGGGTAATCCGTGATCAAGCCTTGCAGCATGGCGATGGTGTTGACGCTCGCTTCCTTGACGCGCGCCAGGAACGCTGGCGTGTTGATCGTTTCGAGCACGCTCAGGGCCACGGTGGCGGCCAGCGGGTTGCCGCCGTAGGTGGTGCCGTGGGTGCCGACGGCCAGGGTTTGCGCCAGTTCGTTGGTGGTCAGCATGGCGCCGATCGGGTAGCCGTTGCCCAGCGCCTTGGCGGCCGTCAGGATGTCCGGCGTGACGCCGTAGCCCATGTAGGCGAACAACGCGCCAGTGCGGCCCATGCCGCACTGGACTTCGTCGAAAATCAACAGGGCGCCCGTCTTGTCGCACAGGGCGCGCAGCTCCTTGAGGAACTCCGGATTGCCCGGTACGACGCCGCCTTCGCCTTGTACCGGCTCGACGATCACTGCGCACACGTCATCGCCGATGGCGGCGCGCGCCGCTTCGATGTCGTTGTAGGCAATGTGGTCGATCGACGGTGGCAGCGGCTCGAAGCCTTCCGTGTACTTGGCCTGGCCGCCGACGGAGACGGTAAACAGGGTACGGCCGTGGAAGGAGCTGAAGCACGAGATGATGCGCGACTTGTGTGCGCCAAACTTGGTGTGCGCGTATTTGCGCGCCAGTTTCAGGGCCGCTTCGTTGGCTTCCGCGCCCGAGTTGCAGAAGAAGGCGCGGTCAGCGAAGGTCGCTTCCGTCAGGGCCAGGGCCAGGCGCAGCACGGGCTCGTTGGTGTAACCGTTGCCCAAATGCCACAAATTATTGATTTGCTTGGTCAGCACGTCGACCAGGGCTGGATGGCAGTGGCCCAGGCTGTTGACGGCGATGCCGGAGGTGAAATCGAGGTAATGCTTGCCTGACTGGTCCCACAGATCCAGTCCGGAACCGCGCACGGGCACCATGGCGGCTGGGGCGTAGGTAGGGACGAGGACCTGGTCAAAGGTTTCCCGGGTGACTGGACGAGCCGTTACGGTCGAATCAAGCTTGGCATTCATAGCATTTCCCCATCAATATGTTAGGTACTCCGCAGCTACGACAGCTACGTGTGTACTGCATTATAAAAAGCGGGATGCTAAAACTCTTTTGAATCTGCGACAAGGATTTTCACAATTCATCACAGCTGTCTTGATGCTGGCTAGACCGGCGGCATCAGCTTGCGCTGCCGCTCTTCGCGGGGAGTATTGCCAAACAGCGTGCCAAATGCCGTGGAAAAGTGCGAACCCGAGGAAAAGCCGCACATCAGGCCGACTTGCACGATGGAATAATGCGTATCGAGCAACAGTTGCCTGGAACGCTGCAGGCGCAGTTCCAGGTAGTAGCGCGATGGCAGGCTGCCCAGGTATTGCTTGAACAGACGTTCCAGCTGGCGCCGCGACAGGCCCACCAGGCTGGCGATGTCATCGGTCGACAGCGGCTCCTCGATATTGGCCTCCATCAAGGTGACAGCTTCGGACAATTTCGGCTGCAGCACGCCAAAACGCGCTTGCAATGCCACGCGCTGGCGTTCTTCCTTGCCGCGCACCTTGTCCACGCACAACGCTTCCTTGACGAGCGCCTGTACGTCGGCACCAAACACGGTTTCGATCAGGGTCAGCGAAAAGTCGATGCTGGCCGCGCCGCCGCAGCAGGTAATGTGGGGGCCGTCGATGTCGAACAGGTGCGGCGTCAGGATGGCCCGTTCGGCCTTCGCCTCCGCATCGGCGTACAGGGCCCACGGCAAGGCGATGCGCACGCCATCCATGACGCCCGCGTCGGCCAGCCACAGCACGGCCGCGCCCACCCCGCCCCAGAATGGCGCCGAACGGCAGCGCTCGATCACGGCCCGACACAACTCGGCGCGCAGCGGCGCCTGCGTTTCATCGGCCACCAGCAGCGCGATATGCCAGTTGCCGCCCTGCTGGGCCACTTGCTCGGGCGTGCGCACGTCCAGTTGCAGGGCGTCCGGTCCCAGCGCCCGCGCGCACAGGCGCAGCGGCTGCACCAGGCCCGCCCAGGTAATCGACTCGGCATCGCCGGCATGGACCAGCAGCAAGCGCAGCGGTTTGTCGAGGCCGATACGGGAAAGATTAGCGAAAGACATCGGCGAGACGGACCAGGGACAAGGGCTGAGTTGCCCACATGATACCGGAGTTCAGTCCCATCCAGACCCGCATGCAACAGCGGGGCCTGACGCGGCGGAAAAAAGCGGGATGGAAGGATATAATCACACCCCATGGGTGAACGATATTTAAAAAGTATCCGGCTGCTGGCCGAATGCATGCAAAGCTTCGAGCGGTTTTCTAGCGACTTCGTGCGCCAGTACGGCTTGACGCATGCGCAATTCGACATCATTGCCACGCTCGGCAACACCTGCGGCATGTCCTACAAGGAACTGGGCCAGAAAACCCTGATTACCAAGGGTACCTTGACGGGCGTGGTGGACCGGCTGGAGCAAAAGGGGCTGGTGGTCCGCGAACGTTGCACGAAAGACAAGCGCTCCTACTTCGTGCGCTTGAGCTGCGAGGGCGAACAGGTGTTCCATGACGTGTTCCCCAAGCTGACAAAGCAGGGCCAGCGCTTGTTTGACGGCTATACCGACGACGACTTCATGCGCCTGGAAACCACCCTGGCGGGCTTGAAACACGCCATCGCCTACGGTCACAGCTGACAATTCACCAAGCATAGACATTCAAACAAGACAAAGGAAACCAAGTTGAAAACCACACTGCTCGACGGCAAAAAGCCCGCTCATTTCGATAAACACATCATCGGCAACCTGCTGCTCAACGCCAGCACGCCAGAACTGGTACGCCAGGAAAAACTGATTATCGGCGTGCGCAACGAAGACGGCGAAATCTACCGCCTGATCGGCGCCACCAAGCACAACAGCTTCATGAATGCCGTCGAGGAACTCTTCGACCTGGGCCTGACCGATGAGCTGGAAGACAGCGACGAGTTGGTTGAAGGCTGCGACGCGATCTTCAGCGAAGCTGACTGATAGCGCTCGCATGATCCAGAAAGGGTATGCCGCTGATCCAGTGGCCTGCCCTTTTTCCGTTTACAGGGGGGTTACTTGCCGTTTACTCGCTTGTTTGCGAAAAGATCATGGTTAAAAAGTTCCGCACGGAAATATTGCGAGTATAATTTTTTCAATGAACAGACTCGACGCCTTTAAAAGCATCGCCGCACAAGCCGCTCGTGGCGAGCTGACCTTTCCTGCCAATGTGGACGCTTCGCTCAAGCTGCAAGAGGCGCTGGCCGATCCCGACTGCCATATCGAGGCCGCTGCCAAGCTGGTGCAAGCCGACCCGCTGCTGGCCGCGCGCACGGTGGCCATCGCCAATTCGGTGGCGTTCAACCGTTCCGGCAATGAAATCACCAGCGTGCGCAATGCCGTGCAACGGCTCGGCGTGCGTACCCTGCAGTCGGTGGTAGCGTCGCTGATCGTGCGCCAGCTGGGCAGCACTATCACCGATCCCGTGCTGCAAGCGAAGGCCAACCAGCTGTGGGAACATACGGCCCATGTGGCGGCCCTGTCGCAGGTACTGGCCCGCCGCGTCACCAAGGTGGACCCCGATACGGCCCTGTTTGCCGGCATCATGCATGAAGTGGGCGGCTTTTATCTGCTGTCGCGCGCGGCCGAATTCCCCGGCATCCTCGACGGCGAACCGGAGGACTGGGTCGAACATGGCGAACAAGCCATCGGCCATGGTGTATTAACCAAACTGAAGGTGCCGGAAGCCGTAATGGACGCCATCGATGCGCTGTGGGAAGGTTTGCGCGCCATCCCGCCCGAATCGCTGGGCGACACGCTGCTGCTGGCGAATGACCTGGCGCCGGTGGCCTCGCCCCTCAACGAAAGCCCGGCCGCCATCGCCGTGCGCGCCGCCCGCGCCGCCGGCAGCATCGATTGCGTGATCGGCGATGCGACTCTGTCGAAGATCATGGAAGAATCGGACGATGAAGTACAGTCGCTGCTGAAGGTGCTCGTACATTAATCCTGTTTTACCGGCACCGGCGGCATGATCGGCACGCCTGGCGCCGGCTTCGGCACGTCGACGATCAGCACATGCTTGTCCATGGCCTTACTCGCCTGCTTCTGCTGGACAACTTGGGTCGCGACCGCCCGGGTACTCAATAGTGGCTTCGGATGGCGTGGCATGAACATGGCGTACCTGCTTGCAGTGGGAGACGCCCCATATGTGCAGCAATGATCAAATTATCAAGCCACTTTTCAAACGCCGGATAAAAAAGCCGCTCGAAAGCGGAAAAAAAACCCGCTCGAAAGCGGGTAAAGTCCAAAGCTAGGGATGTCCTGAAAGAGACAAACCTATCTTATGCGCTGCGCTGCGCCGGCTCCGTGCGCTGGCACACTTAGCGAGCACATTATCCCGGCAACAGCTCCACGTCCGTTTCCTGCCAGGCCCGCAACTGCCGCACGCGGGCAAACCAGGCCTGGAGATGCTGGTACTGCGCCAGCGGCAGCCGTACGGCCTCGCTGTACATCAACGGCGCGGCCACGCCAAAATCGGCCAGGGTCACATCGCCTCCGCTAAGCCAGCTGCGCCCCGCCAGATGCGCGTCCAGCACCACGGCACACTCATGCAGTTCGCGCTCGCCGCGCGCCTCTTCCAGCGAATCCGCCGGACCATTGCCCGTCATGCCTTTCCACGCGCGTTCCCAGGCCAGCACGCTGATGGCGGGCGCGAAATGCTGCGTGGCCCAGAACAGCCAGCGGTTGACGTCGGACCGGGCCTGCGGCGCCTGCGGATAAATCGTCTGGCCCGGTACCTGCTCGGCCAGGTATTGCATGATGGCGCACGACTCCCACAGCAGGAAATCGCCATCGGCCAGCACGGGCACCTTGCCGTTCGGGTTCAGTTCGGCCAGGCGGCGGCGGTCGTCCGCATTCATCAGGTCGACTTCGGCCAGTTCCAGAGGCAGGCCGAGGTGGATCGCCGTCATCCGGGCGCGGCGGGCATTCGAGGACATGGGGTGGTGGTACAGGCGCATGATGGCGTACTCCGGTGAGTGAAGAAGCCACCATCGTAGAACCAGTCACTGACAGTTTTTGTCAGGAGCCGATATCAGGATTCGGGATCAATATCGTGCGCCTTGCGCCAGGTATCGAGCAAGGCGTGGCGGCGCGTGGGATAGCGCTCGTCGTGCCGCTGCACGCTGGCGATGCGATCGATGCGGAAATGCCGGTAGTCGCCGCGCAGCTCGCACCACGCGGCCAGCAAGCGCTTGCCTTCAAAAAAAGCCAGGGCAAACGGCCATACCGTGCGCGAACTGGCGCTCCCATGCTCATCCTGGTAGCCCACGGTGAGCTTCTGTTCATAACGGATGGCCTCGCGCACCGGCTGCACGTAAAGGTCGGCCGGCTGCGCGCCATCGGCGGGGCGCCCCAGCGGCACCCACAGGCTGGTCTCGGCCATGCTGTCGCGCAGGTCGCGCGGCGAAGCGGCGGCGATCTTCGCCAGGGCATTGCCGGCCGCCTGCGCCAGGCCCGCATCACCCTGACGGCGCACCCAGCGCGCGCCCAGCACCAGCGCTTCCAGTTCATCGGGACCGAACATCAGCGGTGGCAGGAAGGCGCCACGGCGCAGCACATAGCCGATGCCAGCCTCGCCCTGCAGGGGCGCCCCAAGTTCGGCCAGAGTCTGGATGTCGCGGTAAATCGTGCGCTCGGAGACGCCCAGCTGCTGCGCCAGTTGGGCGGCCGTGACGGGCACCCGTTTGGCGCGCATGGCGTCCATCAGCAGGAACAAACGGCCGCTGCGACTCATGGGCAGTCCGGCAAGGCCTGGTCGCCCATGACCAGGGCTGACAGGGCCGGCACGTACAGATAGCCGTCCGGCGCCAGGCGCGCCGCGCGCGGCCCCTCTTGCACGCCCCCGATGCCGTAACAACGCTGCAGGCGGGCGGCCGCCGGCCACCAGTAGATGGCCGCCTCCTGGTCGGGAAAGCGCTGGCGCAAGCTATCGGCCTGCGCCGCCACCTGCCGGAAATCATGGTAAAAGGCCGGGGCAATGCCCAGCTCCGCGGCAAAAGCCGCTTCCAGCGCCGCCACCTGCGCCAGTTGTGCGGCCAGCGCCGCTGTTTCACGGTCCAGTTCATCGGCCGGCACGCCCGCCTCGAGCAGCCTGCGGTGCATGTATTCCGGGCCGGCCTGCGCGCGCAGGGCGGCCGACTCCTGCAGCGCCAGCACGGCGGTGCCGGGAATGCTCTTGCGCCGCGCGGCCGGGAAAACGTACAGGGCGCAACTGCCGGCACACACGGTGTCGATGGCGACATCCCATTGCCGCTGGTGCAGGTAGCGCCCCAGCTGCATGGCCGCCTGCGCATCGCCGCCGTCGCTATTGATGCGCAACACGGTTGTCCCCGGCGTGGCCAGCTGCCGCAGCTTGTCCACGTCGCCTTCGGCGATGGCGCCGCCCAGGGCGATGGTATCGCTGGCCACACGGCGCAATTGCGCGCCACTGGCCAGCGTGCTGATACCCGCCATGATGCCCATCATTATCAAACGCTTCATCGTCATCCGTTACAAAAAAAAACGACCACCGCGCGGGTGATCGTTCTTGAATTCGTCATGCATCAAACTGCGCTTACACCACGGCGCCGTCGGTTTCGTCTTTTTCCTTGACCGGCTTGATCAAGTCTTCGCGCTTGACGCCCAGCCACATGGCGATCGATGCCGCGACGAATACGGACGAGTAAATACCGAAGCAGATACCGATGGTCAGCGCCAGTGCGAAGTAATGCAGGGTCTGGCCGCCGAAGATCAGCATCGACAGCACCATCATCTGGGTCGAGCCGTGGGTGATGATGGTCCGCGAAATGGTGCTGGTAATCGCGCTGTCGATCACTTCATGCACGGAAGCCTTGCGCTGCTTGCGGAAGTTTTCGCGGATACGGTCAAAGATCACCACCGATTCGTTGACCGAGTAGCCGAGCACCGCCAGGATCGCCGCCAGTACCGTCAGCGAGAATTCCCACTGGAAGAAGGCAAAGAAGCCCAGGATGATCACCACGTCATGCAAGTTGGCGATAATGGCCGAGACAGCGTATTTCCACTCGAAGCGCACGGCCAGGTAGATCATCACGCCGATAATCACCACCACCAGCGCGTTCAAGCCGTTCTGCGCCAGTTCCTCGCCCACTTGCGGGCCGACGAATTCGACTTTCTGCAAGACGACTGCCTCGTTGCCGGCAGCGTCCAGGCACGCGCTCTTGAGCACATGCTCGCCCTTTGCAGTGACGGTGTCGATGGCCTTGCTCGTGCCTTGCTCGGCCTTGCACAGGGCGTCAAACACGCGCTGCGACGTGTTCGCCGCGCTGACGCCCTTTTCCACCGGCAGGCGGATCATCACGTCGCGCGCCGTATCGAAGCTGGTCACGCCCGGCTCTTCGTAGCCCATGGCGATCAGGCTGCCGCGTATGCCTTCGAGATTGGCCGCCTTGGGGTATTTCACCTCCATCAGGGTGCCGCCCTTGAATTCAACGGACAGGTGCAAGCCCTTGTGCACCAGGAAGAAGACGGCGGCAAGGAAGGTCACCGCCGAAATCACGTTGAAAATCAACGCATGGCGCATGAAGGGAATATCTTTTTTGATCCGGAAAAATTCCATGAAATCCTCTGAGTTCTATTCTGTGCATCCGGCGGCTGTGCCACCAGATGCTATCGCTGTTGTCGCTATAGGGTGCTTATTTGCTGGTGCCCGGCACCCATACCGTGCCGATCGACAAGGTCGTCAGCTTTTTCTTGCGGCCATACCAGAGGTTGACCACGCCGCGCGAAACGAAGACGGAGGAGAACATCGAGGTCAGGATGCCCAGGCAATGCACAACAGCGAAGCCGCGCACGGGACCGCTGCCGAAGGCCAGCAGCGCCAGGCCGACAATCAGGGTGGTCACGTTCGAATCGAGAATCGTCGCCCAGGCGCGGTCGAAGCCGGCAGCGATCGCCGCTTGCGGCGTATTGCCGGCGCGCAGCTCTTCGCGGATACGTTCATTGATCAGCACGTTGGCATCAATCGCCATGCCCAGTGCCAGCGCGATCGCGGCGATACCCGGCAGTGTCAGCGTCACCTGGATCATCGACAGCAAGCCGACCAGCAACAGCAGATTGGTGGCCAGGGCCAGCACGCTGAAGGCGCCGAACAGCATGTAGTAGGCGATCATGAAGATGGCGATGGCGATGAAGCCATACAAGGTCGAATGGAAGCCCTTGGCAATGTTTTCCGCGCCCAGTTGCGGTCCGATCGTGCGTTCTTCGATGACGGTCATCGGTGCCGACAAGGCACCCGAGCGCAGCAGCAGCGCCAGTTCATTCGCGTTTTCCGCGCCGCCCATGCCGGTGATCTGGAAGCGCGAACCGAGTTCCTGCTGGATGGTCGCCACCGACAGCACTTCCGGCTTGCCCTTTTCAAACAGCACGATGGCCATGCGCTTGCCTACGCGATCGCGCGTCGCTTCGCGCATCTTGCGACCGCCGTCTCCGTTCAGGTCGATCGACACGGCCGCTTGCTGGTTCTGGTCGAAGCTGGCCGTGGCGCTGGAGATATAGTCGCCCGTCAGGATCACGTCTTTCGACAGCACGACAGGCACGCCCTTGCCAACGGTAAACAATTCCGAGTTGAACGGGATGGCGCTTGACAGTTCGGTGTTGGGCACGATGCTTTCATCGACCAGGCGCACTTCCAGCGTGGCCGTGCGGCCGATGATGGCTTTCGCACGGGCCACGTCCTGCACGCCAGGCAATTGCACCACGATACGGTCAGGACCTTGCTGCTGGATCAGCGGCTCAGCCACGCCCAGCTCGTTGACGCGCTTGGACAGGGTGGAAATATTCTGCTTCACGCCTTCATCGATGGTCGCCTTCAGGGCCGCCGGCTTCAGGGTGATGTTCAGTTTCAAATCGCTGCCTTCGCCCGCATCGGCGAACGCCAGTTCCGACATCTGGTCGGACAGCACATTCTTGGCCTTCAGGCGCGTTTCCGCATCGCGGAAGTTGATTTGCACGCTGTCACCCACACGCTCGATGCCGGCGTGGCGGATATTCTTGTCGCGCAACACGCTACGCGCGGCGGACTGGACGCCCTGGACTTTCTTGTTGAGTACTGCTTTCGCATCGACCTGCATCAGGAAGTGCACGCCACCGCGCAAGTCCAGGCCCAGGAACATGGGCAAGGCATGCAATTTTTGCATCCACATTGGCGTATTGGCTTGCAGATTGACCGTCACGATGTACGCGGGATCGGTGGCATCGGGGTTCAGGTCCTTTTCCAGCACCAGTTTTGCCTTGAACTGGGTATCGGGATCGGCGAAACGCACGCGCACGGAGGCGAGGTTACCGGCGCCATCCATGGTGACACCTTCCGACTTGACGTTCTCTTTCGTCAATATTTGCTCGACTTGCGTCATCAGCTCGCCCGTCACTTTGACAGTCGACCTGCCGCTGGTTACTTGCAGCGCCGGTGACTCACCGAAATAATTGGGCGCCGTATAGAGTGCGCCCAGCAATAAGGCGACGACGATGATGATGTATTTCCAGGCAGGATAGCGATTCATAGTGATTCAGCGTTCAGTGTTGAGCGTCGGAGGCGTCGCGAGGGGCGGCGGGTAGCCGCCCCGGTGCATCATTGCCGAAGCAATGACGGCGAGGAATTACAGCGCCTTCAGGGTGCCTTTAGGCAGCAAGGTGGTAATGGAGCTCTTTTGCACCGTGATTTCGGTGCCGGTCGCCACTTCGATGGTGACGTAAGCGTCCACTACCTTGACAACACGGCCCAGCATGCCGCCGGCGGTGACGACTTCGTCACCCTTGGCCAGCGCGTCCATCATCGCCCGTTGTTCTTTGGCGCGTTTTTGCTGTGGACGGATCATCAGGAAATACATGACCACGAACATCAATACCAGCGGCAGGAAGCTGGTCAGGTTGCCGCCGAGGCCCAGGGCGTCGGTTGGGGCTTGCGCATAAGCGTTGGAAATGAAAAACACGGTGACTCCAGTTCTAATCAGTTTGAAAAATAGCGCTGTATTCTAGCATTGGCAAAAGGCCATGCCCCGAATTGCAGGCATGGCAACTTCAAATGGGGCTAAAAAAGCATTATGCAATGCTTTATCGCCCCAGTCCAAGCACCAATCTCGAAAACATTAGCTCAGGACCTCGCGGCCCATGAACCTAAGCATTTCTTAAGTTCCCCGTGCGCGTTCCGCATGGAATTGCACGGTAAACGCATGGAAACGGTCTTCGTCCAGCGCTTCACGCATCTGGCGCATCAAGTCCAGGTAGTAATGCAGGTTGTGGATGGTATTCAGGCGGGCGCCGAGGATTTCCTTGGAACGGTGCAAATGGTGCAGGTAGGCGCGCGAAAAGTTGCGGCAGGCGTAGCAGCTGCAGGTCTCGTCGAGCGGCGCCTGGTCTTCCTTGTACTTGGCGTTCTTGATCTTGATGTCGCCGAAACGGGTAAACAGCCAGCCATTGCGGGCGTTGCGCGTCGGCATGACGCAATCGAACATGTCGATGCCGTTCGACACACCAGCCACCAGGTCTTCCGGCGTGCCCACGCCCATCAAGTAATGCGGCTTGTTGGCCGGCAGGCGCGGGCCCACGTGGGCCAGCATGCGCATCATGTCTTCCTTCGGCTCGCCGACGGACAGGCCACCGATGGCGATGCCGGGGAAATCGATCTCTTCCAGCTTGGCCAGCGACTCGTCACGCAGCATTTCGAACATGCCGCCCTGCACGATGCCGAACAGCGCGTTCGGGTTTTCACCGCGGTGGAACTCGTCCTTCGAGCGCTGCGCCCAGCGCAAGGACATGCGCATGGACTTGGCCGCTTCCTCGATGGTGGCCGGACGGCCGGCGATTTCGTACGGCGTGCATTCGTCAAACTGCATGACGATGTCGGAGTTCAGCACGCGCTGCACCTGCATCGACACTTCCGGCGAGAGGAACAGTTTATCGCCGTTGATCGGCGAATTGAAATGCACGCCCTCTTCCGTAATCTTGCGCATGGCGCCCAGCGAAAACACCTGGAAGCCGCCCGAATCGGTCAGAATCGGCTTGTTCCAGCCCATGAAACCGTGCAAGCCGCCGAATTTTTCCATGACGGTGTTGCCAGGGCGCAACCACAGGTGAAAGGTGTTGCCCAGGATGATCTGCGCGTCGATCTCGTTCAGTTCCAGCGGCGACATCGCCTTGACAGTGCCGTAAGTGCCCACTGGCATGAAGATCGGCGTCTGCACGACGCCATGGTTGAGTTTCAAGGTGCCGCGGCGTGCCTTGGTCAGGCCGCTCGTGTCGGTCTTGAGTAGTGTAAATTCCAGCATGGTCAGTCTTTCACGGGAGTATCAAGGTTCAGCGGAAGCGGAGCGCGCGATTGCGTGGTGAGCAGCATCGCGTCGCCATAGCTGAAGAAACGGTAGTTCTGCGCGATCGCATGCGCGTAAGCGCTGCGGATCGGCGCATAGCCGGCAAAAGCCGACACCAGCATCAGCAGGGTCGACTTGGGCAAATGGAAATTGGTGATCAGCCGCGTCACCGTCTTGAAGGCATAGCCGGGCGTGATGAACAGGGCCGTATCGGCGCTGCCCGCTACCAGCTGCCCGCTTTGCGAAGCCGATTCCAGCGCGCGCAGGCTGGTCGTGCCGACAGCCACCACGTCGCGTCCCGCCAGTTGCGCGGTGCGCACGGCGTCGACGGTGTCCTGCGGCATGGTGTACCACTCGGTGTGCATCTTGTGTTCGCTCAGCACTTCGGTGCGCACTGGCTGGAAGGTGCCCGCGCCCACGTGCAAGGTCACATAGGCAAAGTTGACGCCCTTGGCCTTCAGTTGATCGAGCAGGGCCTGATCGAAATGCAGGCCGGCCGTCGGCGCGGCGACAGCACCCGGCACCTTGTTGAAGACAGTCTGGTAGCGCGTCTCGTCGAATGCGTCCGCATCGTGTTCGATGTAGGGCGGCAGCGGCAAGCGGCCATGCGCCTCGATCAGCTCAAACACGTCGGCCTCGAAGTGCAGCGTGAAGAATTCGCCGGCACGCTGGCCGACGGTGACGTCGAACGCGTCGGCCAGGCGGATGCGGCAACCGGGCGGCGGGGACTTCGACGCGCGCACCTGGGCCAGCACGGTGCGCTCATCGAGCACGCGCTCGACCAGTGCCTCGATCTTGCCGCCGCTTTCCTTGACGCCAAAGAAGCGCGCCTTCAGCACGCGCGTATCGTTCATCACCAGCAGGTCGCCCGCTTGCAGCAATCCTACGATGTCGGCGAACTGGCGGTCGACCAGGGTCTCGCCGTCCAGATGCAACAGGCGCGAGGCGCTGCGCTCGGCCAACGGAGTTTGCGCAATGTTTTCTTGCGGCAAATTAAAATCGAAATCGGAAAGCGAATACATGCGTTTTGCTTCAAAAGTACGTCAAAAATGATTAGGAGTGCGCAATGGAACATCTGGCACTATACTGTGCGCCTATACAGGCATTACAATAATCCGCCGCAACAACGATGACTGCGGTACGCACAGGGTGTGCCGGACAACCCTCTATTTTACGCTAGCGGCACAAAAATCTCCGATATGTCCGAACCCAAGCCCGATCTTCCTCCCACAGCCAAGCCTGCCGCGAAGCCGAAAGCCATCAAAAAGGTAGTCAGCACGGAAAGCCGGCTGGCCAAACTGGGCTTGCGCAGCGATATGGATCTGGTGCTGCACCTGCCGATGCGCTACGAGGACGAGACGAAGGTCTACACCATACGCGACGCCTGCCTGCGCGGCGGCGAGTCGTGGCAAGTGGAAGGCGTCGTCACCAAGTGCGAAGTCAATTTCAAGCCGCGCAAGCAATTGCTGGTGACGATCGCCGACGAAACGGGCAACCTGCTGCTGCGTTTCATGAATTTCTACGGCAGCCAGGTCAAGCAGCTGGCCGAAGGCACGCGGGTACGCGCGCGCGCCGAACTCAAACACGGCTTTTTTGGTGCCGAGATGGTGCACCCGACCTACAAGGTGGTCAACGAGGGCGCACCGCTGCCCACGGCGCTGACGCCCGTGTATCCGTCCGGCGAAGGCTTGTCGCAGCACGTGCTGCGGCGCGAGATCGCCAACGCCATGCGCCGCATCGACTGGCACGATACCTTGCCTGACGATTTGTTGCGCCAGATGCAGCTGTCGCCGTTCCGGGCCGCCGTGCACCTGCTGCACTACCCGCCGCAAGACATCGATGAAAGCGCGCTGATGGACCGCTCGCACCCGGCCTGGGTGCGCATGAAATTCGATGAGCTGCTGGCGCAGCAGCTATCGCTGAAACGCGCCCAGCGCGCACGCCGCTCGAAAGGCGCGGCCTCCCTGCCCATCGTCGGCACCCTGTCGCATGCCTTTGGCGCCGCCCTGCCCTTCAAGCTGACGGGCGCGCAGGCGCGCGTGCTCGAGGAAATCCGCGCCGACCTGCACCAGCCGTATCCGATGCAGCGCTTGCTGCAGGGCGACGTCGGCAGCGGCAAGACGGTGGTGGCGGCGTTGTCGGCCACGCAAGCCATCGACAGTGGCTACCAGGCCGCGCTGATGGCGCCCACGGAGATCCTGGCCGAGCAGCACTTCCGCAAGATCGCCGCCTGGATGGAGCCGCTGGGCGTGAAGGTCGCCTGGCTGACGGGTAGCCTGAAGAAAAAGGAAAAGACGGCGGCGCTGGCCCTGATCGAATCGGGCGAAGCGCAGCTGGTGATCGGCACGCATGCGCTGATCCAGGACAATGTGCTGTTTGCCAAACTGGGACTGGTGATCGTCGACGAACAGCACCGTTTCGGCGTGGGGCAGCGCCTGACCCTGCGCAACAAGGGCGACAGCGCGGCCGTGCCGCACCAGCTGATGATGTCGGCCACGCCCATCCCGCGCACCCTGGCCATGACGTATTACGCCGACCTGGAAGTGTCGGTGATCGACGAGCTGCCGCCCGGACGCAGCCCCATCGTCACGCGCTCCATCGACCAGAACCGGCGCGACGAAGTCATCGCCCGCGTGTATGCGGCCGCGCTGGAAGGCCGGCAGGTGTACTGGGTCTGCCCGCTGATCGAGGAATCGGAAGCGCTGCAGCTGCAAACGGCCACCGACACCTACATGATGCTGGCCGAAGCCCTGCCCGCACTGCAGGTGGGCCTCGTGCATGGCCGCTTGAAACCGGCGGAAAAACAGGAAGTGATGGATGCCTTCATCGCCGGCCATATCCATGTGCTGGTGGCCACCACCGTCATCGAGGTGGGCGTCGATGTGCCGAACGCCTCGCTGATGGTGATCGAGCACGCCGAGCGTTTTGGTTTGTCTCAGCTGCATCAGCTGCGCGGCCGCGTGGGCCGCGGCACGGCGGCCAGCGTTTGCCTGCTGCTGTACCAGGGCCCGCTGGGCGGCGTGGCGCGCCAGCGCTTGATGACCATGCGCGAGACGACGGACGGTTTTGAAATTGCCCGCCGCGACCTGGAAATCCGCGGCCCCGGGGAGTTTCTTGGCGCGCGCCAGTCCGGCCAGGCAATGCTGCGCTTCGCCGACCTGGAAACGGATCAATGGCTGGTTGACCAGGCGCGCGACGTGGCACACGATTTACTGCACGCCACCACGACGGCTGCCGCAGCCACCGTGGAAGCGCACCTGGCGCGCTGGCTGGGTGGGAAAGAAGAGTTTTTGAAGGTGTAAGACCGGATGCCTGCTACATGCACATCCAGAAGCGGTTCGCCAGGTCGAGCATGAAGTCAGGTCGTAGATAAGCCAGGAAGACGATGGCCAGCAGCGCGGCGCCAGCCAGGCGCCACAGCCATGTGCGCCAGTTGGCCATTACGCGGCCACCGCCACGCGTTTGACGGCGCGCTCGTCGATGGGCAGGTTGATCAGCGCTGCCAGCAAGCCCAGGCCGATGGTGATCATCCACACGACATGGTAACTGCCCTGCCGCTCGTACAGATAGCCGCCCAGCCACGCGCCCAGAAAACTGCCCACCTGGTGCGAGAAGAACACCATCCCGGCCAGCATCGACAGATGCTTCACGCCGAAGATGCCGGCGATGATCCCGTTAGTCAACGGCACGGTCGACAGCCACAGCACGCCCATGCCGGCGGCAAACAGGTAGACCGACCACGCCGACAAGGGCGCCAGCAGGAATAGCGTGATGACCACGGCGCGCGTCACGTAGATGGCTGACAGCAGATAGCGCTTGGCGATCTTGCCACCGAGTTTGCCAGCGTAATAGGAGCCAACGATGTTGAACAGGCCGATCAGCGCCAGCGCCGTGACGGCGATGTTCGGATTCATCAGTCCCTGGTCCTTCAGGTAGGCCGGCAAATGCACGCCAATGAAGACCAGCTGGAAACCGCAGACAAAATACCCTGCCAGCAGCAGCCAGAACGAGCGGCTGGCGATGGCTTCGCTGAAGGCCGCGCCGATGCTTTGCTGCGGGCCGCTGGCGTGCGAGACGGGTGGCTCGCGCAGGTAGAAGGCCATCGGGATCATGGCCAGCAGCACCAGCGCAGCCAGCACATAAAAGGCGTTTTGCCAGCCCACGGCGGAGATGAGCTGCTGCTCGACTGGCATCATGAGGAACTGGCCGAACGAGCCGGCCGCCGAGGAGATGCCGAAGGCCCACGAGCGCTGCTCGGGCGGCGCGCTGCGGCCGATGATGCCGCTGATGGCGCCAAAGGCCGTGCAGGCCAGCGCCAGGCCGATGAAGACGCCGGAACCGGCGATGAACAGCGTGGGCTGCGTCACGAGCGCCATCCAC
Source organism: Janthinobacterium pasteuri (assembly GCF_051380775.1). Taxonomy (NCBI): domain Bacteria; kingdom Pseudomonadati; phylum Pseudomonadota; class Betaproteobacteria; order Burkholderiales; family Oxalobacteraceae; genus Janthinobacterium; species Janthinobacterium pasteuri. The sequence continues at coordinate 23,144 of NZ_JBNYXS010000004.1, read as the reverse complement.
ACCAGGCCCGCCATGTAACTGATGGCGCCGACGATGACGACGCGCATGGTGCCGAAGCGGTCGGCCGCCATGCCTGCGAACGGGCCGAAGACGCCCCACATCAGGTTTTGCATGGCCAGCGCCAACGAATACGTTTCGCGCGTCCAGCCATTGGCTTGCGAGATCGGCTGCATCCAGAAACCCAGGCCATGGCGCACGCCCATCGCCAGAGTCAGGACGACGCCGCTGGCGATCAGGACGGTTTTCAGGCTGGGGCGAGAAGAATGCAATGTCATGGAAACTCTTTCCTATGCCTGGTCGGCACGGTACACGAGGCCGATCTGGCCGCGCATGGTGTCAAGGTTGTGCATCAGCGCCACGCTGTCGGCGTGCTGCATGACGGGGCTTTCCAGCAATCCGGCGCGGATGCAGCGCATCGCTTCGATCGCCTCGTGCGCATAGCCATTGCCCAGATAGGGCGCGGCGACGACGCGGCGTTCGCCATCCATTGATTCAACGATCAGGTGGTCGGGTTTGTAAAAACGGCTGGGCAGGCGGATGCGTCCCAGGCTGCCGGCAATGGTCATTTCCGTCGGCGTCTGCGCGCGCAGGCTGCAGGCGCAGGACGAGGTGCCGCCGCCCGCGTGCAGCAGGGAGAACACCACCTGTTCATCGACGCCGGTGGCGCCCATTTCAGCCAGCGCCTGCACCTGCGATACAGGACCGAGGAAGAAGGCCGCCATCGACAGCGGATAGATACCCACGTCGAGCAGCGCGCCGCCACCGAGTTCGGGATTGAACATGCGGTGCTCGGGCGGGAAATTGGCGACAAAGCCGATATCGGCTTGCACTTGCTGCAGCACGCCGATCTCGCCGCTGGCGATGATGCGCTGCGCTTCCTGCACGGCCGGCAGGAAGCGGCTCCACATGGCTTCCATCAGGAACAGCTTTTTTTCGCGTGCCATATCGACCACGGCCTGCGCTTCGCGCGCGTTCATGGTGAACGGTTTTTCGCACACGACGTGCTTGCCGGCGGCCAGGCACAGCAAGGCATTTTCCGCATGCAGCGTATGCGGCGTGGCGATATAGATCACGTCCACTTCGGGATCCATGGCCAGCGCCTGGTAGGAACCATGGCAACGCTCGATGCCGAATTCGGCGCCGAAGGCCTGTGCGCCGGCGGCGCTGCGCGAAGCAACCGCCACCAGTTGCGCACCGGGCGCGTCGCGCAAGCCATCGGCCATCGCGCGGGCGATCTTGCCTGTGCCGAGGATACCCCAGCGAACGTTGTTTTCCATGCTATAGATCTCTTTGTGCGCCAGCTGCCTTGCGCTTCGGGCGGAACACCGCCGCGTCATTGTAAAAATCGTCGTCCTGGCCCTCGCACCAGCCGGGCAAGCCCAGCACAGGCAGCGGCGTGAAGTCGGCTGTCGTCAAGCCATCACTGGCCAGGTCTTGCGCCACCCGCTCATCGAGCCAGGCGCGGCGTGCCGCACCATCGAGCGCAAAGTAAGCGTCGCCGGCAAAGATCACGCGCGTGTGCGCCGTGATGGCCTTGCGCGGCGCCACCAGTTTTTCCATCAGCGCGTGGCCGAACAGCCAGACTTCGGCGTCGCCGCCGGCGCCAAATTTGTCGCGCTGAGCGATAAAAGCACTGCGCCAGTCGTGTCCGCGCAAGGCCGCTTCCAGCGCGCGTCCGGCATCGCTGTCGCGCAGCACCAGCAAGGCGGAATTTTCGTCAAAGATCGTGGCGCCGTCGCGTGCCGGCCCGCGCGATTTGCCTACGCCGGACAGGGCGATCTGCGCCGCCTGCAGCGCATTCAACTGCCGCTTGATGCGCGGGAAGGTGAGCCACACGAGCGCATTAAAAAAGTCATGCAGATTGTCGCGCGTCGGCACACCGCCCGTCGCGCCGATGAACTCCTCATAGGCCACGCCTTCAGGCAGGTCGGCTTGCGGCACGAAGCACACCGGCAAGCCTGACGGATTGCGCAAGTCCAGCGCCCGCGCCTGCCCGTTCAGCGCGGCAATCACCGTATCGCGCTGCAGGTCCAGCTGCCGTCGCGCCGGCAGCACCGTGGCATACCAGGGCCGGCTCCAGTCTATCGATGGCAGCATGAACGCTTAGACCATTTTCCAGTTGATCTGCTCACCCGCATTGAGCGGAATGACATGGCTGTCGCCCAGCGGCAGCGAGGCGGGCAAGGTCCAGCTTTCGCGCTTCAAGGTGATGCTGTCCGTGTTGCGCGGCACGCCGTAGAAGGCCGGGCCGTGGAAGCTGGCGAACGCTTCCAATTTATCCAGCGCGCCGGCCCGTTCGAACGCTTCCGCATACATTTCCATCGCGTGCAGGGCCGTGTAGCAACCGGCGCAGCCGCAAGCCATTTCCTTGGCGCCTTGCGCATGCGGCGCCGAGTCGGTACCGAGGAAGAAGCGCTCGTCGCCGCTGGCGGCGGCCGTCATCAGCGCCAAACGGTGCTCTTCGCGTTTGAGGATGGGCAGGCAGTAGTAATGCGGGCGGATGCCACCCTTGAAAATCTCGTTGCGGTTGTACAGCAGATGATGCGCCGTGATGGTGGCGGCGATCGGGCCTTCCGCTTCAGCCACGTACTGCGCCGCATCCTTGGTGGTGATGTGTTCGAACACCACGGACAGGGCCGGGAAGGCGCTGCGCAGCGGGCGCATCACGCGTTCGATGAAGACGGCTTCGCGGTCGAAAATGTCGATCTCAGGGTCCGTCACTTCGCCGTGCACGAGGAAGGGCATGCCCACTTCCTGCATCACCTCGAGCACCTTGTAGCAATTCTTCAAATCCGTCACGCCCAGATCGGAATTCGTCGTGGCGCCGGCCGGATACAGTTTGACGGCTTGCACGATGCCGCTGTCCTGCGCGCGGCGGATTTCGTCGGGCGAGGTGTTGTTCGTCAGGTACAGCACCATCAGCGGATCGAAGTTCACGCCTTCGGGCACGGCGGCCAGGATGCGCTCGCGGTAGGCGGCGGCGTCCGCCGTGGTGGTGACGGGCGGTTTCAGGTTCGGCATGACGATGGCGCGGCCGAACTGGCGCGCGCTGTGCGGCAGCACGCTGGCCATGACGGCGCCGTCGCGCAGGTGCAAATGCCAGTCGTCAGGACGGGTGATCGTGATGGAAGATGGGACGGCGGTCGGGGTGTGATCGTGTGTGGACATGGCGGCAGCTCTCAGGCAGTCATTGCGGATGGTGCCATTTTACCAGCCGCCGGACCGGCTCGCCGGCCCGGACACTCCGTGCACGCTCGCTGCCGGACGATAAAACGGCCAGTGTGCACTGGCCGTTTTCAATATCGGGAGTACGCGCGAATCAGGATGCAGGTCGTTGGCCGTCAGCTCCTGCTCGCGCGCTGCAAGTTAATGGATGATCTTGGCGAGGAAATCGCGCGCGCGGTCCGAGCGTGTCGTATTGAAGAAGTCATCCTTGCTGCAATCCTCGATGATCTTGCCCTGGTCCATGAAGACGATGCGGTTGGCCACGCGCTTGGCAAAGCCCATCTCGTGCGTGACGACCATCATCGTCATGCCTTCCTGCGCCAGGCCCACCATCACGTCGAGCACCTCGTTGATCATTTCCGGGTCGAGCGCCGAAGTGGGCTCGTCGAACAGCATGGCGATCGGGTCCATCGACAGCGCGCGGGCGATCGCCACGCGCTGCTGCTGGCCGCCCGACAGCTGGCCCGGAAACTTGTCCTGCTGCGACAGCAGGCCCACGCGGTCCAGGTATTTCAAGCCCTTGGCATTGGCTTCGTCGGCGCTGCGACCGAGCACCTTGATCTGGCCGATGGTCAGGTTTTCGCGGATCGACAGGTGTGGAAACAGCTCGAAATTCTGGAACACCATGCCGATGCGCGCACGCAGTTTCGACAGGTTCGTCTTCGGGTCGTTGACGGTGATGCCGTCGACGATGATCTGCCCCTGCTGTATCGGTTCGAGGCCGTTGACGGTCTTGATCAGGGTCGACTTGCCGGAGCCGGAAGGGCCGCAAATGACCATCACGTCGCCCTTGGCGACCTTGGTGGTGCAGTCGGTCAGTACCTGGAACTGGCCATACCATTTGCTGACGTTATTGAGTTCGATCATCTTGTTCTTTCTTTTTCGGTTAGCGAATGATGGCGACGCGTTTCTGCAGGCGTTTTACCAGGAACGACAAGGCATAGCACAGCACGAAATACACGACGGCGACAAACACGTACATTTCCACCAGGCGGCCGTCGCGCTGCGCGATTTTCGAGGCGGCGCCAACGAAATCGGGGATCGACAGCACGTACACGAGCGACACGTCCTGGAACAGCACGATGGTCTGCGTCAGCAGCACGGGGATCATGTTGCGGAAGGCTTGCGGCAGCACGATGCTGCCCATGGTTTGCCGGTAGTTCATGCCCAGTGCCTGGCCGGCCCATACCTGGCCACGGGGGATCGACTGTATGCCGCTGCGCATGATCTCGCAATAGTAGGCCGCCTCGAACATGATGAAGGTGATCAGCGCAGAAGAAAATGCGCCCACTTTCACGGGTTCGTTCGCGCCGATGACCCAGGCGGCGATGTACGGCACCAGGAAGTAGAACCAGAAGATCACCAGCACCAGCGGGATCGAGCGTATCAGGTTGACGTAGCTCGACGCCACGCCCGAGATGAGGCGGTTGCTCGACAAGCGCATCAGCGCCAGCAGGGTGCCCAGCACGATGCCGCCCACCATGGCCAGCGCCGTCAGTTTCAGGGTAAACACCATGCCGGTCTGGAACAGGTAAACCCACGAGCGGGAGATGACATCGAAATCGAAATTACCGAACATGTCAGTGTCCTCCCGTCTTGGCGCCAGCGACGATGAAGCCCGGGATGGCGACCTTTTTCTCGATCAGGTGCATTAGCACCACCACCAGCAGATTGACGACGACGTAAATGATGGTGGCGGCCGAAAAAGCCTCGAACACCTGGAAGGAAAACTCCTGGATTTCGCGCGCGCGGGCCGTCAGTTCGAACAGGCCGATGGTCAATGCCACGGAGCTGTTCTTGATGATGTTCAAAAATTCGCTGGTGAGCGGCGGCATGATGACGCGCGCGGCCATCGGCAGCAAGATGAAACGGTAGGTTTGCGGCAGGGTCAGCCCCAGCGCGGTACCGGCCAGTTTCTGCCCGCGCGGCAGCGCCTCGATACCCGTCGTTACCTGCACGGCCACGCGCGAGGAGGTAAAGAATCCCAGACATACAACGGCCGTGACGAATGGCGCGTTCGGCAGCGACTTGACCCAGGCGCCCAGGTCCGGCGGCAGCAATTCAGGCATGACGAAATACCAGAGGAACATCTGCACCAGCAGTGGCACATTGCGAAACAATTCAACGTAGGCATTGGCCACGCCTACCAGCCATTTGTTCGGCAGGGTGCGGACGGTGCCGATCACCAGACCCAGGATCAGGGCCATGATCCAGGCCGCACCGGCCGTGGCCAGGGTCCACACCAGGCCGGACCACAGGGTATCCATATACGTGCCCACACCACCGGGGGACATCTCCCAGAAGATGCGCCAATTCCAGTTGTAATTCATGATCATCCTTCCCATGCAGCTCAAGGAATGCGGCCAGCCGCCTACCCTGCAAATAAAACCGGGAGGCTCGCGCCCCCCGATTTGTTACGCACTCTTGTTACTTTTTCCGTTTGTCCGATGTCTTCTGCGCTTCGGGTACAGCCGCATACGCCGCCGGGTCACCCGAGTCGGTCGGATTCATGAACACGGCCTTCAATTGCGGCGGCATAGGAAAATTCAGGTTGATGTTTTTCGGCGGGATCGGCGAGGTAAACCATTTCGCATAGATGCGGTTAATGTCTTCGCTCTTGTACAGGCGGGTCAAGGCATCGTCGACCACTTTCTTGAAGGCTGGATCGCCCTTGCGCAGCATGATGCCGTATGGCTCGACCGACAGCGCTTCCTTGGTGATTTCATAGTCGTTCGGGTTTTTCGAATTGGCCACTTGCGACGCCAGCAGGATGTCGTCGTTGGCTTCGGCCACCGCGCGCCCCGTTTCCAGCATCAGGAACGATTCAGGATGATCCTTGCCGACGGCGATGGTCATGCCCAGGTTTTTTTCCTTGTTCAAAATCGTCATCTGCTTGATGGTCGACGTGCCGGCCGTGGCGACCAGGGTCTTGCCGCGCAAGTCTTCCAGGGTCTTGATGTTCGAGGTTTTTTTCGACAGCACGCGGTTGCCGATGACGAACATGGTGGGCGCGAATGCCACCTGCTGCTGGCGCTCCAGGTTGTTCGTCGTCGAACCACATTCGAGGTCGATGGTGCCGTTGGCCATCAGCGGGATGCGGTTGGCCGACGTGACAGGGCTCATCACCACTTTCAGTTCGCTCAAGCCCAGGTGCTTTTGCAGGGCCGTGACGACTTTCATGCACAGGTCGATCGAATAACCCTGGTATTGCTGTTTGTCATCGAGATAGGAGAAGGGAACGGAGCCGTCGCGCACACCGAGGGTGACGGAACCGGCTTTCTTGATCTTGGCCAAGGTGCCGGTCAATTCCTGGGCCTGGACTGGCGACATGCTGCTGATGACACCGACGCTGAGCAGCGTGGCGATGATTTTGGTCAATTTCATAAATTCTCCTGGACGGACAAACCGGACACAAAGCCGGACGAAACAACTGTGGTGCAAATGCCACCAATGGAATTAATTTTATTTCATTTTCAGCGCCGGACCAGCCGTTTTCTGCGATTGTCCGAAAATAGGCGCTATACGCGCGCCTGAATCAGCGCGGCTGTAGCATTTTTCCTACTGATTTTCCGCCACCAATTTATTTTGCCGACGCCAGGCCCGCCAGCGCGTCGTCCTCTTCCGCCTCATCGTCCCTGTTCGCCTGCTGGCGTTGCCACATTTGCGCGTACAAGCCATCGGCGGCCAGCAATTGCGGATGCGTGCCCCGCTCGACGATGCGGCCATGATCGAGCACCAGGATTTGCTGGGCATCGGCCACTGTTGAAAGACGGTGCGCGATCACCAGCGTGGTGCGGTTTTTGGCGATGTCCTTCAATTGCGCCTGAATCGCCTGCTCGGCCTTGGAATCGAGCGCGGACGTGGCTTCGTCGAAGATCAGTATGGCAGGGTCTTTCAGCAAGGTGCGGGCAATGGCCACGCGCTGCTTTTCACCGCCCGACAGTTTCAAGCCCCGCTCGCCCACCATGGAATTGTAGCCATCTGGCAAGCTTTCAATAAAATCATGGATCGATGCCGCTTTCGCTGCCGCCACGATAGCGTCCTTGCTGGCGCCCGGCTTGCCGTAAGCGATGTTGTATTCGATGCTGTCGTTGAACAGCACCGTGTCTTGCGGCACGATGCCGATGGCGGCGCGCAGGGAGTCCTGCGTCATGCTGCGCAAGTCCTGCCCATCGATGGTGATGCCACCGCCATCGACTTCATAGAAGCGGAACAGCAAGCGCGACAAGGTCGACTTGCCCGAGCCGCTGTGGCCCACAACGGCCGTGGTGGTGCCAGCGGGGATCTGGAAATCCACGTCGAACAGGATTTGCCGCTTGGCTTCATAGCTGAAATCCACATGCGAGAAACGCACGGCCGCGCCCCGCGTGACGAGCGGTTTGGCCTCCGGCGTATCGGCGATTTCGCGGTTTTCGTTCAGCAGGGAAAACAATCGTTCCATGTCGGCCAGGCTTTGCTTGATTTCGCGGTAAATGACCCCTAAAAAATTGAGGGGAATGTACAGCTGGATCATGAAGGCGTTCACCAGCACCAGGTCACCCAGGGTCATGCTGCCGTTGATCACGCCCACCGTCGCGCGCCACAGGATCAAAGTGACGGCCGTGGCGATGATCAGCGACTGGCCCGTATTAAGCAGGGACAAGGAAGTTTGCGATTTCACGGCGGCCGATTCATAGCGCTGCAAGCCTTCGTCGTAGCGCTTCGCCTCGTAATCCTCGTTGCCGAAATATTTCACGGTTTCATAGTTGATCAGCGAATCGATGGCCTTGGTATTCGCCTTCGAGTCGAGGTCGTTCATGGTGCGGCGGAAATGCGTGCGCCAGTTCGTCACCAGCACGGTAAACGCGATGTAGGACACCAGCGCCACGGCCGTGATCACGGTGAACCAGATGTCGTAATGCAAGACCAGATAGCCGAGCACCAGGGTGATTTCCACCAGGGTCGGCAAGATGTTGAACAAGGTATAGGAAATGAGCGAGCCGACGCTGCGCGTGCCCCGTTCGATGTCACGCGTCATGCCGCCCGTCTGGCGGTTCAGGTGGAAGCGCAGCGACAAGGCATGCAGGTGGCGGAACACTTGCAGGGCGATGGTGCGCACGGCCCGCTGCGTCACCCTGGCGAACAGAAATTCGCGCAATTCCGTAAACAAGGTGGTCGACAGGCGCAGCAAGCCATACCCCACCAGCAAGCTGACCGGCAGCACCAGCAGCGCTTGCGGGTGCGCCGCCGTGATCGTCATGGCGTCGACGAGTTTTTTCAGGATCAGGGGCACGCCCACGTTGGCCAGCTTGGCGCCCACCAGGCATAGCAGCGCCAGCAGCACCCGCCATTTGTAGACCCACAAATACGGCAGCAAGGTCTTGATGGTAGCGAAATCGCTGTGGCTGGCGGAGGCTGGCGAGCGGGGCGGAGGGGGAGTCTGGGAACGGCGCATGGCGAAGGTCGGCTTTTTATGGTTCAATCTGGGCAATTGTAGCCTTTCATGAGAATAAAAGATGAGCACCTCCCCCGCCCGCCCCGACAACTGCCTCGCCTCCGGCCTGCCCGCCGGAAAAATGCCGGAATTGCGCATGATGCCCGCGCCGTCCGACGCCAATGTGTACGGCGACGTCTTCGGCGGCTGGATCATGGCGCAAGTCGATATCGCTGGCTCGCTGCCGGCCACGCGGCGCGCCAACGGCCGCGTCGCCACTATCGCCGTCAATTCCTTCGTCTTCAAAAACCCCGTCTTCGTCGGCGATCTGCTGTCCTTCTACGCCGAAATCGTCAAGGTTGGCAATACCTCGATCACTGTCAATGTCGAGGTGTATGCCGAACGCAACCGCCTGCAGGCATGCATCGTGAAAGTCACGGAAGCGACCCTGATCTACGTGGCGACCGATTCCGACCGCAAGCCGCGCAAGGTGCCGCCCATCGAGACCTTATTGTCGTCTTGATTGTCGCAATAATTCCACACTATGGATAGTCAGCGCCGCATCTTTTTGCACAGCGCTGCGCGCATCACGGCACTGGCTGCCGCCGGCAGCGTACTGTCCGGTTCCGGCGCGCGCGCCGCCACGCGCCTCAATGGCACGGGCTATCCGTTTGCGCTCGGTGTCGCGTCCGGCTCGCCCTTGCCAGACGCCGTCGTGCTGTGGACGCGCATCTGCCATGACCCGCTGCAGGCGACCGCCACACCCGCCATCGCGCTGAACGTGCGCTGGGAAGTCGCCGACGATGAAGGGTTTCGGCGCGTTATCGCCAAAGGGCAAGCCACGGCCATGCCCACCCTCGCGCACAGCGTGCACGTCGACGTGGCAGGCCTGGCGCCGGGGCGCTGGTACTGGTACCGCTTTATCTTTGGCGACGCCGTCAGCCCCGTGGGCCGTACGCGCACGGCGCCCGCCGCCGATACCCTGCCCGCCTCGCTGAAGCTGGCCGTGGCCTCATGCCAGCACTGGGAATTCGGCGCGTATGCGGCGCACCGGCACATCGCGGCGGCCGCACCCGACCTGGTGGCCTTTCTCGGTGATTACATTTATGAGTGGGGACCGTATCAGTTGCAGCACCCGAGCAGGGCCATGCGCACGCACGAAAGCTTTACCCTGGACGAGTACCGCGCCCGCTATGCGCAATACAAGAGCGACCAGGATTTGCAGGGTGCACACCTGGCCGCGCCGTGGATCGTCACCTGGGATGACCATGAAGTGGCCAACGATTACGGCAACGACCGCGACGAATTGCTCACGCCCACCTTTTTGCAGCGCCGCGCGGCCGCCTACCAGGCGTTTTATGAACACATGCCGCTGCGCCTGCTGCCACTGGGACGACGGGGCTTTGTCGACATGCGCATCTACCAGCGCTACGACTGGGGCCGGCTGGCGCGCTTCCACGTACTGGACGACCGGCAATACCGCGCCTATCACGCGTGCGCCAGGCCGGGCCGCGGCGGCTCCAATTCCGTCACCACGCGCAACTGCCCCGACTTGCTGAAACCTGAACGCACCATGCTGGGCGAGGAGCAGCAGCGCTGGCTGCAAACCGGTCTCGCTACTTCCCCGGCGCGCTGGAATATCCTGGCCCAGCAAACGCTGATGGCGCAAGCTAGCCAGGTGCCCTTCCTGCGTCCTGGCGACGAGCGCATCTGGACCGATGGCTGGGATGGCTATCCGCTGGCGCGCCAGCACCTGCTCGACGCCTTGCGCAGCAGCAAGGCCAGTAATCCGCTGGTACTGTCGGGCGACGTACATACTTTTTATGCCACGGAACTGAGCCGCAACGCCATGCGTCCCACCGGCAAGGAAAATCCCGTGCTGGCGACCGAGTTTTGCGGTACTTCAATCACGTCGAGTTCCCGCCCGCAGGCCCGCACGGCGCAGTACGTGGCGATGAACCCGCACATCCGCTACGGACGCAGCGACAAGCGCGGCTATATGTTGATGGAAATCACGCCCGCAAAAACGACGACCCTGTTCCAGGGCTTGGAGGATGTGCGCGACAGCGCGTCCGGCATCGCCACATTGGCCAGTTTCACCGTCCAGGATGGCAAAGCCGGCCTGCAGCCCACTTAGCAGGTACTTTTCAATACATCGCGGTAACGCCGGCTGACGGGCACTTCCCCGCCCGTGGACAGTACGGCGCGCGCATCACCCGATTCCAGCGGTACGATGCTCTGCACAAAATCGAGGTTGACGATGTAGCTGCGGTGCACGCGCACAAAGCGCTTGCCGTCGAGACGGCGCTCGATGGCGGCCATGGTCGAGCGTAGCGGATAATCGTGCCCACGCACGCGTAAGTTCACATAATTGCCCCAGGCCTGTATCCACTCGATATCGGCAGCCGGCAACAGAAAATCCTTGCCCAGCTTGCGCACCAGGAAGCGCTCCGGCTGCTGCACCGGTTCCACGGCCGGCCCTTCATCGGGTTCGCCCAGCAGGGTCGCTTCGCCCTGCCAGCGCATCAGCAGCAACTGGTAAAAGCCCACGGCCAGCAACACGAGGAAGTAAGCACGCACATCTTTCACATACTCATACGGCAACTCGCGCCACCAGGCGCCAAAATCATAGTGGCTACCCTGGCTCCAATAAGCAATTTTGCGCAAGGCCACCATGGCCGCCACATGCACCAGGCTGTAGACGACCGACGCAGCCAGGTGCCAGCGCAGGTTCTGGCGCTGGAACACCAGGTGTAGCGGCCGGTACTGTCCCGCTAGCACGACCACGGGCACCAGCGCCAGCAACACCAGATTGCTGCTCCATTCCCACCCGGCCACTTCCCAGAACGCCGTATCGATCCCGGTGCGCTGCAGGTCGATCCACACCAGCCAACTGTTCACGCTGGCCTGCATCAAGGTCAGCACGATCCAGAATCCGGGCTCGGCGACGCGGCGCCAGAGTTGATAGCGTTGCAACAAATCGGAGGAAGAGAGGTGCATGGATTCAAAGGGAAAATTAGTTGCACGATTGTAAGGTCCCACGCCCGTCCCAGGCCATCCATTCGTCCCAGCGAGCCGTCCGCTGATCCCATTTCGCTGGCTGGCGACCCCGCCGCTGCCTATGCTGGCACTTCCCTCACCACTCGCTCTCGGATCATGAACCACGACTCCCGCCGTCACGATATCGACGCCTTGCGCTTCCTCGTCTTCAGCCTGCTGATCTTTTTTCATACGGCCCTGATGTACGTGCAAGGGACAGACTTTCATATGCGCAGCAGCTATGCCACCGATGCCCTGAATATGCCGCTGGTCTTCATCAACCGCTGGCGCATGGAGATCGTCTTCCTCATTTCCGGCGTTTCCTGCGCCATGATGACACACACCTCGCGCAGTGCGTTCCTGTGGCGCAGGATCAAGCGCCTGCTGCTGCCGCTTCTGTTTGGCATGGCCGTCATCATCCCCATCCAGCCCTATTGCGAAGGCGTCAGCAATGGCCTGGTGGAGCCCGGCTTTGGCCGCTTCCTGCTGCATTACTTTGGCGGCCACGCCTGGCCTGCGGGCGCATTCGCCGGCTGGCAATATGGATTTACGTGGAATCACTTGTGGTATCTGGTGTACCTGCCGCTGTACATCATCGTGCTGGTCACGCTGCAGCCGCTGCTGGAGCGGATCAAGCCATACTTCCGGCGCCTGCGCGGCTGGCGCCTGCTGGTCTTGCCGGCGCTGCCGACGCTGGCGGCCATGGCGCTGCTGAAGATGCGCTACCCGGAAACCCACGCGCTGGTGCGCGACTGGTATGCGCACGCCATCTATTTCACACTGTTCATGTATGGCTGGTGGCTGGGCAATGACAAGGGCTTATGGCAGGAACTGGCGCGCTTGCGCTGGCATGCGCTGTGGCTGGCCTTGTGCGCGTTTATCATATATCAATATTGTGACAAGATTCACTCGGAACATCTGCTGACCTGGGCCTCGGTCGGTTCCTGGCCCATGCGCAATCTCTACATGTGGCTGGCCATCTGCGCCATCCTGGGCTGGTCGCACACCCTGTTGAACCGGCCCTTTTCCTGGCTGCCATGGGCGCGCCAGGCTGTCTTTCCCTGGTACATACTGCACCAGAGCGCCATCGTGCTGCTGGCCTACTGGCTGGTGCCCTTGCAGCTTGGGCCGGTGGTGGAACCGCTGCTGGTACTGACAGGCACGGCGGCGATCTGCTGGCTGGGGACTTCGCTGCTGATCAGCAAGGTGAGCTGGCTGCGCCCCTGCTTCGGCCTGCCCGCCCGGCCACGGCAAGCCGTGGCGGCGGACACAAGCCTGGCGGCGAACTAAGCGGACTTTTTTTCGTCGCGCAATTGACGGCGCAAGATCTTGCCGACATTGGTCTTCGGTAATTCATCGCGGAACTCGATGTATTTCGGTTTCTTGTAGGCCGTCAATTCATGCTTGCAATGCTCGCGGATCTGTTCCACCGTCAGGTTAGGATCCTTGCGCACGACAAACACTTTCACGGCTTCGCCCGCGTTAGCGTCCGGCACGCCGATACATGCGCATTCGAGCACGCCCGGGCACGACGAAACAACGTCTTCCACTTCATTCGGATACACGTTGAAACCGGACACGATGATCATATCTTTCTTGCGGTCCACGATCTTCACGTAGCCGCGTTCGTCCATGACACCCACGTCGCCCGTCTTGAAGTAGCCGTCGGCCGTCATCGACTTGGCCGTTTCGTCCGGACGCTGCCAGTAGCCTGCCATCACTTGCGGGCCGCGTACGGCGATCTCGCCCGGCTCGCCCAGCGGCACTTCCGCGCCGTCATCGTTCAAAATGGCCACTTCCGTCGAGGGGAAAGGCAAGCCGATGGTGCCCGTGAATTCCGTGATGTCGACGCGGTTGCCCGTCACTACGGGCGATGTTTCCGACATGCCATAGCCTTCGATCAGCGGGCAGCCCGTCAGTTTGAGCCAGCGTTCGGCCACGTTGCGCTGCAAGGCCATGCCGCCGCCATTGCACACCTTGTAGCTGGAGAAATCGAGCTTGGCAAACTCGGCATTGTTCAGCAGCGCGTTGTACAGGGTGTTGACGGCCGGGAAAACGACGATCTTGTGCTTGCTCAATTCCTTGACGAAACCGGGAATGTCGCGCGGGTTGGGTATCAGCACGTTCAAACCACCCAGGCGCATGCCCATCAGGGCGCTGACCGTCAGCGAATAGATGTGATACAGGGGCAAGGCGCACATGAATCCCATCGAGGTGGCGCGCATTGCAGGCGTCATCACAGGCGACATCCACGCCTCGTTTTGCAGCACGTTGGCGATCACGTTACGGTGCAACAACATCGCACCTTTTGACACGCCCGTCGTGCCACCCGTGTATTGCAGGAAGACGATATCGTCATGCCCCTGCTGCACGGGCTTGAGCGTCAGGCGCGCGCCTTCGGCCAGCATCTTGTTGAAACTGATCGCGCCCGGCAAGGAAAACGCGGGTACCATTTTCTTGATCTTGCGCACGACGAAGTTGACGATAGTACCCTTCAAGCCACCCAGCAAGTCGCCCATGGTGGCCACGATCACATGCTTGACCTGGGTATGCGGCAGCACCTCCTCGACCGTGGTAGCAAAGTTCTCCAGTACGATGATCGCTACACTGCCCGAATCGATCAGCTGATGCTGCAATTCACGGGGCGTGTACAGCGGGTTGACGTTCACCACGGTGTAGCCCGCGCGCAAAATCGCCGCCATGGCCACCGGATATTGCAGCACGTTCGGCAGCATGATCGCCACGCGCGCACCTGGCTGCAAACCCTTGCTTTGCAGCCAGGCCCCCATCTGCTGCGACAACTGGTCAAGCTCGCGGTAGGTAATGAATTTATCCATGCATACGAAAGCGTTGCGGTCCGCATATTTCTGGAACGACTCTTCCAGCAAATGCGTCACGGAACGGTATTGCGTGCAATCAATCTCTGCGGGAACGCTGTCCGGGTACGACTTCAACCAAATCTTGTCCATCTCGCCTCATCTTTATCTGTAAAAGGGATGCGCCTCCTGGCGCATCCCACACTGTTTATGCTGCTATCTTCGTTTCGTCACGCAGGGCGCGACGCAAAATCTTGCCGACGTTGGTTTTCGGCAGTTCATCGCGGAACTCGATGTATTTCGGCCGCTTGTAACCAGTGAATTGTTCCTTGCAATACGCGGCCAGCACTGCCTGGGTCAGGTTCGGGTCCTTGCGCACCACAAACACTTTCACGGCCTCGCCCGAATGCTCATCGGGCACGCCCACGCAGGCGCACTCGAGCACGCCCGGATGGGCCGCGATGACGGCTTCGACCTCGTTCGGATACACATTGAAACCGGAGACGAGAATCATGTCTTTCTTGCGGTCCACGATCTTCACGTAGCCGCGTTCATCCATGATGCCCACGTCGCCTGATTTGAAATAGCCGTCGGACGTCATGACCTTGGCCGTTTCATCGGGACGGTTCCAGTAGCCCGTCATCACTTGCGGGCCACGGATGGCGATCTCGCCCGTCTGGCCCAGCGGCACTTCTTTGCCGTCATCGTCGAGAATCGCGATCTCGGTCGACGGAATCGGCAAGCCGATGGTGCCGGAAAACGCCGTACTGTCGGCGCGGTTGCACGTGGCGACAGGCGACGTTTCCGACAGGCCATAACCCTCGATGATGGACACGCCCGTCGCTTGCAGCCATTTGTCATTGACGGCTTGCTGCACCGCCATGCCGCCGCCATTGGCGATCTTCAAGCCCGAGAAGTCGAGCTTGGCAAAGTCGGGGTGATTCACCAGCGCGTTATACAGCGTATTGACCGCTGGCAGCAGGTTGAATTTGTACTTGCCCAACTCCTTGATCAGGCCCGGAATATCGCGCGGATTCGGGATCAGGATATTCAGGGCGCCCACGCGCGTGCCCCACATCGCGCACGCCGTCAGGGCAAAGATATGATACAGCGGCAAGGCGCAGACGATGATCAACTGCTCCTTGCTGTTCTGATCGAGTGCCGCGCCCGACCACGCTTCGCTCTGCAGCACATTGGCGATCACGTTGCGGTGGCTCAAGGTCGCGCCTTTCGACACGCCCGTGGTGCCACCCGTATATTGCAGGAAGGCGGCGTCGTTGATGCTCAGCTCGACGGGCGTGAGTTTCATGCGGTTGCCAAGCGCCAGCGCCTGCTTGAAACGCATGGCGTTCGGCAAGGAATACGCGGGCACCATCTTCTTGACGTTGCGCACGACAAAATTGACGATCATGCCTTTCAAGCCGCCCAGCATTTCACCCATGCTGGCGACGATGATGTGCTTGACGGCCGTCTTGCTCAATACTTGTTCGAGCGTATGGGCAAAGTTTTCCAGCACGATGATCGCTTCGCTGCCCGAATCATTGAGCTGGTGCTCGAGTTCGCGTGGCGTGTACAGCGGGTTGACGTTGACCACCGTGTAGCCAGCGCGCAAGACGGCGGCAATCGCCACCGGATACTGCAGCACGTTCGGCATCATCAAGGCGACTCTGGCCCCTTTTTTCAAGCCACGGCTTTGCAGCCAGGCACCCATTTGGCGCGAATAGGTGTCGAGTTCGGCATAGGTAAGAAATTTGTCCATGCAGACATAGGCATTGCGGTCTGCATATTTTTGAAATGCTTCTTCCAGCAAATGTACCAGCGAACGATATTGATCAGGATCGATGTCGGCAGGTACGCCGGGAGGGTACGACTTCAGCCAAATTTTTTCCATCCTGTGCCTCTTGTCTCGAATAATCGTGGGGGAGCCGGCGCATCTTGCCGACGCGGATCATTGCTGCGGATTCTGTTGTCCTGCAGTCAGTTTGAGCATTCTGACGAGCAATTGCTCTATGCTACTAACGCGATGCTATCGGGCGCCGCGCTTCCATGCAAGCGCTTTCAACAGTATTCGAGCGACAACTCTATGGGTATTTTATGCTGCAATGCAGCATGGCAAATACACTGTTACCGAATCGCTTGCCTCGCCGTACGGGACAATCTTTAAGGGTCAGGGGCTGGACAATTGTTCCAGCGCATGCCTGCGCTCAGGCTTCTTGACTTGAGCCATTGTGTGCACTGCAGCATAAAAAGCACGAAAGTTCTTTTTTTCTTCCAGCAATTTTTTGAAGGCCGGCAAAAATTCATTGTAGGTGGACACGGAAGCGAGGTGCGCATTGCTCAATGGCTGCTCGAACCAGCGGTCATAACCGGCAAATCCCCCCCACTGTTGCTTGAGCACCTGATATGCTTCTTGCAATTCCGCAAACACCTGCGCCTTGCGCGCGCGCTTGTCCGCATCGCTGGCCTCGCTGGCATACACGGCCTCCAGCTCCTCCCGATATTTCAGCAGCAAGGCCAGAAAATCCTGGCGCCGCGCCGCATACTGGGCGTAGGCCGCGCGCATGGCGTCATTGCCCTCGCGTGCCAGCCAGCGCTGCACGCCCGCCTCTTCCACCGCGCTGGCAAACGACTCGTTGAAGGCGGAATCGCCGGGCACGTACACGACCTGGTGCGCCAGTTCATGGAAGATCAGGCGCGCCAGTTCCGCATCGTTGTAATTGATAAAGGTCGACAGCAGGGGATCGTCGAACCAGCCCAGGGTGGAATACGCTGGCACGCCGCCCACCTGCACGTCGTAATGCCGGGCCCGCAACTCGTCGGCATACGCGAGCGCCTCGTCCTTGCTGTAATAGCCGCGGTAATTTACGCAGCCGGCGATGGGAAAACACCATTGCAGCGGCTGCAATGACAGTTCCGGCGTGGCCACCACGTTCCACAGTACGAACGGGCGCCGCAGGGCGGCGTAGTTCTTGTAACTGCCATTGTCGGGCAAGTCCAGCTCGCTGACGGCAAAGCGGCGGATCTGCTGCGCCCTGGCCAGGCGCACTTTCAGGCGCGGTTCGGTGGCCGGGTCGTCGAGCCAGTCAGCGATGGGCCGCGCGCCTGACCACAGGGCATATTGCCCGTGCGCCGCTTGCGTGTAGTAGCGCAGCTGCGTGCAGCCGCCCAGCAGCAAGCACACCGTGCCGACAAGCAAGCGGGCCGGCCAGCGCAGCAGGGCCATGGTCAGCCAGCCTTTTCCACTTCGACCAGCGTATCGTAGAAGGTGGGCGCGCGGCCCATGTCCGTCAGGCGCTGGCTGGTCACTTCATTGGCGTTCTTGCCATCGCTGGCCAGCTTCTTCCACCACACGGACAAGCCTACCACCAGGCCCCGTCGCGCCTTGTCCGTCACCCTGGCCTTGGCAACAAAACTGCCACGGTCGTTGAAGATGCGCACCATGTCGCCGGCCACGATGCCGCGCGCTGCGCCATCATCGGGATGAATATCGAGGTGCGGCTCGCCCTCGGCCGCGCGCAGGCTTTTCACGTTCACGAAGGTGGAATTGAGGAAGTTGCGCGCCGGCGGCGAAATCATGGCCAGCGGGAAACGCGCCGCCAGCGCGGGATTGCTGGCCAGCGACTCATGCGGTGCAATGTAGGTCGGCAAGGGATCGAGTCCCGCCTGCGCCATGGCGCTGGAATAAAACTCGCACTTGCCTGATGGCGTGGGGAAACCACCCGCAGCAAACGGTGCCTCGGGCATGGCCAGCTTTTGCCAGCCCGTGCGTTTCAGCGATTCCCAGTCGAAATGCACGGCGCGCGCATCCGTCGCATCGAAGGCCTTGGCCGCCAGCGCATCGTCGCTTTCCTGGAAGCACGGGTCATCAAAGCCCATGTACTGCGCCAGCAGGCGGAAGATTTCCGTATTCGCCTTCGCCTCGCCCAGCGGCGCCACGGCCGCATTGTTCGCCATCATGTACAGGTGGCCATAGGTGGAATGCGCATCGACGTGCTCGAGCTGCGTGGTGGCGGGCAGAACGATGTCGGCGTAATCGACGGTATCGGTCTGGAAGTGCTCGAGCACGACCGTAAACAGATCTTCGCGGGCAAAGCCCTGTGCCACTTTTGATGAATCGGGCGCCACGGCCAGGGGATTCGAGTTGTAGACAATCACGGCCTCGACTTGCGGACCGAACTCGACGGAACTTTCTTTCAATAAATCGTCGCCGATGGTGCTCATGTTGATGGTGCGCGGCGTGCCTTTGAGCAAATCAGGGCGCTGCAAGGCCTTGCGGTTGACGGGAAAGGAACCCGAGCTCGACAGCTGCATGCCGCCCGCTGGATGGCGCCAGGCGCCCGTCAGGGCCGGCAGGCAGGCGATGTTGCGCACGGCCATGCCACCACCATGCACGCGTTGCACGCCGTAGTTGGTGCGGATGGCGGCGCCCGCGCCAGAACGGCACGCCTGGCCGTACAGGCGCGCCAGTTCCACCACTTCCGTCACCGTGATGCCGCACACCTCGGCCACGCGCTCGGGTGGCCATTCCAGGGCCCGCTGTTTCAGTTCAGCATAGCCGACGGTGTACTGCGCAATATAGTCCTGGTCGACCAGGTCTTCGGCGATCAGCACATGCATCAAACCCAGCGCCAGTGCCGCATCGGTACCCGGCAGCAAGGCGATATGCTGGTGGCACTTTTCGGCCGTCAGCGAGCGGTAGGGGTCGATGGCGATCAGTGTCGCACCATTGCGCTTGGCCTCTTGCGCCCGCATCCAGAAGTGCAGGTTCGAGGCGATCGGGTTGCCGCCCCAGATGATAATCAATTTCGCGTTCTGGAACTGCTCCAGGTCCGTGCCAATGCTGGCGCCTACCGTGTAGCGGTAGCCGGTGGCGCCGGCCGAGGCGCAAATGGTGCGGTCCAGCAAGGAAGCACCGAGTTGGTTGAAGAAACGCGAGGACATCGATTCACCCTGCACCAGGCCCATGGTGCCGCAGTAGCTGTACGGCAAGATCGCCTGTGGATCGCGCGCGGCGATCAGTTTCAAGCGGGCGGCGATGGTCTGCAATGCTTCTTCCCAGCTGATGCGCTCGAACTTGCCTTCACCCTTCTTGCCCACGCGGCGCAGAGGATGCAGCAGCCTGTCCGCGTGGTAGGTGCGTTCCGTGAAGCGCGACACCTTGGTGCACAGCACGCCAGCCGTGGTCGGGTGGTCAGGATCGCCCTTGACGGCAGTGGCCACGCCATCGGTCACGGTGACCAGCAAGGCACAGGTATCGGGGCAGTCGAGCGGGCAGGCGGCGCGCACTTGGGTGGTGGTCATGGTGCAATCCAAAAACGTTGGGGGAAGGCGATACTGTAAACCATTCCGCGCGCTTGCTGTTGGCGCCATGGCAAGCTGGGCCGTGCGCTGGATTTACCCGGCAAACAAGGGCTACAATGCATTATTAGCCGCGCCTGTTGTTGATCAAACAGCCGTGGTCCGGCGCGCCATACATTGCTGCGTGCCAGCATCCACAGGAGAGTTCCATGAAACTAGTTGATCCCATCTTGGCGTTTCAATCCGAGCTGCAAGGTATTCGACGCGACCTGCACGCGCATCCCGAGCTATGTTATGAAGAACAGCGCACCTCGGACGTGGTCGCCGCCAAACTGACGCAATGGGGCATTCCCGTGGTACGCGGCCTGGGCCGCACCGGCGTGGTCGGCATCATCCAGAATGGCACCTCAACGCGTTCCATCGGCTTGCGCGCCGACATGGATGCCTTGCCGATGCAGGAAATGAATACCTTTGAGCATGCTTCACGCCACCCGGGCAAGATGCACGCCTGCGGCCACGACGGCCACACGGCCATGCTGCTGGGCGCCGCCCATTACCTGGCGCAGCACCGCCATTTCGACGGCACGGTCTACCTGGTCTTCCAGCCGGCGGAAGAAGGCGGCGCCGGCGCGCGCGAAATGATCGAAGACGGCTTGTTTACCCGTTTTCCCATGGATGCCATCTACGGCATGCACAACTGGCCAGGCGCCGAAACGGGCACCCTGAGCGTGGTGGAAGGGCCGATGATGGCATCGAGCAATGAATTCCACGTCACCGTCAAGGGCAAGGGCGCGCATGCGGCCCAGCCCCACAAGGGCATCGATCCCGTGATGGTGGCCGTGCAGATCGCGCAAAGCTGGCAAACTGTCATCACACGCAACAAGAGCCCGCTCGACACGGCCGTGCTGTCGATCACGCAAATCCATGCGGGCAGCGCTACCAATGTGATCCCCGATGACGCCAGCCTGGTCGGCACCGTGCGCACCTTCACCACGCCCGTGCTCGACTTGATCGAAGAGCGCATGCGCGAGATTGCCGTGCACACGGCCGCCGCCTTTGGCGCGGAAGTCGAGTTCCATTTCAAGCGCAACTATCCGCCGCTGGTCAACCACGCGAAGGAAACGGCGTTTGCCGTCGAAGTGATGAAAAGCGTGGTGGGCCCGGACAAGGTCAACGCGAACGTCGAACCGACCATGGGTGCCGAGGATTTTGCTTTCTTCCTGCAAGAAAAAGCCGGCTGCTACATCTTCATCGGCAATGGCGATGGCGAGCACCGCGATGGCGGTCACGGCCTGGGACCGTGCGTCTTGCACAATGGCAGCTATGACTTCAACGACCATCTGCTGCCCATCGGCGCCAGTTTCTGGGTCAAGCTGGCCGAAGCGAGCCTGCCCATCGCTTGAATCAGCTCAGCTTATCCGGGCCGTCACCGAGGCGCTGGCCCGGATTCAACGCTTCCAGGGCCAGCAAGGCCGCCGCATGGTCGGCCGTCGGGTACGTTTTGGCAATGGTTTCATAGCGCTGCGTTACCAGTTGCGTCACTGGCAAGGTGATATGCGCGGCCTCGGCCGCCGCGAGGATGTTGTGCATATCCTTGATCTGGCTTTTCACCTGCCCACCGGCAACAAAATTGCGTTCCAGCATGCGTTGGCCATGCACGTCCAAAATCTTGCTCTCAGCAAAACCGCCACGAATGGCCGCGCGCACGGCCGCTGCATCGGCGCCGGCCGCCTGTGCCAGCAACAGCGCTTCGGCAACGATGGTCAGGGTGGCACCGACGATCAGTTGATTGCACAGCTTGGCCACCTGTCCGCTGCCTGGCGGGCCCACCAGGGTCGGGCGCCCCATGGCTGACAGAATCGTTTCAATTCGTGCGTAATCGCTGGTATCGGCACCGGCCATGATGGCCAGGCTGCCCGCCTGCGCCCCGCCGACGCCGCCCGACACGGGTGCATCGATGAAGGCATGGCCTGCCGCCTGCAAGGTGGCATGAAATTGCTGGGCCTCTGATTGCTTGGTGGAACTCATATCGATCCATATCGCAGCCGCTGGCAAGGCCGGCAGCGCCTCTTGCAGCACCTGCGCCACAATGGGACCGGCTTCCAGCATCGAGATGACCACATCCGCACCATTGACTGCCTCAGCCACGGAAACAGCCGGCTGTGCCCCTGCCGCACGCAGGACTTGGGCCTTGCTGTGCGTGCGATTCCAAATTGTGACAGAATATCCAGCGCGTAGCAGGCACCGGACCATCGGATCCCCCATCAGACCGATACCGAGAAATGCGATTTTTGTAGAGAATGTCAATTGAACCCCTGAGATCAACAAGTGGCGAGAGCGACATGCAAAGCAAGGTGCCTGTACAACAATAGCCTATCGGCCAATTTTACGATGAAAGTCTCTATGTTCTTCAAGAAGAATCTCCTCAAGTCCGTCGCCGCCGTTGCCGCGCTGATGGCGGCCAACGCCGGCTTTGCCGCCGACGACAAACTGATCGACTCCGTCTACGGCGAATATGCCAAGGGTGTCAAAGTGCAGATGCTGCGCGCCGGCGTGACGTCGAACTGGGATAAGGCCTGGTTTGTATCGAATGGTACACAGCTGAGCGGTTACTGGGATGCCAGCATCGGCGGATGGGATGGCAAGAGCTATCAGAATGTCCCAGGCCAGCATCAAAAACTGTGGGACCTGGGCTTTACTCCCGTGTTCCGCTTTGAAAATACGAATAAGCTGGGCTTCTATGCAGAAGGCGGTATTGGCGTACACATGCTGTCCAAGCTGTACGATAACGACGATAACCGCCTGTCGACCCACTTCCAGTTCGGCGACCATATCGGCATCGGCTATATCTTCAATAACAAATGGGAAGTCGCTGCGAAAATCCAGCATTTCTCAAATGGCGGCTACAAAAAGCCAAACAGTGGCGTCAATTACATGAACGTCAAAGTCGCTTATCACTTTTAATTGATTTGATAAATGACAAAGGCAGCGCGCAGCGCTGCTTTTTTTACGCCTGCAAGCCTTGTCAGACAAAGCGCCAGACGAAAAAAAACCCGACCATTTCTGATCGGGTTTTTCTCTACTACGAATAACAAGCCTGACGATAACCTACTTTCACACTGGTTGCAGCACTATCATCGGCGCAAAGTTGTTTCACGGTCCTGTTCGGGATGGGAAGGGGTGGGACCAACTTGCTATGGTCATCAGGCATAACTTGTACTGGCGTTTGTCCTCAGTTGAGCGACAAAGCCTGAATCTGGAAGAAGCAAAGATTGGGTAATGAATAGTAGTATCAACAAACTCACAACGTTGTACCGTCTTATCCTCTGTACCTGCTAAGGTTATAGGGACAA
>NZ_JBNYXS010000049.1:0-3907 GCF_051380775.1 Janthinobacterium pasteuri | reverse complement strand
ATGTCAGTTACACAAAATTACAAAACAGTCACATTTTCAATTGAGCAGGTGTTCGCAATCATTTTTGCGCTGGAGGCCCGTCAGCAAGAATTGGCGATGCGCTCGGCGTGTGTGGCTCACTGGAAATCGGATATTGCGCGTGAAGCGCATGCCGAACATGTAGAAGCCACGCGCTCCACGCTGGAGCTGATGAAATGAGCATCTACTATGCCGACGTCGCAACCAACATCGTTTTGATAATCGTCTGCGTCATCGTGGCCGCCTGGGCATTCCGGTGTGAGGCGCGGAAAGACAAGCGCCCGCGCTGCAAGTGCTGCCGGAGGCCGCTGTGAGAAGCGCCGCCAATACGCAAACGCTGGAACTGCCCGGCATCAAACCGCCAGTGGTGACGAAAAAGCGGGGCCGCAAAGCAGTCCATGCCAGCGCCGCGGCCCGCCAGCGCGCCTACATGGCGCGTAACGGCATTGTGCCGATGACTGTCCAGTTGCCCGAAGCGCTTCACGCTGACTTCATGACCTGGCTCACGTCGAAGGGCAAAAAACAGTCCGAAGTCCTCGCCCATCTGATCCGCACTCAATTGTTAAGGAAACGATAATGAGCCATTCAAAGCCGATATATCTGGAAGACCGCGATATAGCGTTGCTGCTAAATTGCTTGAGGGAGCGCGAGCGACGTATCGAGATAGCCGTGTTGAACAATGGCAACTCCGAAAAAACATACATTAATCGCTGCCATGTAGCTGAGTTGATACGTGGCATAGAGTGCCAGAAATGAAAGCGGCCGGCGACGCCTCGACCGGCGAACTCCCATTGCACAATGTGGCCGCCCTGTTCGTGCGCGCCAATTCCATCTACAAAACGATGCCAGGCGTAGACGCCTGGGACGCCGAGCGCGATGCGCGCAAATTTGGGGGGGGCATGCCCGTGATAGCTCACCCACCGTGTCGCGCCTGGGGGCAACTGAGAATGCTGGCAAACCCGCGCCCGGACGAAAAAGAGCTTGCGACCTGGGCGGTAAGCCAGGTGCGCCAGTTCGGCGGCGTGCTGGAGCATCCGGCGCGCTCAACCCTCTGGCCTGTCGCAGGCTTGCCGCGCCCTGGGCAGCGCGACGAGTTCGGCGGCTGGACGTTGCCGATTTTCCAGTCATCATGGGGACACCGGGCGGAAAAGCCGACATTCCTTTACATAGTCGGCTGCGCACCAGGTGAAATACCAGAAATGCCTATCGCCCTGGGCAGGGCGTCGCACGTCATCGGCGCATCAGGTCGTCGCAGTGATGGCGGGCGACTGCACAAGGGTGATAAAGGTTGGCGGCCAGAATGCGGCAAGGCTGAAAGAGAACATACGCCGGAAGCGCTGGCGCACTGGCTAGTCGCCCTGGCTCAACGCTGCAAGGTGGCTGCATGAAATCCACCGAGGCTACAGCAAAAAACAGCCGGGAAGAGGCCCGCGTCACGATATGGCTGCTGCTGCCTCATCCGGTGCGCCGCCTGGTGCTGGCCTTCGCTGATATGCCGGACGACCGAGCCAATGACGAATTGACGGCCTTCAACCGCATAGAGCGCGCCCGCATCACTGCAGCGTTGCGCTCGATGATGACGCACCTATCCGTGGCTGAATCGTGCATGAACGACAGCGACGTGACGACGCGCACAACGACGGTCTTGCACTGATGCCGACCATACAGCAAGAAAACGGTATCCGTAGCGTAAAGGGCTTGCCCCTGCGCTGGGGTATCCCTGCCTACCGCGAGTTGCATGCGGCGCAGGAAGGGGCAATTGGAGCCATGCCAGAGGGCTACAAGCGCCTGTCGGCCATGCTGGATGAGGTAACGGCAGGCCATCTACCGCCTGACAGCACAGAGGCCCAGCTAACGATGCTGGCTGAGAAGTGCGCAAACGAGTGCATGAATGTCGCGCTGGATGCCCATGACGCGGAAACCCTGCGCGTATGCGTCGAACTGATCGTGCGTATGTACGATATGGACGTATCCACCATCAAGGATGACCGTCAGGCCGTCAAGCGCTACACCGATCCGGCATGGTGGCGGAAAAACTTGCGTGTCGTCCATGGCCGCGCCCGTGAGCATGCGGCAATGCGCCTGGGCTTCGTGTCGAGCCGCAAGGGCAAGTATTGCAGCGACGAGGCGGCGAAAAGCCGTGTCGGCCAGCGCCGCCGAAATAAGAAGGTGCTGCAAAACACAGTGCTGCGCAACATGGAAACGGGGCAAGAATTTCCGCTCGATGAACTGGCCGACAAGAGCACGGCAAACCCGAAAATCCGTCACGATGAACTGATGATGCGTATGGACGGCGTGGATGAAATAGCGATAGAAAACGGTCACGTCGGCCTGTTCGTCACGTTGACCGCGCCAGCCGCATACCATGCCGTGCTGGAGTCTAGCAGCATGCCGAACCCGAAGTACAACGGAGCCACGCCACGCGAAACACAGTTATACCTGCGCGACCTGTGGGGCCGCACCCGCGCACAGAACGACCGCGATGGCATTGCCCCATACGGCTTCCGCGTAGCTGAACCGCATCATGACGGCTGCACTCACTGGCACATGATGGTTTTCATGCCTGCTGACGATATAGAGATATTCAAACGCAACCTGCGCAAGTTCGCCCTGCAAGAGGGCGCGAACGATCCGGGCGCGGACAAGCACCGTGTGAAATTTGAAGCGCTCGACCCAGCGAAGGGCAGCGCGGCCGCTTACATGATGAAGTACACGGCAAAGAACATTGATGCCGAAGACATTAAGGAAGACGCGATCGGGCGCGACATTATCACCAAGGAAATGCGCGTCAACGCCTGGGCGGGCGTGTGGGGCATCCGGCAGTTTCAGGCGTTCGGACAGCCGCCCGTGACGCCATACCGCGAGGGCCGCCGCGTTGCTGAGGCAGTCGTGGAGCAAGCGCCGGAATGCGTCAAGGAAATATGGCTTGCTGGAAACCGCCTTGACTTGGTAGATGAAGAAACAGGCGAGATAGCAGGGCAGAAAAAATGCTCTTGGGCCGCATACATCCGTGCTCAGGGCGGAATAAATATGGGCCGGGGCTACCGGGTGCGCGTGGCGCAGGCGGCGCGCACCGAGGCAGGGCGCTATGGCCTGTTTGGGCGCGGCCCTGTAGGCCTGTTCGTCAAGCCTGATCAGGAATTCGTCGGCCCGCCAAGGATGTACGCCTCTACCCGCTTTACGTGGCGGCGCGTCGGGGTTGCTGTTGACGTGCGGGTTTGCCGTCCTTGGAGTCCTGTCAATAACTGTACGCCAGCCAGCGAAAAGAATTGGGAACGGTGGGCTCCTGTGCCGGAAGAAATACCGGCACATCACGATTTTGAGTACTTCGCAAACAATGATTTCGTATGTTTTGACAAATTTGGGGAGTTTAATCCTGATTTATTCGTAGAAATGGGGGAGTCGTGCACGAAAAAATGAAAGCCGCGTTCTCGAAACTGAGCGCGATAGCGGCGGCGTACCTGCCGTCCGGCTACAAAGAAACATTGCTGGATATGGCAATGGAAATCGACCGCCTGCGGGCGGAAGTCAATCAACTGAAGGGGAAATAAAATGCAATTTACGCAATATCAATCGGTGCAGGTCATCGACGAGACGCTGGAGCGCCACGGCCAGGTCGGCAGCTATGTCGGCATGGATGGCACGGACTACAACCTGAAATTCGATGACGGCGTAATCGAGTCCTTCGAAATCAATTCCATCAAAGGCCTGTTCTAACCATGGCGACCGCTAAACAAAACCTCGGCAAGATGCCTTGCCCCCACTGTGGCGACCCGGTTGCGGTCTTTAAATCCAGCACCGGGAAGCTCAGTTACAAATGCCAGGACGCCGACTGCGAAGCGTCCTGTTTTGCAGAAGCGCACAGCGGCGTGGCCCGCAAGTGGCTGGC
>NZ_JBNYXS010000048.1:0-5576 GCF_051380775.1 Janthinobacterium pasteuri | reverse complement strand
TTGGTCCCACCCCTTCCCATCCCGAACAGGACCGTGAAACAACTTTGCGCCGATGATAGTGCTGCAACCAGTGTGAAAGTAGGTTATCGTCAGGCTTGTTATTCGCAGTAGAGAAAACCCCCGCCAGCAATGGTGGGGTTTTTTTTCGTCTGGCGCTTTGTCTGGCAAGGCTTGCAGGCGTAAAAAAAGCAGCGTTGCACGCTGCCTTTGTCGTCGGACGTCGCTTAACTTCCTCGATAAGTTGAATACGACCACGGCGACACCACCAGCGGCACATGGTAGTTTTCATCCGTATGCGCAATGCCGAAGGCCATAGTCACCAGGTCGATGAAGCGGGGCGTAGGCAAGTCGAGGCTTTGGGCGGCGAAGTAGTCGCCTGCGTTGTTAATTGCGGGGAACGTCATGTGCTCTTCATATTCACACTGTACGATGACTTCCATGGCTACGGTCCTATGTGACCTCTCCTTATCATCTCATCAAGTAAATGTGTGCACCCATGCTGGCCAAGCTTAAGCTCGTCAAAACTCCCAAATGCATCGATAGCATCTTGATGCTGTCGGCCATGCTGATACTCTGGATCGGCAATTACAGCAACCTCGACCTCACTATCGCCGACAGCATGTTCGACGGCGCACGTGGGCAATTTGCCGGTGCTGACAGCGCGCTGGCGGGTAGTTTCCAGTTCTGCATGACCTTGCTTGGTGCCGCCGTGATCGGCTTGGCCATATGGGACACTTTGCGTCCGCTGGCCTGGCTTGCATCACGCCGCAGTGCCTTGCGCGTCATGGCTCTGTCGACCATGTTGGTGCCGCCAAGCATCTATTTGCTCTCTTCCTTCAGTGATGTGCCCTGTCCTACGGATTTGCTGCGCTATGGGGGACTGGAACCGTATGCGCGCATGCTGGAAACATTACCCGCCGGTGCGTCTGCCATGGCTTGCCTGCCCGCCACCCGGGCTAACACTGGCTGGTGGCTGCTGGCCTTGCCTTTGTTCTCCCTGCCCGGACGGCCCCGCATGGCGCTTCTGCTGGCCGGTGTCATGCTGCTGTGCGGTTTGGCGGCAGGCTGGCAGCAACAGTTGCAAGGTACGCAATTTTTCACGCACACCTTGTGGTCTGCCTGGATCGCTTCTTTCCTGATATATCTGCTGCATAACTTGCTCCGGGCCGAGGACGCGTTGGCCTGAAATACAAAAGTACGTCACAATCTGCCTGTCGAGTTGTCGTTTCATACAAAAACAGGAGCACCATGAACGAGCAGATTGCGAGAGAAGTGGTATTGGTCCGTGCCATCGAAACGGCCGACCAGAAAAAAGAAGTCCTCAGCGAGGACGACCGCATGTATGCCAGCCGCAGCGCGCGTGAGCTTGCGCAGTGGCAAGCCTCGGGCAAGCAGGCCGAAGTCACGGGTGACGATTTCCTGCAGCAGCGCTCCGAGCTGATCATCAAACGCATCACCGAGCGCACCCCCGCCTTCGCGGCTTTCGCGAAGCGTCGCAACGGCATGAAGACCCTGGCGCTGACCTTGCCATTGCTGGCCCTGCTGCTGGGGGCCGGCCTCGACCGCATCACCGATCCGCACCGCGTCGACCTGCTGTCGGCGCCCTTGCTGTTGATCATCGCCTGGAATGTTCTGGTCTACCTGGGCTTGCTGATCTGGCTATGCATCCCCTCGCACTCCCTCGGCTGGCCGAAAGCGGGGCTGGTGCGCCACCTGAGCGTGGGCCGCTTGGCCCTGCCGCGCAAACTCCCGCACTCCTTGTCCTCGGGCTTGCTCAGTTTCATGGGGGAATGGGCGCACCTGAGCGCCAAGCTGACGGCCGCGCGCCTGAGCCGTACCATCCACCTGAGCGCCGCCATGTTTGCCATCGGCGCCGTCGCCTCGCTGTATGCGCGCGGCTTCCTGTCGCAATACGCGGCCGGCTGGGAAAGCACGTTCCTGAATGCCAGTCAGGTGCACAGCCTGCTTTCGACCCTGTTTGCGCCAGCGATTGCCCTGTTTCATTTGCAAGGCTTTTCGCTGGCGGAAATCGAAGCACTGCGCTTCCCGCAAACGACGACCGTGGAAGGCGGCGCGCGCTGGGTGCATTTGTATGCGGCAACGATTTTCTTGCTGGTCGTGGTTCCCCGCCTGATCCTGGCTCTGGTCAACAACTGGCGTGCCGCGCGCCTGGCCAAGCACTTTCCACTGGATCTCGATCAACCATATTTCCGCAAGCTCAATGAAAGCATCGGCGTGGCCACGGGCGGCATGTTGCGTGTCTTGCCCTACAGCTTTACTGTCGATGAGGCGCGCCACAAAGGTTTGGGCCAGCTGTCCATCATGCTGTTTGGCGAGCAGGGGCGCATGATGCTGCGCCCATCGACGTCGTATGGTGAAGAGCCGCAGGAGGTCTTGCGCGGCACAGACTTGAATGATTCGCAAGTCAACATCACGGCCGTGCTGTTCAATTTGACGGCGACGCCGGAAAAAGAAAATCACGGCGCCTTCCTCGATTATCTGGTGCGCTCGTCGACACGGGGCATCGCCGTCCTGATCGACGAGTCCAGCTACCTGGAGCGCGCTGGCGAGCAGGTGGATAATGCCGCCCGTTTGGCGGAAAGAGTCGCCTTGTGGCAACAATTTTGCCTGTTCCATCAAACCCCGGCCACCCTGGTCAATTTGCTCAATCCTGCCTTGCACCCGCTCGATGCCGGTGTCGGCTTGAAAGTATCGGCAGCAACATGAGTGTGAATGTGAATAAAGATGTCCAGGATGATGCGGTGCAGATTCAGTTTGCACTGATTTCGCATACGAATAATGGCAAGACCACCCTGGCGCGCACCCTGGTGGGCGTGGATATCGGCGAAGTGCGCGACGCCGCCCACGTGACCGTGTTTGCGGAATCGCATACTTTGCTGGCAACGCCGCAGGGTGATGCCCTGCAATTGTGGGACACGCCCGGCTTTGGCGACTCCGTGCGCCTGCTCAAGCGTCTGGGTCAGTCGGGCAATCCCATCGGCTGGTTCCTGCGCGAAGTGCTGGACCGTTACCGTGACCGTCCGTTCTGGCTCAGCCAGCAAGCGCTGCGCACGGCCAAGGACGCGGCCGACGTGGTGCTGTACCTGGTCAATTCCTCGGAACATCCCAGAGATGCGGGTTATTTACCAGCGGAAATGAAAATCCTGGAATGGCTGGGCAAGCCCGTGGTGGTCTTGCTCAATCAGATGGGGCCGCCACGTCCTGGCAATGAGGAACACGGCGAGCAGGCGCGCTGGCGCGAACATTTGCAGCAATATCCCATCGTGCGCGACGTCCTGGCGCTTGATGCCTTTGCCCGCTGCTGGGTACATGAGCGTGTGTTTTACGAAGCCGTGGGGAAATTGTTGCCGCAGTCACAGCAAGCCGGCTATGCGCGTTTGTTTGCTACCTGGCAAGCGCAGAACACGGCGCGTTTCCAGCAGGCCATGCACTTGCTAGCCACGCAGTTGGCCGCGGCTGGGCAGGATCGCGAAGCCATCGAGCCCGTCTCCAAGGGCTTGCTGAAATCGGCCTTGCAGGTCGTGGGCATAGGCAAGAACGCAGAGCAGCAACGCCAGGAAAAGGCGATGGCCAGCCTGGTGGCGCGGCTCAATACGCACAGCGGTGTCACCACGCGTGAACTGTTGATCTTGCACAAACTCGACCCTACCGACGCGCATAAGATCAATAGCCGGATACGGGAAAATTTCGCCGTGCGCGCGCCGATCGACAAGGCGCAAGCGGGGCTATTGGGCGCCATGATTTCCGGTGCGGCGACTGGCTTGTCGGCCGACCTGATTTCCGGTGGCCTGACCTTGGGCACGGGCGCCTTGCTTGGCGGTGTCGTCGGAGCACTGACGTTTGCGGGTGCCGCCTGGGGTTTTAATTCCGGCACGGACCGCAACGAGCCCACCATGCAATTTACGGATGCCTTCCTGCGTACCCTGGTGGTAGCGGGTGTGCTGCGTTACTTGGCGGTGGCGCACTTTGGCCGCGGCCGCGGCAACTTTGTCGAAAGCGAGGCACCGGCCTTTTGGCAGGATGAAGTCGAGCAGGCGGTAGCGCGCCATGAGGGCGCATTGGCCGAGTTGTGGAAAGAGGTGCGCCGCGAAAAGTCCAATGAGCTGGCGGCCGAACGTGTGCAGCCCATCATCACGGCGATCACTGCCGATGTGCTGGCGCGACTGTACCCGGACGTGGCGCAGCAGATGTAATACGGGCTTCCATCGTCTATTTTCAACAGGGTTTCCCATGAGCGCACATAAAATCGCGGTCATCGCCGGTGACGGCATCGGCAATGAAGTCATGCCGGAAGGCTTGCGTGTGATTGAGGCCGCCGCCTGCCGTTTCAATATCGACCTGCAGTTTACGACCATGGCATGGGCCAATTGCGACTATTACCTGGAGCACGGGCAAATGATGCCCTCGGACTGGTTTGCGCAGCTCAAGGATTTCGACGCCATCTATTTTGGCGCCGTGGGTTGGCCGGACAAGGTGCCTGACCATATTTCGCTGTGGGGGTCGTTACTCAAATTTCGGCGCGAGTTCGACGAATACGTCAACTTGCGTCCCGTGCGGCTGATGCCGGGCGTGCCGTGTCCGCTGGCGAACAAGAAGCCGGGTGATATCGACTTTTATGTGGTGCGTGAAAATACGGAAGGAGAATATTCGTCCGTGGGCGGGCGCATGTTCGAGGGGACAGAGCGCGAAACGGTGCTGCAGGAATCCGTGTTTACGCGCAAGGGCGTCGACCGCATCGTCAAGTATGCATTTGAGCTGGCGCAAAGCCGGCCTAAAAAACACCTGACATCGGCGACGAAATCGAATGGCATCGCGATCAGCATGCCATTCTGGGATGAGCGGGTCGAAGCGATGGCGCCAGCGTTCCCCGATGTGCAATGGGATAAATACCATATCGACATTCTGGCGGCCCGCTTTGTATTGAGCCCTGAGCGCTTCGACGTAGTGGTGGCGTCGAATCTGTTTGGCGACATCCTGTCTGACCTGGGCCCCGCGTGCACAGGAACGATTGCCATCGCGCCGTCGGCCAATATCAATCCGGATCGCACTTTCCCCTCAGTATTTGAGCCAGTGCACGGTTCCGCACCCGATATCTATGGCCAGAATATCGCCAACCCGATCGGCATGATCTGGTCTGGCGCCATGATGCTCGATTTCCTCGGTAATGGCGATGCCAATTACACGGCCGCACATGACGCGATTTTGGGCGCCATCGAGCAGGTGCTCGAGCATGGTCCGCGTACGCCGGACATGGGCGGGGGCGCCAGTACGACCGAGGTGGGCATGGCGGTTGCCGAATTGCTGAAATAAAGCTTGCCGCCGGTAGGCGGCTTTGCTATAGTTCGCCTCCCCAATGAGACGCAGTCAAATGCGGCAGTTGAGGATCACCGGAAACGGTGATGTAGTAAAAAAGAAGGAGTTGACGGACGTAGCGAAATGCTTCATACTCTTCCTTCTTCGCAGCTGACAAACACAACGCTTTGTCGATAGCGCGAAAGCAGTACCGAATACAGTTCTTTAACAATTAACAGTCGATAAGTGTGGGCATTTGATGT
>NZ_JBNYXS010000047.1:0-7039 GCF_051380775.1 Janthinobacterium pasteuri | reverse complement strand
CAAATGCCCACACTTATCGACTGTTAATTGTTAAAGAACTGTATTCGGTACTGCTTTCGCGCTATCGACAAAGCGTTGTGTTTGTCAGCTGCGAAGAAGGAAGAGTATGAAGCGTTTTCAGCATTTCGTCAACCTTCTTTTTTACCCACTTCACTCAGCATTTGCATGCATCGTTCAGCGAGGGGGCGAATTATAGCCAAGCGCTCCGATAGTAGCAAGGCTTTCAGGCGATATTTTAAATGGCCGACCGGACCCAGTGAAAACCCAGCCGTTCCTGCTCCATGCGGACGCACTCTCCCAAGGTATTGTCACGTAACATGCGAAACAAAGCTTGCTCCTCATCCGTCAAGCGAGTCAGATTACCAGCATAACGTTTATGTTGTTCTTCACTGCCCCATAATAAGCGATGCGCTTCAAGGGTTGCGATATCCATCAACATGGAACGTGCGTGGGGCAAGTATTCGCGCAAGCGATCAAGAATGGCAAAACCATGGGTATCGATATCGCCCCAGTAAATCACCTCACAGTCCGCTAGCCAAGGCAAACCTCCCAAGCGGTCGACACCATACCCGCCACCGAAGATCACCATGCTGTCCGCTACCTCCGGAAATGCCAGCCCATTGATTTCATTTTCGGTGATAAAGACGCGTTTTACCGTGGTCCGCAAGGCAGAAAACTGCGCCACGGGTACGCTCAAGTCAGACAGCCCACCGATATGGTGGCGCGCATCGAGCAGGCGAAAGCGTATCAATGCCGGCTTGCTCAGCAATCCATAACGCGCTTCAAATTGACGGGCACCGATCGCCTGCATATCAATTGCCTCCGACGGCATGAGCTGGTCCAGCAATTCCGCCAGCAAAGCCTTGCGCGTTTCGATGAACTTACTGTCCACCCCAGGAATGTCGAGCTCGCGCAAATAGCGATGCGGGCGGGGATGGGCGACAAACCACTGCAAGATCAGGACGATGCGCTCCCATGCGGGCGCATGTTCCAGCAACAGCATCGGCCGGCGCGCGATCCAGCCGGCCAAAACCGGAAAAGCCTGCAGCGTCAGGGTTGACAGTTGCTCGAAGCGCCGTTTTTCAGCACCTTTTCCGATCAGCCACAATGCGTCGGCTTCATCAGCCACAACGACACTGGCCGGCATACGGTTACGCCCCAGCTGACGATGATTGATGTCACGCCATTCGATGGCATAGCCTTGTCCCTTATGGCTCTTGCTGCCCTCGTCAAGCTGCCGTATCCAGCGCCTCACTTCGTCGAATTGCTCGCCCAGGGTGGCCGTCCCCGGCTGGCGTAAATTAGGTGTCCATGGAAATATCGAGTTGCCATTCACATGCGCCGCCAACAGGCGGCCACTGTCCCACAGGCGCAGTAGCTGGGCTCGAATGGCCGCTGGCGAGGTCCAGTTGCTGCTCATGTCATTCATACGGGATGCGCCTTGCGTTCGGCTTGGTATTGCTCAATGCTCAGGTAACGCAACATCGATTGCCGCCCTTCTTCGCTGTGCACAAAACCCAGCCCGGCAACATAGGGTTCGATGATATGAATTTTTTGTAACGGCGTGACGATGAGCAATTGCAAATTCATGCGTCTGAACAGTTCCAGTCCATATCGTGCAGATTCGTCCGAACCGCGGCCGAACGCTTCATCGATCACGACAAAACGGAAGGAACGGGAGCGCACCACCCCCCACTCCAAGCCGAACTGGTATGCCAGGCTGGCGGCCAGCACGGTATAGGCCAGCTTTTCCTTCTGTCCGCCAGACTTGCCGCCGGCATCGGTGTAATGTTCATGCTCGCGGTCGTCTTCGCGCCAGCGCTCGGAAGCCGAAAAGACAAACCAGTTGCGCACATCGGTTACCTTGCGCGTCCAGCGCTTGTCCACCTCGGCGCTGCCGCTGCGGCCCCGGAAACGCTCGATGATGGTTTTTACCTGCAGAAACTTGGCTTCCGAATATTCTTCGTCGCTCGACCCGGTCAGCGCGCCTTTGGTGCAGGCACGCAAGTCGGCCTGGAAGTCGCGCAGGTCGGCGTCCAGGTTAGGCTCGGCTTCCAGCGCGATGTAGCGGTTGGGGTTGTAATCGATATCGTGCAGCGAGCGGTTGATGATATCGATGCGTTCGCGGATGGTTTCCCGCTCACGCTTGAGCTGCGACTGAAAGCCGGCAATTTCGCGGATCGTGTTTTCATTCAGCAGCTCCTTGAAGCGCTGCGCAAAGCGCGGCAAATCATCGGCCTGCAGTGCCGCCAGCATCTTGCCGAATTCGCCAGCGGCATTGATGCTCACATCGACCTCACGCGTATCGAGCGGCCAGGCCGTGACGTAATCGCTCATGGTATTGATGATACGGTCGCGCAAACTGGCGATTTTCTTGCTATCGGCATCAATACGCGCTTGCAAGAAGCCACGCATGTCTTTTTCGCGGTTATCGCACGACTCCACCGTCAGCTTGTGTTCGCCCAGGGCTTCCGCCTGCAATTGCAGCAGCAGGGGAAAATACAGGTCGCGCGCGTGCTCAGGTGTGGCCTCCAGCAACTGTGCACAGTCGGCCAACTGGCGCCGTGCCTGATCTTGACGTTCGCTGAGCCTGGCATGCTCAGTGGTGTGACGGCTGATGTCCTCGTCCGTGCCGGCTTGCGCTTGCGTCAGTGCTTCAAGCTGACTCTGCAGTTCACGCAACAAATCCGACGCCGCTTCCAGTGCCTCTTTTTCACGCAGTAATTGTTCGATCGCCAGCAACAGCGGCTTCCAGTCCAGATCGCCGAAATGCTGGAACAGCGCCAGTTGCTGCCATTGGCCCAGATGCTCCTGATGTGATTGACGTTCAAGCTTCAGTGCCCTGATGCGTGCGCCATGGGCGGTGATGCGCAACGCCAGGTCACGGGCCTGCTTTTCCAGCGCCGCGATCTTGGAGTGGTTGGTCCAGCCCAGCACATAGCGCGCACGGTCATCGAGACGATGGCGGTCATCCTTTTCGTGACGCTCGCCACCCGCCTTGATCTGGCCATTGCGCGTGATGGCCAGTTTTTCGCGTTGAAATTGTTGCAGTGAATCACAGCAGGCATAGTCGAAGCGCCGTGCCAGTTCACTGGTGATCCAGGGATAGAAGACCGAATCGGGCTTGATGGACAGCTTGCGCACCAGCGAATCCGGATGCAGCGGCCGCGCTTCCGGCACGCTGACTGCACGCACCCGAAAATAGACCAGGCGGGCGCCGAGATGGCTACGGTCCACCCATGCCGCCACCGCCGCATAATGGACTTCCGGCACCAGCAGCGCCAGACCGAAATTGTGCAGCAGGCGTTCGGCCGCCCCCTCCCACTCACTGGCATCGTCGCGTACCTGGATCAGCTCGCCAACAAAGGGCAGCTCGTCACCATCGAGATCCAGCGCGCCACACAGCAAGTCGCGCAGTTTCAGCATCTGGCCTGGAATATTCGAGCGCCGCTGGCGTAACGATTCAAGTTCTGCCGTCAGCTCGCCATGGCTGGCACCGAGTTCATGTACTTTCACACCCGCCTCGGTCAGGCTGTTCTGACACTCGTCATGCTGCACCATGCATTGCGCCTGGCCAGTGTCAATGGCGCGCAAATTGGCACGAAAGCCTTCCTCATCAGCCGCGCCCGGCAACCCAAGCGCTTGCGCCAATTCATCATATTGCGCGCCACGCCGCGCGCGTTCATCCTGCAACGTTTGCTGACGCGCAATCTCGACGTCGATCTGCGCCAGACGGTTGCCGCCGTTGGCAGAAATGGCTTCCCGGATTTCATCGCGGCGCACGCCTTGCTCGCCGCGCAACTGTTGCAGCCGTTGCAGGCGGGCAGTGGTTTTTTCCAGCTCCAGCGCCAGTTGTTCCAGACGGCTTTCCAGCAAGTCACTTTTCAAGGAGGCAAACCACGGCCGCAGCGCTTCGCGGCAGCCGCGCAATTGCTCATCCTGCTGCTGCAAGCTGGCATGACGTGCGCAGTCGGCAGTCAGCGGCAACAATTGCTCGATCTGCTGTTTCGCCTTCAGTACCGCTTCGTGCGCGCGATGCAAATCATCGAAATGGGCGATCAGGGCGGCGATGCGCTCTTCGACGGGAAACGCTTCGAGCATGTGCTCACGCACGAAGTCGGTCAGGTTGCCGACCGATTTCATCGACACCGTCTGGTGAAACAATTCCATCGCCTGCTCATTGCCGATACCGAAGCGGCGACGGAAATCGGCGCCATAGGGCGGAAAGGTATCGTGCAGAACGACACCCTTGCTGGCGCGCAGGCGCTTGCGCAACTGGTTGATATCGGTGCCGAAGCCGGCGAACTGGTCTGCGATCGACAAGGCACTGTCCGCCACGACATAAAAGCGCTCGGGCTGGCCGCGTGCATCCTTGAGCCAGAAGACCTGCGCCAGGGTCACAGTCTGATCGTAGCCCTCGTTATAAAACACGCCGAGGATCACGGCATAAGTATTCTGGTCACGCAAGGCGACCGCGCGCGCCGTGTTGCCAGTGTCGCCGCGTTCCGATTTGTAGTGGCCGAGCACATACGTGCGCAGGCTGCGCTCATGCGCGTCGGCGCCAGCAGCCTTGTTATAAGAAATCTTTTGAGCGGGAACCAGCAAGGTGGTGATGGCGTCGACCAGCGTCGACTTGCCAGAACCGATGTCGCCGGTCAGCAGCAGATTGTCGCCACCCGGATGCAGTTTCCACACACGCGCATGGAAGGTGCCCCAATTCAAGACTTCGAAGTGATGCAGGCGAAAGCCGGCGCGCTCCATGGCCGCCGGGTCGGCGAAATCAAGCTGCGGCATTACACCGTCCTCATGGTCACGCACCGTCATCCAGCCTCTCCCCACAGGCTCATGCCATGACCGGCGTAATCATTCAGGCGCTGCTCGAAATCGCTGAGCCATTGCGCATCGACAAAGGCCTTCAAAATGCGCCGCACTTCAAATTGATGCTCCTGTCCACGCAAACGATACAGGAAGCCCAGTTCGACCACTTTGTTCAGATGCGTCTCCATGCGGTCGAGCAAACGTGCTTCATTGGCGGTATCGGGCAGGAAAAGGCGCAATTGTTCGGTGATCTGCTCACGACTGACGATCAATCGCGTATCACCGCCATTGCTGTCGAACTCCGCCAGCTTTTTACGCAACAGCACCAGGATCAAACTGACCGGATAACTGAGCTGGCGGCGCGGCACCAGGCGAGGCAGCGCAACTTCCCCTTCCGGCGTGGCGCGCTGGCGCAGGTAGGCATAGCCCTCGGCTTCATCGAGGATCAGCTCCAGTCCGATTTGCTGGCAATAATCGCGCACGCGCGCTTGCAACAGCAGCAGGGGCTGCCACAAGGCGACATCGTTTTCCTGGTACAACACGCCTTGCATCAAGGCGATCAGGATCTGGCTGTAATGCGTTTCGCTGGAAGAATTCATCATGTGCTGAAAATAAGGAGAGGCACCGTGGCAAGGCGCGCACGACCTTGAGCATCGGTCCAGTGTATCGTTTCTTCTTGCGTGTCGTCGATCACGCTGGGCAATTCCTGCGTCGCCAGGCTCAGATAAGTGGCCAGTTCCGCCAAGCCCTGCTCAAGCGGATACTCGGCGATCAGCGAGGCCAGTGAAATCTGCTTACGCTCTTGCAACGCGCGCTGAACGTTCGACGCCAGTTTCAAGCGGTCGACGTAGACCTGACCGAAGAGGGCTTCCGATGGTATGGGCTCAGCCATTTCATCGAGCACGCTATGCAAGATCACCGGTTTGAATGGCGGTGTAAACAAAGTGCGATCCATGGGTACCATCACATCCGGCCCAGCGACATCGATTTCGATAAAGACGGCATGCTCGATGACTGCGCGCGCATCAAGCGCCTTTTTTTCTATATCGCGTATCAGCTGCATGATACGGCGGTTTTCCAGCCATGCCTGGTCATCGAGATAGCGCCGCAGCTGTTCGGACAAACGGGCCACCGTGCGCTGCGTCACCTCACCCGCCTCCAGCCAGTCGTAATGTATCCGCAGCAAACGGCCATCGGGCGCCAGTTCACGCACCGGATCGAGTGCCATTACCGCATTCAGCAGCGCCGTCAATTCATCCTGGCGCGATGGCGACATCAACAGATCCCAGAAGGCGCGAAAGCTTTTC
Organism: Janthinobacterium pasteuri; assembly: GCF_051380775.1. Classification (NCBI taxonomy): domain Bacteria; kingdom Pseudomonadati; phylum Pseudomonadota; class Betaproteobacteria; order Burkholderiales; family Oxalobacteraceae; genus Janthinobacterium; species Janthinobacterium pasteuri. Next base: position 914 of record NZ_JBNYXS010000047.1, on the reverse strand, counting down.
CCCTCGTCGGAATCGGCGATCACATCACGCTTGCCGAAAATCTCCTGCAGTAATTCACCTTTGCTGCCCTTCCAGGTGGCGATACGTTCACGCACCGAGCGATCCAGACTGCGAAAATTGTGCTCGACAGCGCGAAAGTCCGACAACAGTTCGCGCGCCGTCGACGACATTTGCAGGAAGCGTTCGCGTATCTGGGTCGGCTCCATCATGTCGAGCCGGCCCTGGGCGATTTGCGCGATTTCCGCATCGATGGCTGCCTTGCGTTTCTGCAGTTCGGCGATACGGGTACGGGGATTCAATTCCGTGCCATCGATAATCTGCCGCAGCAGATCGAATACCGTTATCAGGCGCGATTCGGTACCGATGAATTGGCGCTGGCCCAGGCCAAGCAGCCATTCGATTGCCTGTTCGGTCGGCGACGTCAGATCATAGTGCGGTTCGTCTTGCCCGCTTGGATAGTATTTGCGTAGCCAGCTCCGTTCATCGGAAGCCCAGTCGTCCAGATACGCTGTCGCGCTTTTGGGAAACAACACCTCGCCAGCCAGTTCATGCAGATGATACAGATGATCGTCCAGATGCGATGCCAGTTGCTGGCGCGCGATGGTACGGATATTGGGCGCAATAAAATGATGGTGCAGGAAACTGGCGATCATCGGCGCATGATCGGCGGCGAGCAAACGCCAGGCCGGATGGTTGCGGCGCTGCATAGAAAGTTGTTGATAGTCCATCTGTATGCGTTTTAGGGCAATTGCGCACTGTAGCACCGATCAATGGCACAACTCATGACAAATCTCTAAACGTAAAAAAACCCCCAGCGGATCACCGATGGGGGTTTTTTCGAATAACAAGCCTGACGATAACCTACTTTCACACTGGTTGCAGCACTATCATCGGCGCAAAGTTGTTTCACGGTC
>NZ_JBNYXS010000046.1:0-7884 GCF_051380775.1 Janthinobacterium pasteuri | reverse complement strand
CGAATTATCTGGGGTGGCGCTGGATACTCGACGCCGGACGCATCCGCTCCCCAGAAACATTGTTGAAGGCAACCATGGGAGAGTTCCCACACCTTACGGTGACATAGCCAAAAAAAACGCCGTCGATGACGGCGTTGCGGGTATTGGCGGCTTCAGCGCTTGCGGCGCAGCCAACTGGCGGCAACGGCGGCCACGGCCACGAGGACCAGGGCCGGTTTGACCAGCTTCTTGCGTCCGATAAACGATAACGCCGTCAGCACGTAAGGCATGGCACCTTGCAGGCGCATGCCGCCCGGTGCCAGCAGGGACTCGACGCGGTGGCCGGCAAAGCCGACAGCCGTCCCGACCACGCCCTGCAGCAGCGATTCGGGACGCAGGGCATAGCCCACGTTGGCGCGCGCATGCACGATGCCCACGCGATACATTTCGCCCTGGGCGATCAGCAGGCGCTTGCGGGCGGCTTGCACCGCCAGTTTGTCGTTTTCCGACATGAATTCTCCTCGTAAGGCAGGCTGGACATGGCGGGCACCGTTCCGGTACAAGTCCAGGTGGTTCCCGCCAGCAGCTTACATCAGCATGTCGCGGTCGGCCTTCAATTCCGCCATGGTGGCGGGCATGGACAACTTTCCTTGACGCAGCATGGCGCGCGCATACATGACCAGCGCGATGGCCAGCAGTACGAACACGACCGTCATGATCGCCAGGATCTTCCAGCCCAGGCTATCCCAGGCCAGGAAAACGATCAGCACGCTGCCGTAAGCGATGGCAAACAAGCCGGCCACCGTCGCCAGGGCGAAAATGACCACCAGCTGCAGCATGTGATTGCGCACTTCCGACAGTTCGATGGTGGCCAGTTCCAGCCGCGACAACATCAGTCCGACAGCGTTTTTGGCCAGGCCGGCGACCGAGCCGATCAATCCCGGCCCCTGGTGAGACGAAGCAGACTTGTCCATATCGCTCCTGACGGTGGATTACTTGCGGCCCAGGATGAAGCCGACCAGCACGCCGACGCCAGCGGCGACGGCCACCGTGCGCCATGGGTTTTCCTTGACGTAACCGTCTGCCTGGGCAGCCATCTGCTTGGTGGCAACGATAGCCGACGCTTGCGCTTCGTGCGCCTTGGCCAGGGCGGCATCCAGGGTTTTCATGCCTTTGACGCGCACTTCATCGGCTTTTTCGCCGGTCAGGGCGGCAGCGGCGCTGAACAGGGCTTGCGCATCCTTGACCAGGGTTTTGACATCATTATTGACGGTGGTGATATTGTTTTCCAACATGGTTTAGCTCCTTAGCTATGGATGAATGTAGTTACTATACCTACTTTACTCAAAAACACTATTCCATCAGATCGCGCATATCATCGGCGTGCTCTTCCTCGACAGCCATGATTTTGATCAACAAATGGCGTGTGGTCGGGTCTTTGTCGCCAATTTTCACGATCATCTGGCGATACGACTCGATCGCTACCCGTTCCGCGATCAAATTGGCACGCACCATACTTTGCACGTCTTCGGAGTCATCATACTCGGCATGGCTACGCGCAAGCAATGTTGCAGGATTAAAATCTGGCTTGCCATTCAGTTGCACGATGCGTTCGGCCAGCCAGTCGGCGTGCTCCTGCTCCTGCTGCGCATGTTCAAGGAACTCGGCCTTGATGCTGCCATTGTCGCGCCCGCTCACTGTGTAGTAATGGCGTTTATAGCGCGCAATACACACCAGTTCGGTGGCCAGCGCCCCATTCAGCAGCGTAATCAATTCCTGGCGGTCGCCCTGGTAGCCGGCCGTCACGGCGCCGTCGTCCAGGTTTTTGGCGGCAGCGCGGATGGCGGCCGTGTCGATGCCAGCTGGAATCTCAACAGATGTTTGTGTCATGATGTTTCCTTTCAAATCTTGCATGGGTATCCACCGGCCGACATGCGGCCGGTGCTGCCTGGGTACTGCCGCGCCAACGGGCGCAGCTTAACGGCGGGCGGGAATGGCCGTGTTATCTTCCGACAAGACGATTTCCACCCGGCGATTCAGCTGGCGGTTCGCCGCGCTGTCATTGCCGGCGGCCGGGTAGGCGGCGCCATAGCCTTTGGTGGCGACGCGGTCGCGGCCGATGCCTTGTTCCAACAGCGCATTGCGCACGGATTCGGCGCGGCGCTGCGACAATTCCAGGTTGTGCGCGGAGCCGCCCGTGCTATCCGTAAAGCCTTCGATCAGCACGGTGCGCTGCGGGTTGTTTTTCAGCACATCGGCCAGCTTGCGTGCCGTATTCGCGCCATCGGCCGTCAGGTTCGCCTTGTCCGTGCCAAACAGCACGTCACCCAGGGTAATGACCATGCCGCGTTCGGTTTTCTTGGCGGCCAGGTCGGCCAGCTGCACTTCCAGCGCGGCGGCGCGGGCCGTGGCGTCACGGGCCGATGCTTCGGCCGATTGCGCCTGGGCCTTGGCCGCTTCCGCATCGGCTTGCGCCGCCTGGGCGCGCGCCGTGGCCTGGTCAGCCTGCTGCGTGCGCGCATCGAGACGCAACTGGTCGCGCTGCTTGCCGGCGTTGGCCACATCGGCTTCCGCTGCCTTCTGCTTGGCTACCTCTTGTGCCGTAGCAATTTTTTGCTTGGCCAGGTAGGCCAGCTTGTCGACCTTTTCGCTGTCATCCTGGCGCGTGGCGGCGGCGTTCGCCGCTTCCAGCGCAGCGCTCGCTTCGCGGAATTCGCGTGGTGCATAGGTCGACACCAGCGGGTTCGATTGCGCCGCCATGTAGTCGCCGCGCGTCTGGTCGAGCAGGCTGGTGGTGGTCGGTGCGGAGCTGCAGGCGGCAACTAAAGCGGCCATGGCCAGCAGGCCGGGAATGGTGGTGTAAGTAGCTTTTTTCATGATGGGGTCCTGTTCTGTTCTTATTGTTAGTTATTGTTTCGGCGCTTGCTGGTTGGCACGGTCGAGTTCTTCACGCATGACGCGGATGTTCTCGTTGATTTCATCAGCGGCGCTGGTGGCCTTGGCCGAGTTGGCCTTGCTTTGCGCCAGCTTGGCATCGGCCTGCGCCTGGTCGGCCAGGTCGCGTGCCAGTTTGTAGTCGCGATCTTTCAAGGCCTGGTTAGCCATGCGCATTTTTTCGCGGGCCGAACGCATTTCATCGGGTGCCAGGTCGGCGGCGCCAGCGCTGGCGGCGTTATCGACGGCGGCGCGCGACACGGCGACATCGGCCGTGGCTGGCGTTTTCAGGCTGGAACAGCCCGTCATCAGGACGACGGCGGTGGCGCAAGCAGCCAGGGCGGCCAGTGGGGACATCGTGAAATCTCGGTTTGTCATTTTTCTTCTCCTGGAGAATGTTAAGCGGTAAGTTTCATACGTCGGTGCATCTGGAATCAGGAACGGCGTTTGATGTATGACGTTATAGGCTTCGGCTCCCCGCATATCCGTTCGGTGCCGCACATAGAGTGAGAAATCGACAATACTTGCATGGGCAAGGTGCGCCAGCGCACGCCTGCGCCAGCAAAACCTGAAACGCCCCCCCTTTGTAGCGATTCCTGTAGCATCTTGCTTCTGTCCAGAAAGAAACACTTCTTACCCCACACCCTATGCCACGTTTTATCTCCCTCTCACGCCGCCAGAAAATCGCCCTCGCCAGCACCGCCGTGCTCGTCGCCCTGCCCGTCACGGCCGCCGTCGTCCTGCTCAATATGGACTGGAACCGCGCCAAGCCGTGGCTCAATGCGCGCGCCAGCGAAGCGCTCGGCCGGCCCTTCGCCATTGCGGGCGACCTGTCGCTGACGTGGCAGCAGCCGCCGACTGCGGGAAAACAAAGCTGGCGCACCTACCTGCCATGGCCGCACTTGCAGGCGCAAGACGTACGCCTGGGCAACCCGAGCGCCATGGCAGAGACGGATGAACAGGCGCAGCTGGCCAGCGTGCGCCAGCTGGCGTTTTCACTCAATCCCCTGGCACTGCTGGACAAGAAAATCATCATCCCGCAATTGCGCTTCGACGCGCCACAGGTGCGCTTGCTGCGCAACAAGGATGGCAAGAACAACTGGACCTTCGACAGGCAGGAGCAGCCGTCGCCGTGGCAGCTGGAACTGCAAAGCGTGGTCTTCAGCAAGGGCAGCGTGACGCTGGACGATGACGTCACGCACACGGCGATGCGCGCCGATATCGACACCATCGCGAACGATGCGCGCTACGGCATCGCGTGGAAACTGTCCGGCAACTACCGTGGCGAAAGCATCCAGGGCGGCGGCAAGGCGGGCGGTGTGTTGTCGCTGCAGCAGCAAGGTAGGCCCTTCCCCATCCAGGCCGACATGCGCGCGAACGACAGCAGCGTGGCCATCGAAGGCACGCTGACGCGCCCGGCGGACCTGGCCGCACTCGACGTGCGCCTGAAAATTTCCGGGCCCAGCATGGCGCGGCTGTATCCATTGACGGGCGTGCTGCTGCCGGAAACGCCGCATTTCAGTACGGAAGGCCATTTGACGGGCACCCTGGCGCCGCGCGGCGGCGAATGGGTGTACGACCAGTTCAGCGGCAAGGTGGGTTCCAGCGACGTCGAAGGCAAGCTGGCCTTTTCGGCCAGCACGCCGCGCAAGCGCCTGACGGGTGAAGTCCACTCGCGCCTGCTGCAATTTTCCGACCTGGGTCCGCTGGTGGGCGCCGATTCCAGCGCCAGCAAGAAGGAACGGGGCGTGCCGTCGACGCAGCCGGCCGGCCGCGTGCTGCCGGTGGAAACCTTCAAGACGGAGCGCTGGACCAGCCTGGACGCCGATGTGCGCTACACGGCCGATAAAATCACGCGCGACGCCGAACTGCCGATCAGCAAGCTCGACACGCATGTGGTGCTGACGGACGGCGTGCTGTCCTTGACGCCGCTCAACTTCAATGTGGCGGGCGGTACCCTGACGTCGCAGATCAAGCTCGACGGCAGCGGCAAGGTCATCGCCAACGGCATCGCCGCCGAGCTCAAAGCGAGCGCCCGCCATCTGCACATCCAGCAACTGTTTCCCCGCCTGCCGGCCCTGCAAGCGAGCGTAGGCGAAATCAATGGCGACGCTTCGCTGTCGGCGACGGGCAATTCCGTCGCCAGCCTGCTGGGCAGTTCGAACGGCGAAGTGCGCGCGCTGATCAACCGGGGCAGCATCAGCAAGCTGCTGCTGGAAGAAATGGGCTTGAATATCGGCAGTGTCGTGCTGACCAAGCTGGTGGGCGACAAGCAGGTCAAGCTGAACTGCATGGCCGCCGATTTCGTCGCCACCAAGGGGCTGATGCACACGCGCCAGTTCATCGTCGACACGGACGATGCGGTGCTGCATATCGACGGCACGGTCAACCTGGCCAATGAGCAACTGAACCTGACCTTGCAGCCGGACAGCAAGGGGCTGCGCGTCTTTTCGCTGCGCTCGCCCCTGTATGTGCAGGGTACCTTCAGCAAGCCCGACGTGAGCGTCGACAAGGGCGTGCTGGCCCTGCGCGCCGGCGGCGCCCTGGCGCTGGCCGTGGTAGCGCCCGTGGCTGCCCTGCTGCCGCTGGTCAATACCGGTCCCGGCGAGGATAGCGAATGCGCAGCCCTGCTGACCCAGGCGCGCGCCAAGCCGGTGGCGCCGAAACCGGGCAAGACACCGCGCAAACACCGCTGAATAATAGGGAAAGATAGGGCGGGCCGTGCACGATTACAATTGTTACACCCCTATGTGCGTTGCCGAACAGACCCTGCCTTGTCACAATCCTATTCTGTGATCGTGCCTGAACACGTGGCGATACGACATTCCACCGGCCCCTACCAGGCCGGCGCCACGAGGTCCGAATTCATAGGAGAACTATCATGCAAATCATTAAAAAAATCGCCGCTACCACTTCCGTTGCCGCTCTGCTGCTGAGCTTGACCGCTTGCGCCAACATGTCGGGACAGGATAAAAACACGGCCATCGGCGCCGGCGTCGGCGCCGTCGCCGGTTCCGTGCTGACGGGCGGCAGCGCCATCGGCGCAGTCGGCGGCGCCGCCGTCGGCGGCGTGATCGGTAACCAGGTCAAGCCGAAGTAATCGTAGATCAAGAAAGCGGGGTGGGCGCCCAGGCGCCCACCCCGCTTTTTTGCGTCTGCGGCACAATGATGCGGAAATCAGACGAAGACGTTGGCCATGCCGATGGCGCCGCTGTCCTTGACCAGCGCGTAGCAGCGGCAGGAGACGGCTTCCAGCCCCGCCGAATCGAGGATTTCGATATTGCCGCGACTGTAGGTGATCAGCTTTTGCTGTTGCAACGCGCTGGCTGCCTTGGTCACGCCAACCCGCCGCACGCCCAGGGTATGGGCGAGGAATTCATGCGTCAGGTGAAATTTTTCCGACTGCAGGCGGTCGCGCGTGATCAGCAGCGAACGGGCCAGGCGTGCCTCGAGCACGTGGAAGCGGCTGCACACGGCAATCTGGATGGCTTGCGCCAGCAAGGTGTCCGTGTAGCGGTACAGCAGGCGCTGCAGGGAATCGAGCTGGGCAAACTCGGCGCAGAACTCCGCCCGCGCGATGCGGCTGGCCGTGCCGGAACGTTGTACCACGGCACGCACTTGCGCCAGATCATGACCCAGCGCGACGGATGCGCCCAGTACGCCTTCGCGGCCGACGGAACCCACTTCCAGTGTCATCCGTCCTTCCGCCACTGCCAGCAGCGAGATCAGGCAGTCGCCGGGGAAGTAGATGTAGCCGATGGGCTGGCCCGGTTCGTACAGCACCTCGCCCACCTCGACCGTGACGCTATCAACCAGCGCCGTCAGGTGCCGCAGGTCGTGCTCGGGCAGGCTGGCCAGCAAGCGGTTGCCGGCGTCAAGCGGGCCCGCAGGCGACCCCAGGCCAGATCGGCCTGCGTCGCGGGACAGGGTCATGCTGGCGTTCGTTGGTCGCATTGCTTTTCCTCAGTGTCGTTACAACTCGACATAATTTTTACCAAGCCTACGGTGCAGTACCGTCCCTGTATGTACGGTGACGCACGGAAGCGGGGCACGCAGCACAGCACACTGGCTGCATGCACGGATAACACGCACTACCCATTTTATTATTTAAGAAAACCAAGGAGCCTTCCATGACCACCACCAAATCCCTCCACCCGCTGGTGCTTGCCGCCGCCGTCGCCATCCTGCTGTTCTGCGGCGTGGGCACGGCAGCCCTGATGGGCTGGCTGCCCTCATCCCAGGGCGATGCCCAGCCACTGGCGGCCAGCACCTCGGCCGAACAGCTGGCCAGCCTGCAGGCGAACCAGCCGCAAGCGAACTTGCAGCCTGCCGGCGCACAAGCGCTGGCTGCCTTGCCGCCGCAGCAACAACCACAGCAGCAACCCGTGCGCCAGCCGCAGCCCCAACAGCAACCACAGCAGCAATACGCGGCAGCCCCGGCGCCGCAGGTGTGTGGCAATTGCGGCGTGATCGAAGCCATCCATGAAGTCAATACGCGCGCCGAAGGCAGCGGCGTGGGTGCGGCTGGCGGCGCCGTCGTCGGCGGCTTGCTGGGCAACCAGGTAGGCGGCGGCCACGGCAGGCAGCTGGCTACCGTGCTGGGCGCCGTTGGCGGCGCCGTGGCTGGCAACCAGATCGAAGGCAGCGTGCGCGCCACGCGCAGCTACAACATCGTCGTGCGCCTCGATAATGGCAAAACGCGCACCGTGCACCAGAGCACTGCGCCGAACTGGCGCCAGGGCGACCGCGTACGCGTCGTCAACGGCGGCTTGCGCGCCATCGGCTAAGGGAACCGCGGCGGCGCCGCTGCCGCAATTAGTTGCAAATTAAATACACGCCCGGCCTGTCCGGGCGTTTTCTTTGGCTCTGTCCCCGATAAGTAGGGGAATTGCGAGAATTTTCCTGGGGCCCTGCTGTCTGACGGTACATAGTAGACAAACGGGAGTCTTCCATGCAGCCAGCCCAGTGGAA
>NZ_JBNYXS010000045.1:0-13670 GCF_051380775.1 Janthinobacterium pasteuri | reverse complement strand
GTGAAGGCGATCAAGTCCGACATTGCGGCGCGTGCGCCTAAGGACGACAGCCTAAGGCAGCAGGAACAGCCGCACGCGCTGCCCGCTGAAACGGTGGCCTAAGGCGATGAAGACAGATCAATCGAATGACGCAAGCGTTATCGCCGTCATCGGCGCTACCGGGTCGGGGAAGGGCGTATTTATCAAGAATTACGCCCTGCGTGACCCGGTAGACAAGCGCCTGGTCGTGTGGGACTACATGCGCGAGTATGGCCCCCTGGTGAACACGTCAAGCGAGCGCCTATCTGACACGATACGCGGCATGGGCGCAAAGGCGTTCCGGCTGGCCTTCGCACCATCCTATGAGGACAAGCTAAGGGCCAAGCAGTTTGACGCCTTCTGTCGTGCTGCCGTCGAGGCTGGCAACCTGCGGCTACTGGTGGAGGAACTGGCATTCGTGACTAAGGCCACGCATGCGCCGGCTGGCTGGAAGATGGCGACCAGCATCGGACGCCACAAGGGTCTAAGGCTGATCGGTGCTAGCCAGCGGCCCGCCCAGGTGGACAAAGCTTTCTGGTCGAACTGTACGGAAATTCATTGCGGCTTCCTGAACTATGAGGACGATCAAAAAGTCATGGCTAAGGCGCTGCAAGTGTCGATAGCTGAAATTCAGTCCCTTAAACCGTTGGAATATATCCACAGAAACGTGCGAACGAAAGAAAATGTTCGCGGATTCGTGAAGTATTAGCAGGTGCCTAAGGCAACCGCCTAAGGCCCGATTTTTGCCTTTGGAAATGGAAAAAAACACTATGAGGACTGCGAACAACAGTTCTCATTTTTTTTTACCAATTTTCTGAGGAAATCATGACTCAATCCGAAATGACCAAACTGGCGATGGCACTTGGCATCCTGTTTGGCGTGTATAAATTCGTGCCGAACCAGCTGGCTAAAGCCGCTGTCCTGGGCGTTGCCGGTGTCATCATCGGTAAGCGCGTGCCTGTCCTCAAAGACGTACTGTAAGGGGCGCGCCATGGGCTTACGCTTGAAATGCCTCCCCTTCAATAACGTTGTCGCAAACGGCGTCGCAACGCTCGATCTGTCGTCCCTGCTGGGCACTACAATCGAACGCATTACCCTGCAATTGGGCGGCACGGCGCTGACGAAAGCCATGTTGACCAGCATTCAGATGAAGGCGAACGGCAAAATCATCTACGACACGTCAGGCGCTCGCCGCGATACCTGCATGCAGTATCGCGGCATCACGGCCAATGCTGGCTTTCTGGTGCTTGATTTCAGCGAAATCCGCAGCAAGACCGAATTGGGCCAGTCGCTGGGTTCGCTCGATACGACCATGGGCGTAACCAGCTTGAAGCTGGAAATCACCATTGCCGGTGCCACGGCCCCTACGTTGCAAGCCTGGGCGGAAGTTGACCGCCCGCAAGTCGATGCCGCGCAGTCGTCCACCCGGCCCTTGATCGCCCGCGTGCACAGTTCGAATCAGACCATCGGCGGATCGGGCCAGTTCTCCATTTCGGTGCCGCATTTTGCTGTGTCCGAAGGTGGCTCGATCTACAAGCGCATCGCCATTTTCTCAGCCAACATGACCGGCTTGCTGATCAAGAAAAACGGCGTCGTGGTGGAAGAGAACATCAAGACCCTGAACGACTACCAGCAACAGGAATACAAAAAAGTTCCGCAGGCTGGCCTGTACATGATGGATTTCATAACCGATGACAATCAAAGCCAGGCGCTGAACACGCGAGACGCGCAGACCATGGAAATCCTCGGCACGTTCTCGGCGGGTGAAACCATCGTGATCGAAGTCGAAGTTCTGGAACCGCTGGGCGTTTTCTAAGGGGCCATCATGGAAGAAGATAACGGCTCAAGCGCGTGGCTTGCTGCGCGCTTTGGTTTCGCGCTCGATACATGGGTAGATCGCCAGTTAGGCGGCGGTCAAACCCTGTACAACAGCGGACAGACCTACGGGCAGGATGAATTCGGAAATGTCTACGTGCTGGGCAAGCCGAACATACCTACCCGCGTAACCAGTACGCCGCAAATGAACCCGCTGTTCGTGCTGTTGCTGGTCGGCGCGGTCATCTTCGTGGCGTCGAAATAATGGCAGCGCCGCAAATGCAGGTTGACCCGTTCGCACAGATGTTTGGCGCGGCGGCGGGTGTGGCCACAAAGGCGCTTGCCGACAATACGCCGCAGACCAGTAACACGAATTTCAGTTCGGGTTATGACGGCTCGGGCTGGGTAGTCAGTACCGGCAGCGGCTCGGCCAGCAATGCACAGTCGCGCTCTGAATTGGGCAACCTGATGGGCATGCTGAAAAATCCCTTGGTGCTGGGCGCGATCTGTGTCGGCATTTACCTGTGGACGAAACGATGAAATTCCAGGCTATTCCACGCGACCATGCACGCCAGTTCGTGGCGTACATGGTCGGGGTGGATAAGTGGGATTGGTCGGGCCTGTGCGGCGTGGACGATGTGATCGGCGGCGGCGATGCCTATGCCGCGCTCGATGCAGACGGCAAGCCTACGATGGCATTCATCGTGGAACAGGTACAGCAAGAACATGGCCGCGAACTGGTCATTCGAGTGGCGTATCAGATGGTGCGCGGGCGCGATCTGGTGGGCGAGGTGCTGCCGGAAATTGAGCGCGTGTTCGGCGTTGGCTGTGACGCGGTGGTGATCTACACGAAGCGCGCCGGGCTGGTGCGCAAGCTGCAAGGTGCCGGATATGGCGAAGCGGCAAAAATCATGCGGAAGAAACTATGAATATCAGAGAGCAATTGCATAAAGTCCGATACGGGCCGATCTGCCGCTTTGGCGGCAGTAAAAGCCAATCGACTGAAAGCAAATCGTCGGTAACAGATAGCCGCTCAATCGTGACAAACACGCTGGACGGTGGCGCGATTGCGGGCGCGTTTGATTTTGCCGGTGAGGCGGCAAAGATTTTCGGCGGGCTGGGAAATTCGGCGGTGCAGGGCAGCATAACGACGACAGGGCGGGCGCTGGACTACGGCGACGCCATTTTCACGACCGGAACGGATGCGGTAACGAAGACGGCCGGAAACGCCATCAACCAATATGCGAACCTGTTCGATACGGCGGCAGACACGATGGCAAGTCAGGCGGACAAGTCACGCACCAGCTATGCCAACCTGTTCGATCAGGCGATGGGGGCGGTGACGCAATCTGCCGGTGCAGTGGCAAGCGGTGCCAAGGAATCGCAAAAAACCTACGCCAACCTTTTCGACCAGTCCCTGAGCGCTGTTACCAGCGGCGCAAAGGATTCGCAGAAAAACTATGCTGACCTGTTCGATAAGTCGCTGGGCTTCGTGGAAAACTCGCAAAAAAACCTGACAACCGCATACGACAAAGCGCAATCGGCGCAGTCGGCTGCCATGGGCCAGTTGCAGGGCGCATACGCCGATGCAAAGGGTACATCCGACTCACAAAAGCAGGTCATCATCGGCGTCTTGGTCGTTGCTGGCCTGCTGGTGATGGCTCCTGTTCTGGCGAAGGCATAGCATGCAATACGACTTCAATTTACCGCCAGGCGGAGCCCTGAATCTGGACGTGAAGGGCCGTTTCTTCAAATACCGTAGCGGTACGGGCGCTATTCGCGTGCGCGCCTCAAAGGGCGGCTACGTCGATCTGCTGCCAGGCCAAGGCGTATGGAGCCTTGATTTTGAAAGCCTAAACGTGCAAGACCGTTCCGGCGTACAAAACACGGGCGTGCTGATCGCGGGCGACTTCGATTTTCATGATGATCGTATTACCGGCACGGTGGACATAATGGACGGGGGGCGCACGCGCACCCTGGCAAACACAGCATTTCTGGCAGATACGGCAATCAGCCCGGGGGCATCCTTCGCCACGTTGCAGCTCTGGAACCCTGTAGGGTCTGGCAAGAATGTGATGCTGGAACAGATGACAATATCAGTGGATGCAGGAACGTCAATTTCAATGTGGGACTCGACTGCGCCGAAGTTGACGCCGGGACAGAATCCATCACCAAAGTTGCTAGGCGGGGCCACGGGCGTGGCGCGCACCTTTATGGATAATCCGGGCGCAGCCTACTCTGGCGTGCGCAATGGCTCGGTGAACTGCCAGGCAAACGGAACATTTGTGTTCCCCATGCGGGAGCCGATTGTAATCCCGCCAGGGCGCGGCTTTGTGGTGCAGTCCGGCACGATCACGACGATTTTGCGCTGCATGTTCGAATTCTTTGAAGAGCCGCTGTAAATGGATATGCGGGTCATCGCCATTGCTGGCGGCGCGGCGTTGCTGTTGCTGTACCTGCTGGACGATGGCCAGGGCGGCGAAAGCGCGAACAGCGCCGATCTGGAAGACATTGGAAATCAGGCGCTTGATTACGGCAGTGAATATTTTAGTGAGGTAGACGAAGTGACAGCACAGGCGAACGAGCGGGCATTCTTGGCAGCGATCAGGGTAGGGGAGGGAACAAGCGCCGGTAACGGCTACTCGATCCTCTTCGGCGGGGCGACGTTTGGCAGCTTTGACGATCACCCGGCCGTGCTGGGCTGGCGCGGCGGCAGCTTGAGCGATGCCATGTGCGCGGGGGCGGGTTTCGGCCCGGGATGCGTATCGACGGCGGCGGGCGCTTTCCAGATCAACAAGCCGACTTGGCTGCGCGTGGGCGGCAAGCTGGGCTTGAGTGATTTCTCGCCAGCAAGCCAGGACGCGGCGGCGCTGGAACTTATAAGAGAAAAAGGAGCCCTGGGCGACGTGCGCGCCGGGCGTGTGGACGTTGCGGTAACTAAGGTTAGCAAGGTGTGGGCATCGCTGCCCGGTGCCGGATATGGACAGGGCGAAGTAAAGCTGGCTGCTTTCGTCAAAAATTACGCAAATGCAGGGGGTAACGTCGCATGAGCAATAGAGATATCGTGCTGGTGGCCGCACTGGTCGTCGGTGCCGTCCTGTACATGAAGCGCGTAAAGGCCGCGCCGACGACGACGGCCCCGAAGGGGAATCAGGGGCAGACCAACAACATACAGGATCAACGCTGGAATGCGCTGGCCAGCGGTGCATGGAAGCTCCTGAAAGACGCGCAGAACAAGGACGGAAGCCCTGCCTTCCTGATGAAAAACTGGCTTGGCCAGACCGTGACAAGCGACGGCAAGCCGGTAGGAGAGGAACTGGGCGACATGTTCCCGTATGCCTACGGCGACGGCATCACCGATAGCATCGACTACGGCGAAACGCCGAACCTGATCGACGGCCTTTTCAAAACGACAAGCGGGATGTGGTGGCAATAATGGACAACATGGAAGCGGTGAAGCTGGCAGCGATCATTGCGGCGGTGGCCGCTGTGATCTACATGGTAAAAAAAAAGGGAGCGGCGGGGGCTGCGGGTGCGGCTGTGGGGGGCGCAATCGTTGATGCGGCTGGTGGCGTGGCCACGGGCATTCTTGACGGCGTGAGCACGGCAATCGGCATCCCGACTACAAGCGAAACCTTGACCGACACAACCGAGTGCCGCGCCTATATGGATGCAAATGGTATCTGGTCATCGCTGGGCAAGTGTGGTGCTCCTGCGTTCATGCGAGCGGTAGATTTCTGGCCTGCCGTCTCGTGGATGCCTGCCGACACTGAGCCGCGCCGGTCAACCTCGATGTTCGATCGGCAAATGTGATGAACCTGTCCAAAGTAATCCCTACGGGGCCGGAAGTCGCGCGCGAGGCGATCATCGTCCTCGGCGGCATCCTGATCGCGGCGTATGTGCTGAGCCGCTTCCCCAAAATCCGTGACTGGGTGGCCGCACAGTCGATAACGGTGAAAGACACGAGCGGCCGCCAACTTTACTAAAAAGGGGAATTCATGAATCGACTGAAAGAGCCGTCCACCTGGGCGGGGCTGGCCGCGCTGTTCCAGCTGGCAAAAATGGTGGTGCCACCGCAGTACCATATCGTGGTCGATGGCGCCACGGCAATGGCGGGCGCGCTGGCTGGCGTGATCGCTGAGAAAGGCCCGGTGGCGAAATGAGCGCCGTAGACCTGTTCCTGTGTATTTCGTCGTCGGGCCTGCTGTTGCAGGGCTGGGGCGCCATGCGCTGGGCCGCGCGCATTGAATCCCGCGTCGAAGCGCTGGAGGCCGCGTAGTGGCCCGCCGCACGCCGCCGCGCAAGGAAAACGGACAATTCCGCAAGCGCAAGAAGAAATAGAAAAGGCCCGCAAACAGCGGGCCTTTTGTTAATATTGAATCTCTTTTCCGGGGAGAAACAATGAGCGGTACAGCAGAAACCACATACTACACAAATGGCAAGGTTACGGTTACAAATGCCCGTTTTATAGTCGGTGACGAAACACATGCAATCAGCGGTATTACATCAGTAAAGCTTGAGGTGAAGAAGCCAAAAAGACTCTTACCGATAGCACTTATTGCCCTTGAGTTCCTTGTGCTTACAAAGGGCCAGAGCTACGATGAATTGTCTATTTTTCACTGGGCAATAATTTTGCTGCCAGGGATATTCTGGCTTTCGCTCCAGAGAACGCACTATACGGTAACGCTTGCAAGCGCGTCCGGACAGAGCCGGGCCTTGAAAAGCCAGATAAAACCGTTTGTAAGCGAAGTTGTAGAAGCAATCAACAAGGCTATTATTCTTCGAGGCTAGAAAAGTGATTAAAGCGCGATGAGCGCCTGGTCGAAGTCATCGAGCCGCAAATCAGTGATTTGCGGCTCTTTTTTTGGTCGGCGCACGGCCAGCTCGATGACGTCGCCGCGCACGATGCCAAGGCGTGGGCCAAGGGCCGTCATGTTCATCTGGCGCCGAATGTCGGCTTGCTCCATCTGGCGCAGGCGCATGTACTCGGGAACCCACCACGGCACGCGCTGTTTGCCGCTGAGCCAGTCGCGCACGGTGCGCTCGTCGCGGCGCAGGGTACGCGCCAGGTCGGCCAAGGGGGTGCCCATGGCGTAGTGGGCAAACTCGGAAGGGTTGCCGTATCGCAGGTTTGGGAATCTCATTTGTTATTTTTTGATTATGGAAATCGAATACCATAAATCGGTATTGCGATTTCCATATTGAGGAGAACGGGGATTTTTTCAGGCCCGGTGAACACTTCGCATAATTTATATTATGTCAAACGCTGCTAATTGGAATAGATGGGGCGATAGTCGACACTATTTTAAATGCCATATTCTCATGCATTTAAATTATTATAGTTCCCCATGACCACTAAACCCAAACCCCGCCGCAAGCTCAAACCCCCACCGCCTGTCGATTACTTCTCCTACCAGCTACGCCAGCCAGCAATCGACCTCTTCGGCGAAGTCGCCGTGATCGAGGACGATCTATACGACTGGGTGGCCTCCGTGGCGCCGCTACACCTCAGCCCCCGCGCCTTCGCCAACTATGTGCGCGGCTACGACGTTGCAGCCAAGGTGCGCCATGCGAAGCTGCACGGCTTGTTTGACGCCATCAAGGAACGTCCGTCCCGCCCTTGGCATGCGCGCCTGGCCATGCACGCCATCATGTAAAAAGGCCCGCTGTTCGCGGGCCTTTACTATTTTTTCTTGCGCTTGCGGAATTGTCCGTTTGCCTTGCGCGGCGGCGTGCGGCGGGCCACTACGCGGCCTCCAGCGCTTCGACGCGGGATTCGATGCGCGCAGCCCAGCGCATGGCCCCCCAGCCCTGCAACAGCAGGCCCGACGACGAAATACACAGGAACAGATCGACGGCGCTCACTTCGCCACCGGGCCTTTCTCAGCGATCACGCCCGCCAGCGCGCCCGCCATTGCCGTGGCGCCATCGACCACGATATGGTACTGCGGTGGCACCACCATTTTTGCCAGCTGGAACAGCGCGGCCAGCCCCGCCCAGGTGGACGGCTCTTTCAGTCGATTCATGCATTTCCCCTTAGTAAAGTTGGCGGCCGCTCGTGTCTTTCACCGTTATCGACTGTGCGGCCACCCAGTCACGGACCTTCGGAAAACGGCTCAGCACGTACGCGGCGATCAGGATGCCGCCCAGTACGATGATGGCCTCGCGTGCCACTTCAGGCGGCGTAGGGATGATTTTGCTCAGGTTCATCACAGCTGCCGATCAAACATAGGTGTTGAGCGGCGCGGTTCCGTGTCTTTGGGCATCCACGACACGGCAGGCCAGAAATCGACCGCCCGCATGAACGCGGGAGCGCCGCATTTGCCCAGCGATGACCAGATGCCGTTTGCATCCATGTATGACCGGCACTCGCCCGTGTCCGTCAGCGTCTCGCTCGTCGTGGGAATGCCGATTGCCGTGCTCACGCCGTCAAGAATGCCCGTAGCCACGCCACCAGCCGCGTCAACGATTGCGCCCCCCACAGCCGCACCCACATCCGCCGCCGCTCCCTTTTTTTTTACCATGTAGATCACAGCGGCCACCGCCGCAATGATCGCTGCCAATTTCACCGCTTCCATGTTGTCCATTATTGCCACCACTGTCCGGAAAGGGTCGGGAACAGACCGTTAATCAGGTCTGGCGTTTCGCCGTAGTCGACGCTGTCCGTCACGCCGTCGCCGTAGGCATACGGGAACAGGTCGCCCAGCTGTTCGCCCACTGGCTTGCCGTCGCTCGTCACGGTCTGGCCGAGCCAGTTTTTCATGAGAAAAGCCGGACTGCCGTCTTTGTTCTGCGCGTCTTTCAGGAACTTCCACGCGCCGCCGATCACTGCATTCCAGCGCTGGTCCTGCACATTGTTGGTCTGCGCCTGGTTGCCCTTCGGGGCCGTCGTCGTCGGCGCCGCCTTGACCCGCTTCATGTACAGGACGGCGCCGACGACCAGCGCGGCCACCAGCACGATATCTCGATTGCTCATGCGACAGCACCCCCTGCATTTGCGTAATTGCTGACGAAAGCGGCCATCTTTACCTCGCCCTGGCCGTAGCCAGCGCCCGGCAGCGATGCCCACACTTTGCGCACCTTATTGGCGGCGATTTCCACCCGGCCAGCGCGCACGTCGGCCAGCGCGCCTTTTTCGCTGATCAGTTCCAGCGCCACCGCGTCCTGGCTGGCTGGCGAGAAATCGCTCAGGCCCAGCTTGCCGCGCACGCGCACCCATGTTGGTTTGTTGATCTGGAAGGCACCCGCCGCCGTCGATACGCAGCCCGGGCCGAAACCCGCCGCCGCGCACATGGCATCGCTCAAGCTGCCCCCGCGCCAGCCCAGCAAGGCCGGGTGATCGGCAAAGCTGCCGAACGTCGCCCCGCCGAAGAGGACTGAGTAACCATTACTGGCGCTCGTTCCCTCCCCTACCCTGATCGCGGCCAAGAATGCCCGCTCGTTCGCCTGTGCTATCACTTCGTCTACCTCACTAAAATATTCACTGCCGTAATCAAGCGCCTGATTTCCAATGTCTTCCAGATCGGCGCTGTTCGCGCTTTCGCCGCCCTGGCCATCGTCCAGCAGGTACAGCAACAGCAACGCCGCGCCGCCAGCAATGGCGATGACCCGCATATCCATTTACAGCGGCTCTTCAAAGAATTCGAACATGCAGCGCAAAATCGTCGTGATCGTGCCGGACTGCACCACAAAGCCGCGCCCTGGCGGGATTACAATCGGCTCCCGCATGGGGAACACAAATGTTCCGTTTGCCTGGCAGTTCACCGAGCCATTGCGCACGCCAGAGTAGGCTGCGCCCGGATTATCCATAAAGGTGCGCGCCACGCCCGCTGCCCCGCCCAGCAACTTTGGCGATGGATTCTGTCCCGGCGTCAACTTCGGCGCAGTCGAGTCCCACATGGAAATTGACGTTCCTGCATCCACTGATATCGTCATCTGTTCCAGCATCACATTCTTGCCAGACCCTACAGGGTTCCAGAGCTGCAACGTGGCGAAGGATGACCCCGGGCTGATTGCCGTATCTGCCAGAAATGCTGTGTTGGCCAGGGTGCGCGTGCGCCCGCCGTCCACCATATCGACCGTTCCGGTGATACGGTCATCATGAAAATCAAAGTCGCCTGCGATCAGCACGCCCGCGTTGTTTCCGCCGCTCCGGTCCTGCACGTTCAGGCTGTCGTAATCAAGGCTCCAAACGCCCTGGCCCGGCATCAGATCGACGTAGCCGCCCTTCGAGGCGCGCACGCGGATAGGGCCAGCGCCACTGCGATACTTGAAGAATTTGCCCTTGACGTCCAGATTCAGGGCGCCGCCTGGCGGTAAATTGAAGTCGTATTGCATGCTATGCCTTCGCCAGAACAGGAGCCAGAACCAGCAGGCCAGCAACGACCAGCACACCGATGATGACTTGCTTTTGTGAGTCGGAAGTACCTTTTGCATCGGCATACGCGCCCTGCAACTGGCCCATGGCCGCCGACTGCGCCGATTGCGCCTTGTCGTAAGCGGTTGTCAGGTTTTTTTGCGAGTTTTCCACGAAGCCCAGTGACTTATCGAACAGGTCAGCATAGGTTTTCTGCGAATCCTTCGCGCCGCTTGTCACCGCGCTCAGTGATTGGTCGAACATATCGCCATACGCAGTGCGTGACTTGTCGGCCTGACTGGCAAGCGTGCTTGCTGCTGTATCGAACATATCGCCGTAGGCGGTGCGCGACTTATCCGCCTGGCTGGCCAACGTGTCCGCCGCCGTATCGAACAGGTTCGCATATTGGGTAATGGCGCTTCCGGCCGTCTTCGTCACGGCCCCGGATGCTGTCGCAAAAAGGCTGTCGCCATAGTCCAGCGCCCGCCCGGCTGTCTTCGTGTTGCTGTCCACGGCAGCACCGGCCAGATTGCCCAGTACCTTGCCCATATCCCCGGCGAAGTCAAACGCGCCCGCAATAGCGCCGCCGTCCAGCGTAGTTGTCACGATGGAACGGCTGTCCGTTACCGACGACTTTGTTTCAGTCGACTGGCTCTTGCTACCACCAAAATACAGTGGCAAAATGCCAAAGCAGAACAGCGCTTTCCAGAATTGAATAATGCTCATTTGTTGATTGCCTTCCGCATGATTTTTGCCGCCTCGCCATATCCGGCGTTTTGCAGCTTGTGCACGAGCCCTGCCCGCTTCGTGTAGATCACCACAGCGTCACAGCCAGCGCCGAACACGCGCTCAATTTCCGGCAGCACCTCGCCCACCAGATCGCGCCCGCGCACCAGCTGGTGCGCCACGCGGATGACCAGTTCGCGGCCATGCTCGTAATGCACCTGCTCCACGACGAAGGCCACCGTGGCCTTGCCATCCGCATCGAGCGCGACATATGCTTCACCGCCGCCGATCACATCGTCCACGCCGCAAAGGCCCGACCAGTCCCACTTGTCCACCTGGACCATGCGCGCCACGAACTGGCGCGCTTGGTCTTCGGGGATGGCCGCGAAGTTCATCGCTTCGACCACAGATAAATGCCGACACAGATCGCGCCCAGCACCAGGGGGTTACTTAGCATACCCATGAGGTTCCCCAGTTCCGAACGCGACTGCGAATTGGTGGCCGAGCCGCTGCCGGTGTTGACGACCCAGCCCGACCCGTCATAGCCGAAGCTGGAACTGGTGGAGCTTGTCTGGTTCGTCTTGTCGTCCAGCGCCTTGGTAGCCACGCCAGCGGCGGCGCCAAACGCCGCTGAATACGGGTCTTGAGGTACGCCAGCCATTATTTCGACGCCACGAAGATGACCGCGCCGACCAGCATCAGCAGGAACAGCGGGTTCACTTGCGGCGTGCTGGTGATACGAGTTGGCGTATAAGGCTGGCCCAGCGGGTAGACGTTGCCGAATTCATCCTGCCCGTAGGCTTGATTGCTGCTCAAGGTTTGGCCGCCGCGCAACTGGCGGTCTGTCCACGTATCAATGGCGAAACCGAATCGCGCAGCAAGCCACGCGCTCGTGCTGTTGTCTTCATCCATGATGATTCCTTAGAAAACGCCCAGCGGTTCCAGAACTTCGACTTCCACGACGATGGTTTCACCAGCCGAGAACGTGCCGAGGATTTCCATGGTCTGCGCGTCTCGCGTGTTCAGCGCCTGGCTTTGATTGTCATCGGTGATGAAATCCATCATGTACAGGCCCGCTTGCGGAACTTTTTTGTATTCCTGCTGCTGGTAGTCGTTCAAGGCCTTGATGTTTTCCTCGACCACAACGCCGTTTTTCTTGATGAGCAAGCCCGTCATGTTGGCCGAGAAGATCGCGATTCGCTTGAAGATCGAGCCGCCCTCAGCCACAGCGAAGTGCGGTACGGAAATCGAGAACTGGCCCGAGCCGCCGATGGTCTGGTTCGAGCTATGCACGCGGGCGATCAGGCCGCGCGTGGACGACTGCGCCGCATCGACCTGCGGGCGGTCAACTTCCGCCCAGGCTTGCAGCGTCGGCGCCGTAGCACCGGCAATGGCAATTTCCAGTTTCAGGCTGGTCACTCCCATGGTGGTATCCAAGGAGCCAAGGGACTGGCCGAGTTCGGTCTTGCTGCGGATTTCGCTGAAATCGAGCACCAGAAAACCGGCATTGGCCGCGATTCCGCGATACTGCATGCGGGTATCGACACGGGAACCCGCCGTGTCGTAAATGATTTTGCCGTTCGCCTTCAGCTGGATACTGGTCATCATCGCCTTGGTGAACGACGTGCCGCCCAGTTGCAGGGCGAGGCGCTCGACAGTCGTGCCCAGCAGGGACGACAGGTCAATCGTTGCAACGCCATTGTTGACGACGTTATTGGCGGGGAGGCATTTCAAGCGTAAGCCCATGGCGCGCCCCTTACAGTACGTCTTTGAGGATAGGCACGCGCTTACCGATGATGACACCGGCAACGCCCAGGGCAGCGGCTTTAGCCAGCTGGTTTGGCACGAATTTATACACGCCAAACAGGATGCCGATTGCCATCGCCAGTTTGGTCATTTCGGAATTAGTCATGATTTCCTCAGAAAATTGGTAAAAAAAAATGAGAACTGTTGTTCGCAGTCCTCATAGTGTTTTTTTCCAATTCCAAAGGCAAAAATCGGGCCTTAGGCGGCCGCCTTAGGCACCTGTCAAAACTTCACAAATCCGCGAACATTTTCTTTCGTGCGGACGTTTCTGTGGATATATTCCAACGGTTTAAGGGACTGGATTTCAGCTATCGACACTTGCAGCGCCTTTGCCATCACTTTCTGATCGTCCTCATAGTTCAGGAACCCGCAATGAATCTCCGTGCAGTTCGACCAAAACGCCTTGTCCACCTGGGCGGGGCGCTGGCTAGCGCCGATCAGCCTTAGACCCTTGTGGCGTCCGATGCTGGTCGCCATCTTCCAGCCTGCCGGGGCGTGCGTGGCCTTGGTCACGAACGCCAGCTCTTCCACCAGTAGCCTAAGGTCGCCAGCCTCGACGGCAGCACGGCAGAAGGCGTCAAACTGCTTGGCCCTTAGCTTGTCCTCATAGGACGGCGTGAAGGCCAGCCGGAACGCCTTTGCGCTCATGCCGCGTATCGTGTCAGATAGGCGCTCGCTGGACGTGTTCACCAGGGGGCCGTATTCGCGCATGTAGTCCCACACGACCAGGCGCTTATCTACCGGGTCACGCAGGGCGTAATTCTTGATAAATACGCCCTTCCCCGACCCTGTAGCGCCGATGACGGCGATTACGCTTGCGTCATTTGATTGGTCTGTCTTCATCGCCTTAGGCCACCGTTTCAGCGGGCAGCGCGTGCGGCTGTTCCTGCTGCCTTAGGCTGTCGTCCTTAGGCGCACGCGCCGCAATGTCGGACTTGATCGCCTTCAC
>NZ_JBNYXS010000044.1:0-15145 GCF_051380775.1 Janthinobacterium pasteuri | reverse complement strand
CGTGCCGGTGAGCGCATTGAAGGTGCGTCCGCAGGCCACACAGCGATAGCGCTGCAGTCCGTGCGCGTGGCCATGCCGGTGAGCATGGCTGCTGTTGCAGGCAGGACAGTGCAAGCGTTGCCGGGCCACGCTTTCGACGAGTGCCACGGCGGCGTCCTGCGGCGCTGCCCCGCGCAGCAAGCCGATGCTCGCCAGGCGCTGACGCTGGCTCAGTGCGGTGAACTGGGCGATGAAGGTTTTCCACTGGGCTGACTGCATGGAAGACTCCCGTTTGTCTGCTATGTACAGTCAGACAGCAGGGCCCCAGGAAAATTCTCGGAATTCCCCTACTTATCGGGGACAGAGCCTTTTTTTGTCGCCGGTAGCGTTTTCAGCTACACCAGCAGCGCCGCACTCATCGACCGCACTTCTTCGGCCGATTCGGCCAGGATGCTTTGCAGGGTTTCGTTATCGATAATGAAATCGATGACGGAATCGGAGGGCGTGAGCATTTCCACATACGTCACTTGCAACGGCGACGGCACGGGTGACAGTTGCTTGGCCAACAATAAGGTGTCGAGCAGGGAGTCGGGCGGGATCGACAGCAAGCCATCGCGCAAGCCTTCGATGGCGACACTCACGGTCAGCGGGATCAGCAGCTTCTTCATGACTTCGCGGGAAATGATTTCTTCGGCAGACTCCATCCAGTGATCCGCATCGTCGTCGAGCAAACCGGGGAATTCATCGGCACGCGACAGCAAGTAAAAGCCGCCCACCTCATGCACGATACCGGCGAACAGGGCCGTGTCGGCATCGACGTGGGTCACGCGGCGGGCAAGCACATGCGCCAGCGCCGCCACGTGCGCCGTGTGCTCCCACAGCTGTGTCGCTTTCTGGCGCAGGACGGGGTCGATGATCTTGCTGCCGAACTGGCGCACCACCATGGCTGCCACCAGCGCATACAGATTGCGATAACCCATGCGCATGACGGCGGCGCGCACGCTGGTCACGGGCGCCGCATCGCCGCGGCTATACACGGCCGAGTTGGCCAACGCGACCGTGCGCGCCGCCAGCAAGGGCTCGGCCAGTACCAGCTTGATCGCATGATCGATATGACAGTCCGGTTCGGCCAAAGCCAATTGCAATTGCAGTGCGGAATTAACACTCGTGGGGAAGATTAATTCTCCGCGCACTGCCTGGGAAACAATTAAACCGAAAGCCTGTAATTTATTCATCATACGATCAATCCGCCTCAGATATTTTTCTAGCCAATAACTTCATACATCAGAAATTGAACGCCAGACCTGGCCTTTAGAAAACTGCTGGCATGCCATTCGCATGCAAGGAAGTATCTGGCAATGCCAGCGCATGCAATAGCGACTCATCGCCGATGACAAACAATTTCGGCTGCTGTAATACCTGCAGCAGAAATGGCTGGCCTTCACGCAAACGCCGACGATAATCGGCCAGCGTATATAAGTTGGGATTGATTTTACGCCGCAAGGTTCGCTCGGCCGGGGCCAATCCCGTCAACAGATCGCCATAATTGGCTTCTTCACCCACCAGCAGCAAATCGATGGCGCTGCCAGGCGTATCCTGTCCCTTCGCCGTGGCACCAGACACGAATGCCAGGTGCAACTGGGCACGCAAGGGCGCCAGAGTCGCGCTGAGCACGCCGACGATGCCGAAGGTTTTCTGCACCAGTCCGCTCAACTCGGGATACACGAGGCTTTCCTTGTTGGGCCAGAAGCGCCGCACATTGCCGATCCGCTCCGAGGTGATCAGGCCGGATTCATGCAGGCGCCGCAATTCCCGCTGCGCCGACGCGCTGCCCAGCCCCGTCAAACGCATGATCTCGTTCAAATGAAAGCCTTCATTCACGCGGACGAAGAGTAACCCCAGCAGTTTCTGCTGGGCTGGAGTAAACAGGGCTTGGGCAATCATGCGCCAAATCTTAGCATGAATGAACTGGAAACTGGCGTGGCGGGGGCAATAGTGCGTGACGGCACAACAACGCGGCGATGCGCCGTCACAAGCAGTTGGGCGAACACATGCGCAGCGATGGGGCAGCGATACCATCGTGGCAGTCGGCAATCAAGTATCCTTGTGAGCGCTCACTTCAGATTCGTGCGCACGACGAGCAGATGTCCCAGTCCGCCACATCCACCAGTCTTGCGCCAACTGCATCACCAGGGTTTTAGCCTATCAATTCAAGCATTCCCGATTGAACAGTAACTCGGCCATATTTATATGTAAACAGGATGAATGGAGGCGTATCGATTTAATTATTAATCCCGGCCATGAATAACAGCAAGAATTGGCAGGACGCTCAATGCGTGGTTCGTCTTCGATTGATCCATACTGCCAATACAAGATGACTGGCGTGAATCAGCAATAGCCGAAGTGGCATTCTTTTTAATGCAGTGTATAAATCACGTTTTGCAATGGTGATACGGCTGGATATATATGGGCCAGCGTGATTCCCCTATGCCACGCTGTTTTATCCGCATATTTTGGAGAGGCGCACCATAAAAAAAAACGGCACCCGAAGGTGCCGTTCTTGTCAGCTGGCAGCGTAGATTACGCTTCGTCGCCGTGGTGTTGCTGGGTTTCGATATCCTGCAACGCTTCGGCAGCTTCGCCGGCCATCGAGGCTTTCTCGGCCAGCAGCAGTGCTTGACGCTCTTCCACTTCCCACGCTTCTTTTTCTTTGCGTGCACGGTGGAAGGCCAGACCCGTACCGCCAGGAATCAGGCGGCCGACGATGACGTTCTCTTTCAGGCCGCGCAGACCATCGCGCTTGCCCATGATCGCCGCTTCGGTCAGCACGCGGGTAGTTTCCTGGAACGATGCGGCCGAGATGAACGAATCGGTCGACAACGAAGCCTTGGTAATACCCAGCAGAACGTTTTCGTAGGTAGCAGGAATTTTGTTTCCGGCTTCCATCAGGTCGTTCTGATCCAGCAGTTCCGAACGCTCTACCTGCTCGCCAACGATGTAGTTGGTGTCGCCGGCATTGACGATCTGAACACGGCGCAGCATCTGACGCACGATCACTTCGATGTGCTTGTCATTGATCTTCACGCCTTGCAGACGGTACACGTCTTGCACTTCGTCAACGATGTAACGTGCCAGCGCTTCGATACCCAGCAGGCGCAGGATGTCTTGCGGATCGGCCGGGCCGTCCACGATCATCTCGCCCTTGTTCACGACTTGGCCGTCATGCACCAGCACTTGTTTGTCCTTGGTGATCAAGAACTCATGCTTGTTGCCGTCCATGTCCGTGATTTCCAGACGCTGCTTGCCCTTGGTTTCTTTACCGAACGCAACCGTACCCGTGACTTCCGCCAGCATACCGGCATCTTTCGGCGAGCGCGCTTCGAACAGTTCCGCAACGCGTGGCAGACCACCGGTAATATCGCGCGTTTTTTGCGATTCGGTAGGAATACGTGCCAGCACTTCACCGACCGATACCTGTTGACCGTCTTTCACCATGATCAGCGCGCCGACCTGGAAGCCGATCGCCACCGAGTGTTCGGTGCCGGCGATCTTGACTTCTTCGTTAGCGTCGTTGATCAGCTTGACTTGCGGACGCAGGGTCTTGGTCAACGAACCGCGACGTTTCGCATCGATCGCCACCAGGGTGGACAGACCGGTCACTTCGTCGACCTGACGGGCTACGGTGACGCCTTCTTCGACGTTCTCGAAACGCACTTGGCCGGCGTATTCGGTAATGATCGGACGGGTCAGCGGATCCCACGTTGCCAGGGCCGTACCGGCCTTGATGACCATGCCATCCTTGACGATCAGGGTCGCGCCGTACGGTACTTTATGACGCTCACGCTCACGGCCATGGTCGTCGGTGATCAGCACTTCGCCGGAACGGGAAATGACGATTTGCGAGCCCTTGCCGTTCGTCACGTAACGCATGGTTGCCGTGAAGCGGATGGTACCGTTCGACTTGGCTTCCACCGACGATGCCACTGCTGCACGCGATGCCGCACCACCAATGTGGAACGTACGCATGGTCAGCTGGGTACCAGGTTCACCAATCGACTGCGCTGCCACCACACCGACGGCTTCGCCGGCGTTGACCAGCATGCCGCGACCCAGATCGCGGCCATAGCACTTGGCGCACAGGCCGAAGCGCGTGTCGCAAGTCAGTGGCGTGCGGACCTTGACTTCATCGATGGACAGACGCTCGATCTCTTCGACCATGTCTTCGTCCATCAGGGTGCCGGCTTCGTACAGCGTTTCCTGGGTTTCAGGATTGACGACGTCATGCACCACCACGCGGCCGAGGATACGGTCACGCAACGGTTCGATGACTTCACCACCTTCGACCAGTGCCTTCATGACGGCGCCATTCATGGTGCCGCAATCGTCCTCGATCACCACCAGATCTTGCGTCACGTCAACCAGACGACGCGTCAGGTAACCGGAGTTAGCCGTTTTCAGCGCCGTATCGGCCAGACCTTTACGCGCACCGTGAGTCGAAATAAAGTACTGCAAAACGTTCAGACCTTCGCGGAAGTTCGCGGTAATCGGCGTTTCGATAATCGAGCCATCCGGTTTCGCCATCAGACCACGCATACCGGCCAACTGACGAATCTGGGCTGCGGAACCGCGCGCGCCGGAGTCGGCCATCATGTAAATGGCGTTGAACGATTCTTGCGTCGACTTGGTGCCGTCGCGGCGGATGACGTCTTCGACTTTGAGCTGGTCCATCATGGCCTTGCCGACTTCATCCGAGGTTTTGCCCCAGATATCGACTACCTTGTTGTAACGCTCGCCGGCGGTCACGAGACCCGAGGCGTATTGCTGTTCGATCTGCTTGACTTCCGATTCGGCCGTCGCGATCAGGGTAACTTTTTGAGGCGGTACCAGCATGTCGTCGACGCAGATCGAGATACCGGCGCGTGTCGCCAGGCGGAAACCCGATTGCATCAGTTTGTCTGCGAACACCACGGTGGCGCGCAGGCCGCACTTGCGGAACGACGTGTTGATCAGCTTGGAAATTTCTTTCTTTTTCAGCGCGCGGTTCAGGACGGAGAACGGCAAGCCTTTAGGCAGAATTTCCGACAGGATCGCACGGCCGATCGTCGTTTCGTAGCGGGTAACCGTTTTCTCGAACTCGCCCGTTTCGGCGTTTTTCGGGTATTCGGTAATACGTACGGTAACGCGGGTCGTCAGTTCGACTTCCTTGTTGTCGTAGGCGCGGATCACTTCCGAAACGTCAGGGAACATCATCCCTTCGTTCTTCGCATTGATCGCTTCGCGGGTCGCGTAGTACAGACCCAGCACGATATCCTGGGAAGGAACGATCGACGGTTCGCCGTTCGATGGGAACAGGATGTTGTTCGATGCCAGCATCAAAGTGCGTGCTTCCATCTGCGCTTCGATCGACAGAGGAACGTGGACCGCCATTTGGTCACCGTCAAAGTCGGCGTTGAATGCGGCGCAGACGAGTGGGTGCAACTGGATGGCCTTGCCTTCAATCAGGACCGGCTCGAACGCCTGGATACCCAGACGGTGCAGCGTCGGTGCGCGGTTCAACATGATCGGATGTTCACGAATCACGTCTTCCAGGATGTCCCACACGACCGGCTCTTGAATCTCGACCAGCTTTTTCGCGGCCTTGATCGTGGTCGCCAGACCCATCAGTTCCAGTTTATTGAAAATGAATGGCTTGAACAGTTCCAGCGCCATCAGTTTCGGCAAGCCGCACTGATGCAGTTTCAATTGCGGGCCCACGACGATGACCGAACGACCGGAGTAATCGACGCGTTTGCCCAGCAAGTTTTGACGGAAACGGCCGCCCTTGCCTTTGATCATCTCGGCCAAGGACTTCAGCGGACGCTTGTTGGCGCCGGTCATCGCTTTGCCGCGACGGCCGTTGTCCAGCAGCGAATCGACTGCTTCTTGCAGCATGCGCTTTTCGTTGCGCGTGATGATCTCTGGAGCGCGCAGCTCCATCAGGCGTTTCAGACGGTTGTTACGGTTGATGACGCGGCGATACAGATCGTTCAGATCCGAGGTCGCGAAACGGCCACCATCGAGCGGTACCAGCGGACGCAGTTCCGGCGGCAGCACTGGCAGCACTTCCATGATCATCCAGTCAGGCTTGATGCCCGAACGTTGGAACGCTTCCAGCACTTTCAGGCGCTTCGCGTATTTCTTGATCTTGGCTTCGGATTTCGATTCCTTCAGTTCCACGCGCAGGGTTTCGGCATCGCGGTGGATGTCGATCGAGCGCAGCAGTTCACGGATACCTTCGGCGCCCATGAAGGCGGTGAAGTCGTCGCCGTACTCTTCGTACTTGGCGGCGTAGTCGTCTTCCGACATGATCTGGCACTTCTTCAGCGGGGTCATGCCCGGATCGGTCACGACGTATGCTTCAAAGTACAGCACGCGTTCGATGTCCCGCAGGGTCATGTCCAGGACCATGCCCAGACGCGACGGCAGCGACTTCAGGAACCAGATGTGCGCGGTAGGCGAGGCCAGTTCGATGTGGCCCATGCGCTCGCGGCGCACCTTGGCCAGCGTGACTTCGACGCCGCACTTTTCGCAGATCACGCCGCGGTGCTTCAGGCGCTTGTACTTGCCGCACAGGCATTCGTAATCCTTGATCGGGCCAAAGATCTTGGCGCAGAACAGGCCATCGCGCTCAGGCTTGAAGGTACGGTAGTTGATGGTTTCCGGCTTCTTGACTTCGCCGTAGGACCACGAACGGATTTTCTCAGGCGAAGCGAGACCGATCTTGATTGCATCGAAGGTCTCGTTGGTCTGTACTTGCTTGAATAGATCGAGCAGTGCTTTCATGTATCACTCCAGAGGTGATTAAATTTCTATATTCCTGAGACTACATTGCCCGGCGTGGTTTCCCAGCCGGGCTTTGTGTTTCCCAAACCAAATGACGCTTATTGGGTCAATAAGCCTGTCGTTTAGTTGCGTTCGAGGTCGATATCGATACCCAGCGAACGGATTTCCTTGACCAGCACGTTGAACGATTCCGGCATGCCGGCGTCGATCACGTGGTCGCCCTTGACGAGGTTCTCGTACACTTTGGTACGGCCATTCACGTCATCGGACTTGACGGTCAACATCTCTTGCAAGACATACGACGCGCCATACGCTTCCAGTGCCCAGACTTCCATCTCACCGAAACGCTGACCACCGAACTGGGCTTTACCGCCCAGTGGCTGTTGCGTTACCAGCGAGTAAGGACCGGTCGAACGCGCATGCATCTTGTCATCCACCAAGTGATGCAGTTTCAGCATGTGCATGACGCCGACAGTAACCTTGCGCTCGAACGCTTCACCGGTGCGACCGTCATACATGGTCACCTGGTTTTTCGAAGCGGTCATGCCCAGGTTCTTGGCGATGTCGTCCGGATACGCCAGGTCCAGCATGCGGCGAATCTCTTCTTCGTTCGCGCCGTCGAACACTGGCGTGGCGAATGGAACACCTTTTTTCAGGTTTTCCGCCAGCTTCATGATCTCTTCGTCGTCGAAGTTGTCCAGCTCTTCCGCGCGGCCGTTGTCGTTGTAGATCGTCGTCAGGTACTTGCGCACTTGCTCGACCTTGGTTTGCGCCTTCAGCATTTCGCCGATGCGGATACCCAGACCCTTGGCAGCCCAGCCCAAGTGAGTCTCGAGAATCTGACCAACGTTCATCCGCGAAGGAACGCCCAGCGGGTTCAGCACCACGTCGGCTGGCGTGCCGTCGGCCATGTATGGCATGTCTTCCACAGGAACAATACGGGAAACCACACCCTTGTTACCGTGGCGACCTGCCATCTTGTCGCCCGACTGCAGGCGGCGTTTCACGGCCAGGTACACCTTGACCATTTTTTGCACGCCTGGTTGCAGCTCATCGCCTTGCGTCAGTTTCTTGCGCTTCTCTTCGAAGGCCAGATCGAACTGGTGACGCTTCTCGTTGATCGATTCCTTGATCGCTTCCAGCGCTACCGCTGCATCGTCGTCCGCAGGGCGGATATCGAACCAGTGGTATTTGTCCAGATCGGCCAGGTAATCCTTGGTAATCTTGGCGCCTTTGGCCAGCTTTTTAGGGCCGCCGTTGACAACTTTGCCGATCAGCATTTTTTCCAGACGCTGGAAGGCATCGCCTTCAACGATACGCATCTGGTCGTTCAAATCCAGACGGAAGCGTTTCAGTTCGTCATCGATAATTTGCTGAGCACGCTTGTCGCGCACAATGCCTTCACGGGTGAAGACTTGCACGTCGATCACGGTACCGATCATGCCCGAAGGCACGCGCAGCGAGGTATCTTTCACGTCCGAGGCTTTTTCGCCGAAAATCGCGCGCAGCAGCTTCTCTTCCGGGGTCAGCTGGGTTTCGCCTTTAGGCGTCACTTTACCGACCAGTGTGTCACCGGCTTGTACTTCAGCGCCGATGTAGACGATACCGGACTCATCCAGACGTGCCAGCTGATTTTCAGCCAGGTTCGAGATGTCGCGCGTAATTTCTTCCGCGCCCAGTTTCGTGTCACGGGCAACAACCGACAACTCTTCGATGTGAATCGAGGTGTAGCGGTCGTCCTTGACGACGTTTTCCGAGATCAGGATCGAATCTTCGAAGTTCAGACCATTCCATGGCATGAAGGCCACGGTCATGTTCTGGCCCAGCGCCAATTCACCCAGGTCGGTCGATGCGCCGTCGGCGATCACGTCGCGCTTGGCAACACGGTCGCCCACTTGCACGATAGGACGCTGGTTGATGTTGGTGTTCTGGTTCGAACGGGTGTACTTGATCAGGTTGTAGATGTCGACGCCCACTTCACCAGCGGTTGCTTCGTCATCGTTGACGCGAATCACGACACGGCCTGCATCGATGTAATCGACGATACCGCCACGCAAGGCTTGCACGGTGGTGCCCGAGTCGACCGCTACGGTGCGTTCGATACCGGTACCGACCAGCGCTTTTTCAGGACGCAAGCAAGGCACAGCCTGGCGTTGCATGTTGGCGCCCATCAATGCACGGTTTGCATCATCGTGTTCGAGGAACGGAATCAGCGAGGCAGCGACGGAAACGATCTGGCCTGGCGCCACGTCCATGTACTGGATGCGCTCCGGGGATACCAGAATGGTTTCGCCAGCTTCACGGGCCGAGACCAGTTCATCGGACAGCGTACCTTCATCGCTGATGGTCGCATTCGCCTGAGCGATGATGTAGCGGCCTTCTTCGATGGCGGACAGGTAGTCGATCTGGTCGGTGATCTTGGAGCCTTCGACCTTGCGGTACGGGGTTTCCAGGAAGCCGTATTCATTCAGGCGCGCATACAGAGCCAGCGAGTTGATCAGACCAATGTTCGGACCTTCCGGTGTCTCGATCGGGCAGACGCGGCCGTAGTGGGTCGGATGCACGTCGCGTACTTCAAAGCCGGCGCGTTCGCGTGTCAGACCGCCGGGTCCCAGAGCCGATACACGGCGCTTGTGGGTAATTTCCGACAGAGGATTGGTTTGGTCCATAAACTGCGACAGCTGGGACGAACCGAAGAACTCGCGAATCGCAGCCGAAATCGGCTTCGAGTTGATCAGGTCGTGCGGCATCAGGTTGTCCGCTTCGGCTTGGCCGAGGCGTTCCTTGACGGCGCGCTCAACACGCACCAGGCCGGCGCGGAATTGATTCTCGGCCAGTTCGCCCACGCAACGTACGCGACGGTTACCCAAGTGATCGATATCGTCGACTTCGCCGCGACCATTGCGCAGTTCCACCAGGATCTTGATCACGGCCAGCACGTCTTCGTTCGACAGGGTCATGGCGCCCGTCAGTTCATCGCGGCCAATGCGGCGATTGAACTTCATGCGGCCCACGGCCGACAGGTCGTAGCGGTCCGAGTTGTAGAACAGGCCATTGAACAGCGCTTCAACGGAGTCTTCCGTTGGCGGTTCGCCTGGACGCATCATGCGATAGATCGCCACTTTCGCAGCCATCTGGTCGGCGGTGTCGTCGATACGCAGAGTTTGCGAGATATAGGCGCCTTGATCCAGGTCGTTGGTGTACAACGTTTGGATTTCGCTGATGTTGGCATCGCGCAGGCGGCCCAACAGGTCTTCGGTCAGCTCATCGTTCGCGGAGGCGACGACTTCACCGGTATCGCCATCGACGATGTTCTTCGCCAATACGCGGCCCAGCAGGTAGTCTTCCGGTACGGAAATGTGCTTGATGCCGGCAGCTTCGATATCACGCACGTGCTTGGCGTTGATACGCTTGTCTTTCAGCACCAGGGTCTTGCCCGACTTGTCGACGATGTCAAAGCGCGCCACTTCGCCGCGCAGACGTTCGGAAACGAATTCCATTTCCGCGCCTTCGGAGCGCAGGTTGAAATTATCGAAGACAAAGAAATTGGCCAGGATTTGCTCATGCGACATGCCGATGGCTTTGAGCAGGATCGTCACTGGCATCTTGCGGCGGCGGTCGACGCGGAAGAACAGGATGTCTTTCGGGTCGAACTCGAAGTCCAGCCACGAACCGCGGTAAGGAATGATACGCGCGGAGAACAGCAGTTTACCGGACGAGTGAGTCTTGCCGCGGTCGTGCTCAAAGAACACGCCAGGCGAACGGTGCAGCTGGGAAACGATCACCCGCTCCGTGCCGTTGATCACGAACGAACCGGTGGTCGTCATGAGCGGCAATTCGCCCATGTAGACTTCCTGTTCTTTCATTTCCTTGACGACAGGCTTGGTTGGCGATTCCTTGTCCAGGATCACCAGGCGCACTTTCGCGCGCAGCGGCGACGCGAACGTCAGGCCACGTTGTTGACATTCTTTGACGTCAAAGGCAGGATCGCCCAGAACGTACGACAAGAATTCGAGACGCGCAAAACCATTGTGCGAAACGATAGGGAAAATCGAAGTGAAAGCCGACTGCAGGCCATCATTCTTGCGGCCAGACGGTGCTATGTCCTCTTGCAAGAAGCTATGATAAGACTCGAGCTGGGTCGCCAGCAGGAACGGAACGTGGTGAACGTTGGCGCGCTTCGCGAATGATTTGCGAATGCGTTTCTTCTCAGTAAATGAGTAGTGCATGGACACTCCGTGAGTGACAGAAAGGATAGAAAATTCAGGTTTTGCAAGTGTTCGTTTGCACCGCTGCGTGTGACACAGACGAAACCTCAAGGCTCTGCTTTCCGGCTTGAATCGAATAAAAACTGCTGCTACAACTACATGACAAATACGATGCAGACGACAAAGGAGCCAAAGTCGGATTTCCCCCCTTGCGAGGGGAAACCTCAGACTTTGACTCGGGCGCTAACTGCCGCCGGTACAGATATTACTTGATCGAAGCGGTTGCGCCGGCTTCTACCAGTTTCTTCTGTGCTGCTTCAGCGTCAGCTTTCGACACTGCTTCTTTCACAGTTTTTGGTGCGCCATCGACCAGGTCTTTAGCTTCTTTCAAGCCCAGGCCGGTGATTTCGCGAACTGCTTTAATGACGCCAACTTTGTTTGCGCCGAAGCCGTCCAGGATGACGTTGAATTCGGTTTGTTCTTCAGCAGCTGCTGCTGGGCCTGCTGCAGGACCGGCCGAAGCCATTGCTGCTGCGGACACGCCGAATTTTTCTTCGAATGCTTTAACCAGGTCGTTCAGGTCCATTACGGACATGGCGCTAACTGCTTCCAGGATATCGTCTTTGCTAATTGCCATTTTGAAACTCCTAAATTTATTACGTTAGTTACATCAGATTGGTACTGAGAGAAAAAAGCGCGCGCAATTAAGCGGCTGCTGGGGCTTCTTCTGCTGCTGCTTCTGCAGGAGCTTCGGCGCCTTCGCCTTTTTTCGCTGCCAGGGCAGCCAGACCACGTGCAAAGCCCGAAACCGGAGCCAGCATAACGCCCAACAACTGCGAAATGAGGACTTCACGGCTAGGAATGCTCGCCAACGCGGTGACAGCAGCTGTATCCAGCGGCTTGCCTGCGTAGTTACCTGCTTTGATGACCAGTTTGTCGTTGGTTTTAGCGAAGTCAGCGATGACTTTAGCTGCTGCAACGGCATCGGCCGAGATCGAGTAGATCAACGGGCCGGTCATGGCATCTGCCAGGCTGGCGAATGCGGTACCTTCAACGGAGCGACGAGCCAGAGTGTTTTTCAACACACGCAGGTACACGCCTTGGGCACGCGCTTTAGCACGCAGTTGCGTCAAGTGACCAACCTGGATGCCACGATATTCGGCCACGACGATCGTTTGCGCATTTGCTACTTGTGCGGAAACTTCGGCGACGACGGCCTTTTTGTCATTCAGATTGAGACTCACGGTCAACCTCCTTAAATGATGTTCGGCAATCACAACCGAGTGGTTGAGCGCCTTGCATCGGTTCGAACACGGCGTCCGAAGTCAAGAAGTACTAAACTGAGCGGATGGATTCACGCAGCATGAGGACTACAAAACTTGTTCGGGTACACCATCTGCGTTGGGCACTTGCCGTTGCCGGCAAGCCTATTAACCTTCTGCATGTGCGATCGCAGTCGGCCCAACGGTCTTTGATTGTCTGCCTGCCTGGTGCGAACACCGGGCAGACAGCCCAAAGATGCGCCTACAGCGCCCGGAGGCGCCACAGGACTTGATTCTTTACTTAAGCTGCCAGGCTAGCCTGGTCAACACGGACGCCAGCGCCCATGGTCGACGACAGCGAAACTTTGCGCAGGTACACGCCTTTGCTCGATGCTGGCTTGGCTTTGTTCAGTGCGTCGATCAGTGCGACCAGATTCGATTTCAGATCTGCGTCAGCGAACGATTTACGGCCGATGGTAGCGTGGATGATACCGGATTTGTCGGTACGGTACTGAACTTGACCGGCTTTCGCGTTTTTCACGGCGGTAGCGACGTCAGCAGTAACAGTACCAACTTTCGGGTTAGGCATCATGCCGCGTGGGCCCAGGATCTGACCCAGGGTACCAACGATACGCATGGTATCTGGCGAAGCGATAACGATATCGAAAGGCATGTCGCCGGCTTTGATACGCTCGGCCAGGTCTTCCATACCAACGATGTCGGCGCCAGCTGCTTTAGCAGCTTCTGCTTTTTCGCCCGACGCGAATACTGCCACGCGTACGGTTTTGCCGGTACCAGCTGGCAGAACGACAGAGCCGCGCACCACTTGGTCGGATTTCTTAGGATCAACACCCAGTTGTACCGATACGTCGATCGATTCATTGAACTTGGCCGTTGCGCACTCTTTGATCAGAGCGACAGCGTTGTCGAAAGCGTACACTTTGGTACGGTCGACTTTGGCTTTCAAAGCCTTGATACGTTTGGATAACTTAGCCATTATACAACACCTTCCACCGTGATACCAATCGAACGAGCGGAACCAGCGATGGTGCGTACAGCAGCATCCATGTCGGCAGCGGTCAGATCAGGGGTTTTCAATTTAGCGATTTCTTCAGCTTGTGCGCGGGTCAGCGTACCGACTTTGTCGGTATGTGGCTTCGGCGAACCTTTGGTGATCGCAGCAGCTTTTTTGATCAGGTAGGTTGCTGGAGGCGTCTTCATCACGAACGTGAAGGACTTGTCCGCAAACGCGGTGATCACGACTGGAATCGGCATGCCTGGCTCCAGACCTTGGGTCTGTGCATTGAAGGCTTTGCAGAATTCCATGATGTTCAGACCACGTTGACCCAGAGCTGGACCGATTGGTGGGGATGGGTT
Organism: Janthinobacterium pasteuri; assembly: GCF_051380775.1. Lineage (NCBI taxonomy): Bacteria > Pseudomonadati > Pseudomonadota > Betaproteobacteria > Burkholderiales > Oxalobacteraceae > Janthinobacterium > Janthinobacterium pasteuri. The sequence goes on along the minus strand of NZ_JBNYXS010000044.1, from coordinate 1,497 downwards.
TGCTTTACCAGCTGGTACTTGCAGCTTGATAAAACCAATGATTTTCTTTGCCATGATGGCTCCTATCTTGGATTGAGTAGTAGCGCCCCGCCGATCCTACCCTGGCGGGGCTCCTCTGACCGGATTTCGCTGAGACTGCCGCGACGCTCCTGGTGGCGCTGATACAACTTAAACTTTTTCGACCTGGCCGAATTCGAGCTCCACCGGAGTAGCGCGGCCGAAGATCGTGACCGAGACGCGCACTTTGGATTTCTCGTAATTGACTTCTTCGACATTGCCGTTGAAATCGGTGAACGGACCATCCTTGATGCGCACTTGCTCGCCCACCTCGTACAAGGTTTTTGGACGGGGCTTTTCGACACCCTCTTGCATCTGCTTCATGATGCCGTCGATTTCGCGCGCAGAGATCGGCGTCGGCTTGTTCGACTTGCCACCGATAAAGCCGGTAACCTTGCTGGTGTTCTTCACCAAGTGCCAGCTCTCGTCGGTCATTTCCATTTCAACCAGCACATAGCCAGGATAGAAACGACGTTCGGTGACGGACTTCACACCATTCTTCACTTCGACTACTTCTTCGATCGGCACCAGGATCTGGCCGAACTGGTCTTGCATGCCCGCGCGCTCGATGCGCTCGGTCAGTGCGCGCATGACGCTTTTTTCCATGCCGGAATAAGCATGCACGACATACCAGCGCTTGCTGCTCACTGGCACGCTCAGCGCTGCACCAGTATCCGCTACCGGAGCGTCGCCCGGAACGGACTCGTCCGCCGCTTCATCATGCACATTTTCGCTCATTATTTTTTCCAACCCAGAATTACGTCATACAACAAAAACTCGAGCAATTTATCCGTGCCCCACAGGAAAATCGCCATGACCAGCACAAAGGCAAACACGATCGCAGTAATCTGCGTGGCTTCTTTGCGGGTAGGCCAAACGACTTTCTTGGTTTCGCGCACAGCTTCTTTGGCGAAATTGAGAAATTCACGGCCGGTCGTCGAGATATACAAGAGCGCAACAGCAATAACCAAACCAGCCACAAGCGCGCTTGCACGCACCAGAGCTGGTTGGCCTGCCAGGTAATAAAACCCGACTACTCCTGCAATCGCAGCCACTATTGCCAGCGCGACTTTTATCTTGTCACTCGACGTGCTAACGGTTTGCACGGATTGATTTGACATTTTTCTACTTTCGGTGCCCTGCACCTTGACGGTGGCAGGGACGGAGGGCATCGAACCCCCAACCTTCGGTTTTGGAGACCGACGCTCTGCCAATTGAGCTACGTCCCTACGTAAAACTTTCGAGGAGTGCTATTCTACCACCCAGGACGCCCCAGGTGGAAGCATAACATTTCCTTATGCGAGGATTTTTGCAACCACGCCGGCGCCGACGGTACGACCGCCTTCACGGATAGCGAAGCGCAGGCCTTCTTCCATCGCGATCGGGTTGATCAGCTTGACGGTGATCGACACGTTATCGCCTGGCATGACCATTTCTTTG
>NZ_JBNYXS010000043.1:0-16228 GCF_051380775.1 Janthinobacterium pasteuri | reverse complement strand
TTTGCGCCGATGATAGTGCTGCAACCAGTGTGAAAGTAGGTTATCGTCAGGCTTGTTATTCGCAGTAGAGAAAAACCCCGCCAGCAATGGTGGGGTTTTTTTTCGTCTGGTGGTTTTGTTTGGCGCTGTCGGCTGACGCGCTGGGTGACACAAATACGTATCGCAGCTGTTCCAAATTGATACATGGGCGGCCGGATGTGGGGCGTGTACGCATGGCATGGCATTTGCTCTACTTGGATATTCACTAAAAAACCAAGGAGATCAGCATGACCTATTCCATTCGCACCCTGCTCGGCGTAGCGGCCGCCGGCGCCGTCGCCCTCACTTCCCTGCTGACCTTGCCGCATGCCTATGCGCACGGCAATGTCACGCCGCAAGGCGTCGATACCACGGGCTTGCCCAAGGTGGGCGACAAGTGGCTCGAACAAAATCCGTATCGGGGAAACAAGCTGGCCTTGACGGTAGGCACCTCGGCCTACAACCAGAATTGCGCCCGTTGCCACGGCATCGAAGCCATCTCGGGTGGCATCGCGCCGGACTTGCGCCAGCTCGACCGTGATTGCTTCGGTATCAAGAATGAGACAAAGAAACAGGCTTGCTACAAGGAGACGGATAATTACTACCTGACCACCATCCGTCACGGTAAAGTACGCAATGGCGCCGTGTACATGCCACCGTTCGAAGGCGTCTTCAACCAGGAAGCCATGTGGGCCATCAAGACCTACCTGGAAACCCGCCGCGAGCCTAACTGAGCCGATTGTTCACCAAGGAGTCCCATGCGTTCATTCCAACTCCCGGGCACGCGCGCGATGATCTCGCTCGCCTGCCTGGCGCTGTGCGCAGCCGCGCCAGCGCGCGCCGACTGGCAAAAAGTGCAGCAGTCGGGTAGCCTGAAAGTGGCTGTGTACAACGAGTTCGCGCCGTTTTCCGACAAGGGCACGGGCATCGATATCGATATTGCCGAAGCGCTGGCCAAAAAGCTGGGTCTAAAACTGAGCTTGCTGCCCTTTCCCGCCGGCGAAAACCTCAACGACGATTTGCGCAATATGGTGTGGAAGGGCCATTACCTCGGCTATGGTCCTGCCGATGTGATGCTGCATGTGCCGGTCGACAAGAAGTTGATGGCGGATAACGACAAGGTCGAAATCTTTGCGCCGTATTACGTGGAAACCGTGCGCCTGGCGCGTAGCGCGCAAGCCGTGCCGCAATTCGATGGCGTCGCTTCGCTGGCAGGCAAGCGTATCGGCGTGGAAAAGGTGTCGATCGCGGCCATGCTGATGCTGGGTGAAGACAATGGCAAGTACCGCGACGATGTACGCATCTTCGACACGGCGGCCGAAGCCTTGCAGCAATTGCAGGCGGGCCAGCTCGACGCCGTGCTGGCGAATCGCTCGGAAATCGAGTCGGTGCTGAAAAGCGATTCCGCGTTTCCCTTGAGCGAAGTGGCGTTCGCCCGCTTGCCGCGTGCCGGCTGGGCCGTGGGTCTGGCCGTCAGCCGTCAGCAGCTCGACGTGGCTAAGTTGCTGCAGGCGGCCATGAACGAGATGGCGGCCAGCGGCGAATTGAAAGCCATCTTTGAAAAGTATGGTGTGAAGGAAGCGCGGCCGTAGCAGGCCATGCTGAATGGTAAGAGCCCGCGCTTCGGAAGAGGCGCGGGCTTTTTCTTTTTAGAAACTATATTGGGCGCTGACACCCAGCAACCAATTGCGTCCTGGCGCCGCTTCATAGTAGCGCTTGTTGCTGTCGCCGACGATGACGGAACCCACATAGGTCTTGTCGAAAAGGTTGTTCAGGCGGGCAAATTCCTTGAAGCGCCAGTTGCCCGCGTTTTGCTTGGCGTTGACCCTGGCATTGAACACCGTGTAGCCGGGCGCCGGCTTTTCGCTGTTGCTGTCTTCCGCGTAGACCTGGTTGCTGGCCACGCTTTCCAGTGCCGCGCCAAAACGGTCCAGCGTGTCTTTCCAGGCTAGTTCCGCGAACAGGTTGGCGCTGGGCACGCCCGGCAAGCGGTTGCCTTTGCGCACGGTGGTGCCAGAGGTGGTTTTAAAGGCCTGGTCATACACGGCGTGCAGGCTGGTCAGCGCCACTTTTGTCGTGAAACCATACGGCAGGCTGGAGTCCAGCGACACTTCCATACCTTGGCGCAAGGTCTTGCTGGCATTGATGTAGCTGGTGCGACCGTTACCAGAGTTCTGGCCGTCGACCACCAGTTCATCATTCGTCTTTATCTGGAACACGGCCGCATTCACCTGCGTGTTGTTGCCGATCCTGGTCTTGATACCTGCTTCCAGGTTGGTGCTGATGGCGGGTTTCAAGTTGAAATTGAATCCGCTGTCTTTACCCGAGTAAAACAGTTCGTTCAGGGTAGGCGCTTCGAAGCCGCGCGCGGCGCTGGCGTAGACGTTGACGTTGGGCATCAGTTTATACAGCAGGCCCAGCACCGGCGTCGTATGGCTGAATTCGAGGCTGCCACTGTCGTCGCCATTGCCGAGGAAGTGATCGTTGACCGCCACTTTCATCTTGCTGTAGCGCACACCTGCGCTGAGCAGCCATGGGCCGCTTTGCCATTCCGTCTGGATATATGGATCGAGGCTGGAGACGACATCCTGCTCGTCGCGGCGCAGCTTGCTTTTTATGCCAAAGGTATTGCCGATGTAATTTTCATAGCCGGTGCGGTCGTCGCTGGAGCGGCCATAGTCGATGCCGATGGTGGTGCTCAGCTTGCCGCCGGCCAGCTGGTTCACGTGTAGCCAGTTGGTGTCGATGCCATAGAACTGGCGCTGGAAGTCGACCACGCCACCTGAATTTTTTGGCGATGAGGTTTGAGCAGCCTGTGGAATTGACTGATATTGAATTACATCGCGGTTTCCTCCATACACCATCACATGCAGGCGGTCATCGCCGAACGCCTGTTCATAGGTGGCGCCGATTTGCTGGTGGTCGATGCTCTTGCGCGTGTTGTAGCGTTCGGCAAAGCTGCGCTTCGGATTCTGGTCATCTTTGGGGTCGACGTCGCCTGCGCGCGGGTTGGCGGCAAACGTGGCCCAGGTGACGCCCAAGGGATCTTGCGTATTGCCCTGATGCAGGCTGTTGGCGACGATGGTCAGCTTGCTGTCCGTATTCGGCTTGACGGTGATCTTGCCGAAAGTTTGTTCGCGCGTGGCGGCGCTGTGATCGCGGAAGCCATCCGTGCGGAAGCGCGAACCGTCGAGCACGTAGCCGATGCCGCCTGCCTGGCCTTGCGCCGAGATATCTACCTTGCTGGTGCCGTAGCTGCCGCCCGTCACATTCAATTCGACGGACGGGGGATTTTTCCCATCCTTGGAAAACAGCTGGATCACGCCGCCCGAATGGTTGCCGTAGATGGCAGAAAATGGCCCGCGCAGCACTTCGATGCGCTCCGCCGTATCGAGGTTGAAGGTGGCGGCCTGGCCCTGGCCATCGGGCATGCTGGCCGGAATGCCATCGCTGATCAGCTTGACGCCGCGCACGCCGAATGCCGAACGGGCGCCGAAGCCGCGTGACGAGATTTGCAAGTCTTGCGCGTAGTTCTGGCGGTTTTGCACCACCAGGCCCGGCACAGCGGCCAGCGCTTCCGACGCGTTGACGCGGATTTGGCCTTCCTGGATGCGGGCGCTGTCGACTACATCGATGGACGCCGGCACTTCCTGGCTGGGGTGGGCGATGCGGCTGCCGCTGACGACCACCGTATCCATGACTTGTCCGGCGGCCAGGTCAGCAGACTCGGCGGCGAAAGCGTGGGGGGCGAGGGTAGCGCTGCCGGCGACAAACAGGCTGGCAATGGTGTTCAAGCGGAAACGATGCGGCATGCGGGTTCTCCAATGTGAATAAAAGCCTGCTTGAGCGCGTGAGCGTCGCAGGTCTGCATAGTCTTATCAAGCAATATGCCTGCCATGTCTCCATTGGTGGGCTGAAATTATACGCGTGCCCGTGGCACGGCGTTTGCATGCAGCAATGTTAAGAGGCGCCGATGCCGCGCGCTTTCCCCTCGGTTTGCTATTGAAAAGGTGATTATGCCCAACTTCTTATCGCGCTTGCGCCAGGTTTGCTGGCTGCTGCCTGTGCTCGCCAGCAGCGCCATCCAGGCCGCTCCGTTTGCCTATGTGCCCAATGAAAAATCGGGCACCCTGAGCGTGATCGACACGGCAACCGACCAGGTAGTGCGCCAGATTGCCGCCGGCAAGCGTCCGCGCGGCATCGCCGCCGACCCCACCGGACGGCAATTGTTTGTCACCGATGCCGCCAGCAGCACCTTGTTGCTGATCGATAACGCTGGCGGTGCGCCCGTGCGCACGGTGGCGCTGGGCAAGTCGCCCGAAGGCGTCAGCGCTTCCCAGGACGGTCGTTACGTGGCCGTGGCCGTCGAGGAAAACAATAGCGTGGCCTTGCTCGATGGCCAGACGGGCACATTGCTCGCCGATATCAAGGTGCAAGGGCGCAACCCGGAACATGCCGTGTTCAGCCCCGATGGGCGCTGGCTGCTGGTCAGCGCGGAAGAGGCCGAGCAAGTCGATGTCATTGATGTGGCGCAACACCGCCAGGTCGCTTCCATTGCCGTGGGCCTGCGTCCGCGCGGCATCGGTTTCAGTCCGGACTCCGGCCGCGCCTACGTGGCGTGCGAACTGGTCAATGCTGTGTATGTGATCGACATGGCCGCGCGCAAGGCGATTGCCACTATTCCAGCGGGCAAGAATGCCAACGGCATCGCCGTCCATCCCAGTGGCAGGCAAGTGTATGTGTCGAATGGCACGGACGGCACGGTGATGGTGATCGATACGGCCAGCAATCAGGTGACGGCCACCATTCCCGTCGGCAAGCGCCCGTGGAATATGGCAGTCACGCCCGATGGCAGCAAGCTGTACGTGGCCAATGGCCGCTCGAACAGCGTTTCGGTCATCGATACGGCCAGCGCGCGCAAGGTGGCCGATATTGCCGTGGGCGAATTGCCATGGGGCGTGGTGATTCGGTAGTGGCACAGGCGCAGGTGTTCCAGTCTGGTACACCTGTTCCATTGTGCAGCGGCGTAGGGGCGCAGCAACAGGGCTGGCCCGGATTGGCACAGCGCGCCGCCACCTTGTTCAAAACGCCAACAGACCCACGCCCGCCTTTCATGCCCGGGGCAGGCGATGAAAAGCTGGCCGGATTTGACGCCACGCCCTTGCAAGCGGGGAAAAACCCGCTAAGTTTGTAGTGGGATGGCGAGCTGGCACGGCATTTGCGGAAGACTGCGTGTACTCACCCCATCTGTACCAGGACGTTTGATCTTAATCATAGCAATTTCATTTACAGCAATTCCATTCTCATAACCCGTTAGAGGACGACATGAATCTCGCAGACATCAGCAAACTGGGCGTAGCCAATCCCTTCAAACAACGCTATGACAATTACATCGGCGGCAAATTCGTTGCACCAGTAAAAGGTGAATACTTTCCTAACATCACTCCTATCACGGGCTTGCCGTTTTGCGAAATCGCCCGTTCCACGGCGGAAGACGTCGAGCTGGCGCTGGACGCAGCGCATGCCGCCAAGGATGCCTGGGGCAAGACTTCGCCTGCCGAGCGCGCCAACATCCTGAACCGCATCGCCGACCGCATCGAACAGAACCTGAGCCTGATCGCCACGGCGGAAACCATCGATAACGGCAAGCCGATCCGTGAAACGATGAATGCCGACATTCCGCTGGCCATTGACCATTTCCGTTACTTCGCCGGCTGCATCCGCGCGCAGGAAGGTTCCGTTGCGCAAATCGATGCGGAAACCTATGCCTACCACTACCACGAACCGCTGGGCGTCGTGGGCCAGATCATTCCGTGGAATTTCCCGATTCTGATGGCCGTGTGGAAACTGGCGCCAGCCCTGGCCGCCGGCAATTGCGTGGTCCTGAAACCGGCCGAGCAAACCCCCGCCTCCATCATGGTGTTGATCGAGCTGATCGGTGACTTGCTGCCACCGGGCGTGTTGAACATCATCAACGGTTTCGGCCTGGAAGCGGGCAAGCCGCTGGCGTCGAGCAAGCGCATTGCCAAGATCGCCTTCACCGGTGAAACGGGTACGGGCCGATTGATCATGGGTTACGCCGCGCAAAACCTGATTCCCGTCACCCTGGAGTTGGGCGGCAAGTCGCCGAATATCTTCTTTGAAGATGTGATGGATGCCGATGATGATTATTTCGACAAGTGCCTGGAAGGCTTTACCATGTTTGCGCTGAATCAGGGCGAAGTGTGTACCTGCCCATCGCGCGTGCTGATCCAGGAATCGATCTACGAAAAATTCATCGAACGGGCCTTGAAACGCGTGGCCGCCATCAAGCAGGGCAACCCGCTCGACTCTTCCACCATGATCGGTGCCCAGGCCTCGCAGGAACAGCTGGAAAAAATTCTGTCTTACCTCGACATCGGCCGCCAGGAAGGCGCCGAAGTGCTGGCCGGTGGCGAGCGCCATACGCAGGCAGGCGACCTGGAGGGTGGCTACTACGTGCGCCCGACCGTGTTCAAGGGCAACAATAAGATGCGCATCTTCCAGGAAGAGATTTTCGGGCCCGTCGTGTCCGTGACCACCTTCAAGGATGAGGCCGAAGCGCTGGCGATTGCCAACGATACCTTGTACGGCCTGGGTGCAGGCTTGTGGACGCGCGACGGCTCACGCGCCTTCCGCATGGGGCGCGCTATCCAGGCGGGCCGCGTGTGGACCAATTGTTACCACCTGTATCCAGCCCACGCCGCATTCGGCGGCTACAAGCAATCGGGTATCGGCCGCGAAAACCACAAGATGATGCTCGATCACTACCAGCAAACGAAGAACTTGCTGGTGAGCTATAGCCCGAAAGCGCTGGGCTTCTTCTAAACCGGCAACAGGCACCGCGCCTGTCAATCCAGGCGCGGCGCGCAGAAAGGGATGCCATGAGTGCAGTAATTGCCCGGGTGGTCGCCACCGATGCGGCGCTGGAAATGATGGACAAGTTGCGCCAGCGTCACGGCCCGCTGATGTTTTTCCAGTCGGGCGGCTGCTGCGATGGCAGTGCGCCCATGTGTTATGCGCTGGGCGAGTTCGATGTCAGCGATACCGACATTTATCTCGGCAATTTGAATGGCACACCGTTTTACATGGGACTCGAGCAATTCGAGTACTGGGAGCATACCCAGTTGATTATCGATGTGGTCGATGGCAATGGCGGCATGTTTTCACTCGACAACGGCACAGGCAAGCGCTTCCTGACGCGCTCGCGCCTGTTCACCGATGAAGAGTGCGCCTTGTTGCATGCCCAGCCGCATGAACACGACAGAAAAAGCACCTGAGAGTTACACACACATACTAATAACAGAGGGAGATGATTGTGCAGAAAAAAATCATGGGGATCGTCGTCGGTTTGGGGTTGGCATCCCTGGCCTCATTGGTCCAGGCGGCCGACGTGGGCAATGTCACCAGTGCCATGCTCGACAGCACGGCGAAGAATCCGTCTAGCGTCCTGTCGTTTGGCATGGGCACGCAGGGCCAGCGCTATTCGCCGTTGACGCAGATCAATGACAAGACCGTGGCCAAGCTGGTGCCGGCATGGTCGTTCTCGTTTGGCGGCGAAAAGCAGCGGGGCCAGGAATCGCAGCCGCTAATTCACAACGGCAAGATGTTTGTCACAGCATCGTATTCGCGCATCTTTGCCGTCGACTTGAAAACGGGCGCCAAGCTGTGGAAGTATGAGCATCGCTTGCCAGATGGCATCATGCCATGCTGCGACGTGGTCAACCGCGGTGCCGCCCTGTACGGCAACCTGGTGATCTTCGGCACGCTGGACGCTTACCTGGTGGCGCTGGATCAAAACACGGGCAAGATCGTCTGGAAGGAAAAGGTCGACGATTACGCGGCCGGTTACTCGATGACGGCCGCGCCGCTGATCGCCGAAGGCTTGCTGCTGACGGGCGTGTCGGGCGGGGAATTTGGCATCGTGGGCCGGGTCGAAGCGCGCAATCCCATGACGGGCGAGCTGGTGTGGAGCCGTCCGACCGTGGAAGGCCATATGGGCCACCGCTACGACAAGGATGGCAAGGCGAGCGATAACGGCGTATCCGGCACGCTGAACAAAACCTGGCCGGGCGACCTGTGGAAAACGGGTGGCGCCTCGACCTGGATGGGCGGCACCTACGATCCGCAAACCAAGCTGGCTTACTTTGGCACCGGCAACCCGGCACCGTGGAACAGCCATTTGCGTCCCGGCGACAACCTCTATTCCTCGTCCACCGTGGCGCTGGACGTGAAGACGGGCCAGATCAAATGGGCCTATCAAAACACGCCGAACGATTCCTGGGACTTCGATGGCGCGAACGAGTTCGTCACCTTCGACATGGATGGCAAGCGTTACGGCGGCAAGGCCGACCGCAACGGTTTCTTCTATGTCATCGATGCAAACAACGGCAAGCTGCAAAACGCCTTCCCGTTCGTGAAGAAGATCACCTGGGCCAGCAGTATCGACCTCAAGACGGGACGGCCGAACTTCATCGCCGCCAACCGCCCTGGCGATCCGACCAAGGGTGAAGAGGGCAAGAAGGGCACCACGGTATTTTCCGCCCCGGCCTTCCTCGGCGCCAAAAATCAGATGCCGATGGCGTACTCGCCGCAAACCAAGCTGTTCTACGTGCCAGCGAACGAATGGGGCATGGACATCTGGAACGAGCCGATCAGCTATAAGAAGGGTGGCGCCTTCCTTGGTGCCGGTTTCACCATCAGGCCTTTGTTTGACGACTACATCGGCGCCATGCGTGCCATCGATCCGAAGACGGGCAAGATCGTTTGGGAAGTCAAGAACAATGCGCCGCTGTGGGGTGGCGTGATGAGTACGGCCGGCAATCTGGTGTTCTATGGCACGCCGGAAGGCTTCCTGAAAGCCGTCGACGCGAAGACGGGCAAGGAGCTGTGGAAATTCCAGACGGGCTCCGGCGTCGTGGCGCCGCCAGTCACCTGGCAGGATGGCGACACGCAATTTGTGGCCGTCGTATCCGGCTGGGGTGGCGCGGTGCCGCTGTGGGGTGGCGAAGTGGCGAAGAAGGTCAACTTCCTGGAACAGGGCGGTTCCGTGTGGGTCTTCAAGCTGGCATCGAAGTAACGGGGTGAAACGCCCGGGCCACTCGGATAGGTGTCTCCTTGTCCGCCGGGTGTTTTCTTTTTTCTGACGGCTCAGGCCGTCAGTTTTTTGTTTACCTGTATCTCCGCTACGCATACTTGCGGTCAAAAACTGAACACCGTGCGGGGCAATTGATCCGCTGCTGCACACGTTAAATACGCTTTTTCTCTTTCTCCCTCTGGGCCGTGCTGGGCACGCTTATTGCCAAAGCTTGAGGTACATCAATCACTGGTGTGCACACTAAAAACAGAGAAGAAAGAGGATAAGCAATGAACACATTGATCAAGCTGGGGAGCCTGAGTGTCATGACAATCGCAGCGATGGGGCAGGCGCAAGCCGTCGATATCAAGGCGGGCGACTGGACGGTGTCGGTGGGTGGCATCGTCAACGCCTACTACACGCAAGTGTCCTGTTCGGGCGATGCGGTGGGCGGGCTGGCGCTGGGTGGCCAGGCGCTAGGTTGCGGTGGCGAGAAGGACCGCACCACCATCGGCAACGGCTTGCTGCCGAATGGCTTGATCACTTCCGCCTCGTCTCGCCTCGGCGAGTACGACGTGAAAGCCTTGATCGGCATTTACAACTCGACGGCCACCGACAGCGCCATCAGCCAGAACAGCGTGGTCGATGTGCGCCAGGCCTTCTTTACGTTCGGCAATGCGGAAATGGGCACTTTCAAGCTGGGCCGTGACTACGGCATCTTCGGCGCGAATGCGATCCTGTCCGACATGACCTTACTGGGTTCGGGCGCACCCGTGCAAGCGACGCAGCGTGGCCGGGTGACCCTGGGCCATATCGGTGCCGGCTACACCTATCTGGGCAACTATGGCCAGATCATGTACAGCTCGCCAAAGTCCAGCGGCTTTGGCGTCGATGTAGCGCTGGTCAGCCCTGTCTCCGATACGCCCATCGTGGCAGGTTCGACCTATTCTTCCAAGTCAAGCCCGCAAGTGCAGGCGCAGCTGACGTATGGGCAGGAAGGCTTGAAAGCCTGGCTGGGTGTGAAGTCGCAAAAATTCACCTCGAAAACGCCAGGTATCGATGATCTGACCATGCGCGGCGTGGAAGTGGGCGGCTCTTACCAGATGGGTCCGGCTGGCGTGCTGGTCAACTACCAGGGCGGCAAGGGGCTGGGCATCCTGTCCGATGCGGATCAGGGCGATACCAAGTCAAAAAACTGGCTGCTGCAAGGCACATATAAAACGACGGACAAGCTGAAACTGGGCTTGTCCTACGGCATCAGCAAGAACGACGATAACACGGCCGGCACGGGTGGTTTGAAGTCGAACGCCAACCTGACCCTCGGTGCGTATTACTCGCTCAACAGCGCGATCACGCTGGTGGGTGAACTGGGCCAGACGCGCTCGAAAGGCTTTACGGGCGGCGAAGCGAAGATGAATGGCGTGTCCTTGGGCGGCATCATTTTCTTCTAACTCATCAACGCGGCGCCTTGCAACAGGGCGCCGCATGGAGCGTAGTGCATGCGGACAATGCGGTTGTTCATCGGATGCTGGCTATTCCTGTTTATCCTGGGGCAGGCGTGGGCGGGCGTGCTCACCAAGGCCGAACTGGTACGGCGCTTTCCTGCTCCCATCGTCGTCGGTGACAAGGAGACCGATTTGGCCGTCTGGCCCCTGTTCAGGCAAAACGCCACGGCCATCGAACTGGTCGGCTATGTTTTTGAATCGGTGGACCTGGCGCCCATTCCCGGCTTTTCCGGCGTGCCCGTCAATTTATTGATCGCCATCAATCCGCAGGGCAGTTTTCTGGACGTGTCGGTTCTATCGCAGCATGAGCCCGTTTTTCTCGATGGCTTGGGCGAAGCGCCCTTGTTTCAATTCGTCAAACAGTATCAGGGCTTGTCGCTGAAGCAGAATATCGCCATCGATGCCAAGAAGAAACGCGCGCCAGACCCTACCCACGCCGATATCGATGGCGTATCGAAGGCTACGGCCTCCGTGCGCATCATCAATCAGAGCGTGCTGGCCTCGGCCTTGAAAGTGTCGCGCAAAAAACTTGGCTTCGCGCAAGGCCGCGATCCCGACCAGATCGCCCGCATACGCATGGATGTGTTTGAAAAACTCAGCGTGGCGCAGATGCTCAAGCAGGGCTTGATCCAGCATGTACGCCTGAGCAACAAGGATGTGGAGAGCCTGTTTGCCGGCAGTCCCGGCGCGGGACTCGATGTGGAAGCCAAGCGCGCGCCGGACGGTGTGTTCATCGACCTGTACCTGGCCTATGTGTCCGTGCCCTCGGTGGGACGCAATCTGTTGACGGAACGCAGCTGGAACAAGCTGCGCAATCGGCTAGACGAGGGCGACCACGCTATCCTCGTCATGTCGCGCGGGCGCTACAGCGTGCTGGGCGACGATTTCGTGCGTGGCACCGTCCCCGACCGGCTATTGCTGAAGCAGGATGGCTTGCCCATCGACATGCGCGACCTGGACCTGGAATTGAGCTTGTCGGAGGGTGCAGCGTTGCCAACGGAAAGCGTCGCTGTCTTTCGCATCATCAGCCAGGCGGGGCTCGATGCGGCCAGCCCGCTGGCATTTTCTCTCCCCATCACGCGCAACAAGGGCATCGTGTATCCGGAACGCATCGCCCGCAACGTGGATTTCAGCTACCGCTTGCCCGCGGATTTCTATATCGCGCCGCAAGGCGACGATGCCACGTGGCGCGGGACGTGGAAGAACCGCAAGGCTGAATTGCTGCTATTGGTCGCCGGGCTGGCGCTGCTGGCCGGCGCTTTGGCCTGGCAGAAACGCCTGGTGCACGATGGGCGGCAATTTACCTGGTTCCGCAACCTGTTCCTGTTGTTTACCGTCGCTTTCATCGGCTACTACGCGCAGGGGCAATTATCGATCGTCAATATTACGGGGGCTATTCAGGCGCTGCTGGCGGGGCGCAGCCTGGGCTTTTTCCTGTTCGACCCGATGACGGTGATCCTGTGGGCTTTTGTGTTGCTTAGCCTGTTTATCTGGGGGCGGGGCACGTTTTGCGGCTGGCTGTGTCCGTTTGGAGCCCTGCAGGAATTCACGGGCAAGCTGGGCCAATGGCTGCGCTTGCCGCAGTGGAAGATCAAGCCGCGCCTCGACGGGCGCTTGAAATGGATCAAGTATGGCTTGCTGGCGGCCATTCTCGGCAGCAGCGTGTTTTCCAGCCAGATCACGGACAAGCTGGTCGAGCTGGAACCGTTCAAGACGGCGATTACCTTGACCTTCATGCGCGCCTGGCCCTTCGTCGCGTATGCCGTGGGCTTGCTGCTGCTCAGCAGTGTTTCCTATAAATTCTTTTGCCGCTACCTGTGTCCGTTTGGTGCGGCGCTGGCGCTGCTGGGGCGCTTTCGCCTGCTCAACTGGATTCCCCGTCGCAAGGAATGCGGCACGCCGTGCCAGACTTGCCGTCACCGTTGCGAGCATCACGCCATCGCGCCGAGCGGGAAAGTCGATTATGGCGAGTGTTTCCAGTGCATGGATTGCGTGGTGATTTACGCCAGCGATGAAAAATGCGCGCCCTTGATGCTGGAAATCAAGCGTGCCCGCACCATTCCCATAGTCCGGGCCACGGCAGAGGAGAGCAGCAATGCAGCGTAGAACATTTATTTCCGCCGCCATCGGCAGCGTGGCCGGCATGGCGGGTTTGTCTTTGCCTGGCAGCATGGCGCGCGGCACGGCTACAGCGTCCGGCGTGCGGCCATATCAAGGCGCCGCGCTGGCATTTGGCACGACCATCGCCGTCACCGTATTGCATCATGATCAGCACCAGGCCGAACTGGCCATTGAAGATGCCTTGCATGCGGCCAGGAATATCGACCGCCTGATGAGCATTTACAGTCCCGCCAGCCAAGTCTTCCAGCTGAACCGTGATGGGCGCCTGGCCCGACCGGACGCGCATCTGCTGGCCGTGCTGTCGCAGGCGCAAGCCTTGTCGCAATGGAGCGATGGGGCATTTGATATCACCGTGCAACCTTTGTGGCAGCTGTTTCGCGCTGCGGCAGACCAGGCACGCTTGCCGACGAACATATTGCGCCGCGCGGCGCAGGCGCGGGTAAGCTGGCGGCAACTGGCGTGGGACAGGCGTGAAGTGCATTTTCTTCAGCCCGGCATGGCGCTGACCTTGAATGGCCTGGCGCAAGGCTACGCGGCGGACATGGCGCTGGCGGCCGTGCAGGCGCGCGGCATACGGCACGCGTTGCTCGACACGGGCGAGTTCATTGCGCGCGGACAGCGTTCCGTGCGACGCCCTTGGACCTTGGGCATCCAGGACCCGCGCGACGGCGAAATCCTGGCGGCCACCCTGAAAGTGGAGGGGCGCAGCGTGGCCACGTCGGGCGACTACGAATGCACGTTCACGCCCGACTTCGTGCATCACCACATCTTCGACCCATCGAACGGCGATTCGCCGGGCGAACTGGCCAGCGTAACCGTGCTGGCACCCACGGGCTTGCTGGCCGACGGTTTGTCGACGACCTTCATGGTGACGGGGGCCGCGCGTGCGCATGCGATGGCCGCGCAGATGCCGGATGTTGACCTGATGACCATCGACAAGGCGGGGCAGCGCAAGATGTCGCCCGGCTTTGCCCGTCTGCTTTAGGCTATTTCAGATGTGGCACCTTGCGATAGATCGTATTGCGCGATACGCCCAGGGCCCTGGCCGTGGCCGAGACGTTGCCGCCATGCGCATCGAGCGATTTGAGGATCGCGCTTTGCTCCATCTCTTCCAGATTGGCGCCGGCGGCGATCATGCGGTCCGTGCTGGCGCTGGCGGCATTCGCTTGCGTCATCTCAATATCGTCGAGGAAATCATCAGGCATGTGGCGCAAACAGATTTCATGTTCGTCACCAGCCATGACGATGGCCGTGCGCAACAGATTGGTCAACTGGCGGAAATTGCCTGGCCATTTGTGCTGGTGGAACATGCGCAGGATGTCCGGCGCCACCGTGTAGCGCGTATCGGGCGCTTCCGTCGCGAGGATTTTTTTCACGACCGTTTCCAGGTCCGTGCGCTCGCGCAGCGGCGGAAGTTT
This sequence comes from Janthinobacterium pasteuri, assembly GCF_051380775.1. Classification (NCBI taxonomy): domain Bacteria; kingdom Pseudomonadati; phylum Pseudomonadota; class Betaproteobacteria; order Burkholderiales; family Oxalobacteraceae; genus Janthinobacterium; species Janthinobacterium pasteuri. The sequence goes on along the minus strand of NZ_JBNYXS010000043.1, from coordinate 2,072 downwards.
GACCACCAGGCCATTCAGGCGGTAATACAAGTCTTCGCGAAACAAACCCTTGGCCATGCGCTCGCGCAAATTGTGATTCGTGGCGCAAATGAGTTCCACATTCACAGTGATCGATTTGCTGCTGCCAAGCGGCGTGACCATGCGTTCTTGCAGCACACGCAACAGGCGCGCCTGCAAGCCAAAGGGCATGTCGCCGATTTCATCGAGGAACAGGGTGCCGCCATTGGCTTGCAGGATCTTGCCTATTGCCCCTTTCTTGCGCGCGCCCGTAAACGCCCCGTCTTCATAGCCGAACAGTTCAGACTCGATCAGGGTTTCCGGAATAGAAGCGCAATTGACGGCGATAAACGGTCCCATGGCGCGTGGCGAATCGTTGTGGATGGCTTGCGCCAGCAATTCCTTGCCAGTCCCCGTTTCGCCCATGACAAGAATCGGAATGTCGCGCCCCAATACCTTGTTGACTTTTTCGATCACCAGTTCCAGTTGCGGATCGCCCGTGCGCAGATAACGCAGGCCGGACAGGCGGCGCGCCGCATTGGCCGCGTGGCTGGCCGGCGCGGGAACCTGGGCCGGTACGGCATGGAGATCGCTATGATCGTTGCTGGCAGTGAAACCGTGCTGGAAGGCACCATTGGCCAAGCGCAACTGCGCGCGCCCATACACGCGCACGCCGCTATGCATGCACAGGTTCAGTAAGCCGGGCGCTGCCGTGCGGTAATGGTCGTACAGGGCGGAAACGGGCAGGCCGAACAGGGAGCTGAAAGTATGTGATTGCAGCGCGGCAAATGACAGGCCCAGCTGGAACAAGCCGTTTTTATTGGCGGATAAAAACCGTCCACCCGGGGTGAATGAGGCGATGCCTTCCATCAAGGTACCGATGAATTCGGGGCGCGCGTGGAAGTGGACGGTGATGGCATCCTCGAAGGTGGCGGAAAACAGCTGATTTTCGATCATCAGCGCCGACATGCGAACGAGGGCCATCGTATGCTTATGAAAACTGCGCTGGTCGCTGGACACGTCCAGCACGCCGATGACATTGCCTCGGTGGTCGGTGATCGGTGCCGCAGAGCACGTCAGGAAATGATTGGCGGCCAGGTAATGCTGGTCCGCATGGACCAGGGTGGGTACTTTCTCCGTGATGGCCGTGCCGATGGCATTCGTGCCCCGGCTTTGCTCCGACCATGCCACGCCCGGCTGCAAGGCCACCCGGTTGGCTTTCTCAAGGAAATCATCATCGCCCAGCGAATGCACGATCACGCCATTGGCATCCGTCAAGATCACCATATTGTGCGTGTTGACGATTTGCTGGTACAGGGTTTCCATCGCGGGCAGTGCGTGCATGTGCAGCATGCGGTTTCGCTCGATCAGCAAGGACAGATCGGATTTTCCTGCTGGGGTAAATTCGGGCGTGGCCGTGGGCGACAGGCCAAAGGCGACTGAACGCTGGTGGGACGTTTCGATGATGACGGGGACGTTGTCCTGTCCTGCCGGCGAGGTGTTCGCGTCTGCGATAGACGAGAACGGTGTGCTACGGTAAGTAGCGGACGTTTGATACATGATCTCGTTGCCTCCGTTGGGCCCTGCACTGCGGCGCTCTTTTGAATATCGAGAGTGTTCCTTAATGTAGCACCTGTCACAGAAGGGAGCAAAGCAAAGCGAACCGGGCTATCCCCAGTGTTGCTTCCAGGCCCAGAGTTGCTCCCCTCAGTAGGCAGTGCATAGGCTGGTATAAGCAAGTGCGGTGCCAGGGCTGTTTCACGGGGGCGGAAAAATAGCCCTTGCAGGGCGTGCGACCCAAGGCTATAATTCGCCCCCTCGCTGAACGATGCATGCAAATGCTGAGTAAAGTGGGTAAAAAAGAAGGTTGACGAAATGCTGAAAAAGCTTCATACTCTTCCTTCTTCGCAGCTGACAAACACAACGCTTTGTCGATAGCGCGAAAGCAGTACCGAATGCCGTTCTTTAACAATTAACAGTCGATAAGTGTGGGCATTTGATGTAAGTGCAGCAGCGATCTTCGGATCGCTGTAAAACTTAAAATATCAAATGTTCACAAGAAATAATGAAATAGG
>NZ_JBNYXS010000042.1:0-25831 GCF_051380775.1 Janthinobacterium pasteuri | reverse complement strand
CCTGCCGAATTATCTGGGGTGGCGCTGGATACTCGACGCCGGACGCATCCGCTCCCCAGAAACATTGTTGAAGGCAACTATGGGAGAGTTCCCACACCTTACGGTGACATAGCCTTTTTTATTCAATTGCTGGCCCTGTTCGCAGCTTATTGGGCGAGGAAGTCAAATGCGCCGGTGCTTGCATCCTTTGATACAACAAGCTTGACGGCGGGAATGGGAGCACTGCTGCCAGTTGATCCTCTGACAGCACCCACATCGAGTGACTTGGATGACAGTACACCACCGCTGGATGTGGATACCTGGACTGTTGCCGTGCGCCCGGTCGCGCCGGAGAAGTTATTGATGCCGAACGAGTACGTTCCAGTCTGCAACACTTTTGCATCACACGAAGCGAAATAGTGCTCGGGTCCGTTTGCAATGACATTATCGACATCCAGGCGTCCGACGTTGCCATTGCGGTTGCCGTAATAGACCTGCGTGCCGCTTGGCTCAACGCTGTGCAAATCGACATCGCCCTGGCCGTCCCAGGTTAGCGTCACGGTAAACGCGCCGACGTTACCTTGCTGGGGCGGCGCCTGCAATTGCTGCATGGCTCTTTCCACCAGCGTTTTGACTTGCGCACGCGCGGGCCGGCTCGCATCAAGATAGGTTTCTACCAGCATGTGGCCGGAAGCATCGGCAGTCGATGCAGGCAAGTTCAAGTTAACCGGCGGCACCGAAGTGATGCCTGTCAAACGCAGGCCGTTGATGACCAGGTCGATGTCTGCCAGCAGATGGCCGCCGCGCAGGGTCGTCGATGCAGGTGCGATATGTGCAACAGCAACACTTGCTGCGCTGATTTTTGTCAGTGCATGATCGTAGGCGCGGTTGACGAACAGATTGCCTTGCGAATGAGCAACGAAAATCAGCTTTTGTCCTTCTACTGAAAGTGCCTCGATTCGCGTTTTGTGCAGGGAGTAGGTGGCCTCGGTTGGCGGATTGCTGACGAGCGCACTGATTGCTCCGACCAGCTTGTTCATGATGGTTGCCGCGATCTGATCGAGGATCAAGGCGGCGGACGGCAGTAAATGACGGATTTTGTTGGTGAACGATTTATCTCCGGAAAGATTATCCCAGAAATATTCAAATCTGTTGCCCATTTCGCCGCTGGAGTCGATTTCGCGCGCGCGTTGAATAAATACCTCGGCAACATCTTGCATCATCGTTGCGCCGCTACCGGGATTTTTGCCGCTGTAGTTATAAAAAGTTTCGTACCTGACGTTCTCGCTGTTATAGCTGTCAGTCAGCAGATTTCGCAATGCGTCGCGCCCATTGTCAGCTTCGAACTTGGTATTCCAGACGCCATTGAAAAAGCCGAGCGTATAACCTTTCGGCGTGCAAAGTGCATTTGCAGGGATGGCTGCGTAGGCCGGAGCCAGCATGGCAGGAATCAAGATCAGGGCCAGCAGTTTGCGGAAGAAAAGGGCCTTAATTTTCACAGCCGTCTCCTACCGGTGCCAGGGAAGTCGTACCGCTCAGGGCTGCATTGTAGGCATCATAGGCATCGAAACGCTGCCGGGTATTGATATGTAACTTTTCCATTTCTCTGGCGCGCTTGCTCGCAAGTGGACTCGGATAGCGGCTGAACAGGCAGGAGGATGCATTCGATAGTTTGGTGGACGACGCGGTCAATGCGCTGCTGTCAGCCAGATTCGTGGTGAGCACGGAGGTAAATGCCCGTGCGGTTTGCCGAAGCGCGTTCTTTTGAATCGCCGTGTCCGGCATGCTGGTGATATGGGTTTCAATATCGTCGCGTACGCCGTTCGCATTGCCGTCGGTGCCTGACAGCGTTGCGCTGCGATCAAGCACAGGAATGCTCCCGCTAGTTTCAGCCTTGCTGACCGCGTCGGTGAATGTCTTGATGGTTGTGACTGGCGCTGGCACCTCGGGAGCAGGAGCATCCTTGCCTCCTGAACCGCATGCCGCAAGCAGCACTGCTGAAAGCAGAATGCTCAAAGAAGTTTTTTTCATATGGGAATAATAAATGTCGTTATTTTTTTATAAATAACGAACGGGTTGCTGGAATCTACAGTGCGCCAGCCATTCAGGCTTGCGCGAAGGGGGCGAAATTCTACTGCATATTTGGATCGTTAATATGAAAATATAATTTTGCAATTTTTTGAATTATACGTATGTGCAATGCTGTTGCAAAAAGTGCACGCTGACCTGATGCCTTGCAGATGACTCTATCTGATATGTCCCATATGACTGCTGCGGCAGTGACGCGAACGGGTATCGCGGCGATTGGAAGAAGCCGCAAGGCAGAATTGAGCACCTGGGTAGGTCGCTTGTTGCATGCTGCATATGTGAGCGGCGCCGCGAAGGCGCTACAATAGCGCTTCCCTTTTCCCTCGCAGAAGAAATCACCATGGCCGTCAATTCTCCCAAGCCCGTCGCCGCCGACTTGAAAGCCGTCGCCGGCATTGAAATCGGTGTTGCCGAAGCCGGCATCAAGAAACCCAACCGCAAGGATTTGCTGGTATTGAAACTGGCGCCGACGGCCACCGTGGCCGGCGTGTTCACCCTGAACCGCTTCTGCGCCGCGCCCGTGCAAATTTCGAAAGCCAACCTGGCCGCCGTGACGGCCGGCGCCGCGCCGATCCGCGCGCTGCTGGTCAACACGGGCAACGCGAATGCGGGCACGGGCGAATCGGGCCTGGCCGATGCGCAGGCCAGCTGCGCAGCGCTGGCCGAGCTGCTGGGCTGCACGCCGCAGCAAATCCTGCCGTTTTCCACCGGCGTGATCCTCGAACCGCTGCCCGTGCAGCGCCTGGTCGCCGGCTTGCCGCAAGCCGTGGCCGCGCTCACTTCAGACAACTGGTTCTCGGCGGCCGAAGCCATCATGACCACCGACACGCAGCCGAAAGCGGGCTCGCGCAGCGTCACCATCGGTGGCCACACGGTGACCCTGACGGGTATCAGCAAGGGCGCCGGCATGATCAAGCCGAACATGGCCACCATGCTGGGCTTTTTGGCGTTTGACGCCACCGTCGCGCAACCGGTGCTCGATCAGCTGGTGAAACAGGCGGCCGACAAATCATTCAATTGCATCACCATCGATGGCGATACCTCCACCAATGACTCCTTCATGCTGGTGGCCACGGGCGCCGGCAGCCTGGTGATCGATTCCATCGATTCGCCGCACTATGCGGAACTGGCCGCTGTCGTCACCGAACTGTCGACCTTCCTGGCGCAAGCCATCGTGCGCGACGGCGAAGGCGCCACCAAGTTCATGACCGTGACCGTGGAAGACGGTCGCACCGTGGAAGAGTGCCGCAAGATCGCCTACTCCATCGCCCATTCGCCACTGGTGAAAACGGCCTTCTTCGCCTCCGACCCGAACCTGGGCCGCATCCTGGCCGCCATCGGCTACGCGGGCGTGGACGACCTGGACGTGGGCCAGTTGAACCTGTACCTGGACGACGTGTGGGTGGCCAAGAATGGCGGCCGCAACCCGGATTACCAGGAGCAGGATGGCCAGCGCGTGATGCAGCAAAGTGAAATCACTATCCGCGTCAAGCTGGCGCGCGGCGATGCCACGGCCACCCTGTGGACGTGCGACCTGTCGCATGACTACGTGTCGATCAACGCCGACTACCGCTCATGACCGGTCTCGATCAATTCCTGATCCGCGCCGAAGCCTTGCTGGCGAGGGTGGAGGCGATCTTGCCGCAACCGATACCCGCGCCGGACTGGAACAGCTTTGCCTTCCGCTGGCGCCGGCGCCAGGGCGCAGCAGCTTATTTGCAGGCGGTGGCCCACGTGTCGTCCATCGCTTTGAATGACTTGCACAATATCGGCACGCAAAAAGCGCAGATCGAGCAGAACACGCGCCAGTTCGTCGCCAGCCGGCCTGCCAACAATGTGCTGCTGACGGGTGCGCGGGGAACGGGCAAGTCGTCGCTGATCAAGGCGTGCCTGAACCAGTTCGCCAGCCAGGGCTTACGCCTGATCGAAGTGGACAAGGCGGATCTGGCCGACCTGCCCGACATCGTCGACCTGGTGGCGGCGCGTCCCGAGCGTTTCATCATCTTTTGCGACGACCTGTCGTTCGAAGAGGGCGAGAGCGGCTACAAGGCGCTGAAAGTGGCGCTCGATGGCAGCATCGCCGCGCAATCGGAGAATGTGCTGATCTATGCTACGTCGAACCGCCGTCACCTGATGCCGGAACGTATGTCGGACAATAACAGCTACAAGACGGACGACGATGGCGATTTGCATCCGGGCGAGACGGTGGAAGAGAAAATCTCGCTGTCCGAACGCTTCGGCCTGTGGCTGTCGTTCTATCCGTTCAAGCAGGACGACTATCTCGATATCGCCGCGCACTGGCTCGCCTCGTTCGGCTGCACGCCGGAGCAGATCGCGCAGGCGCGCGGCGATGCCCTGCGCTGGGCCTTGCAGCGCGGTTCGCGCTCGGGCCGGGTGGCCTGGCAATTTGCGCGCGATTATGCTGGGAAACTACCTGCGGGAAAGTTGCCACAATGAGCGAAGTGAAAGTAAAACCGGTGGACGTCGCCGTCGGCATCCTGATGAAGCCGAATGGCGACGTGCTGCTGGGCCAGCGCCCGGCCGGCAAGCCGTATGACGGCTACTGGGAATTTCCTGGCGGTAAAGTCGAGCCGGGCGAGGCCATCCTCGACGCCTTGAAACGCGAGTTTGTCGAAGAGCTGGGGCTGTATATCGACAGTGCCGAGGCCTGGTGCGGCGTCGAATATGTGTATCCGCACGCCCATGTGCGCCTGCATTTCTATATCAGCCGCGAATGGCGGGGCGAGCCGCAAAGCCTGGAAGGGCAGGCGTTCGCCTGGCAGGGTACGGTCGGCGTGGAACCCTTGCTGCCTGCCACCATTCCCCTGCTGGAATGGCTCGACGAAGTGCGCCGGGAATCCCTGGCGCCTGCCTGATCTGGTGCCAGCGGGCAGCGCCATGCTGCGCGCTGGCGCAAACTTTCCCCTTGCTTTCCTTGTATCGTGCGCGCTTTGCGCTACAGTGCTTGCATCAAGCACCGGGGAGTCTCGCATGCCGCTGACACTGACCTTTACCGATACCGATGAATTGCTGATTGCCGCGCTGCACAAGCGTGCCCGCGCGCATGGGCGCAGCATCGAAGACGAGCACCGCGATATCTTGCGCAGCGCCTTGCGGCCGCTGCCGAAGCGCCCGCTCGACGATATTTTGCGCAGCATGCCCGGCGCGGGGCTGGACGCGGATTTCGAGCGCCGCTCCTGACGTGGCATGGCCGCCTACCTGCTCGATACGGATGTGATCGTTGCGGCGCGCAAGGGCGGCGCTGCGCCGGCAGGCGTGCTCGCATTTTTCGAACGGGTGCCGCCTGATTTGCGCTATGTGCCGGTGCAGGTGATCGCGCAGTTGCGTTCAGGCATACAGCGCAGCTGGCGGCGCGAAGAGGCGCTGGAAGCACTGGCACTGGAAGGCTGGCTGGAAGCCGTGCTGGCAGAGTATGCGCCGCGGCTGCTGGAATTCGACCTCGATTGTGCGCTCGTGTGTGCGCGCCTGCATGGTCGCGGCCACGCGCACGGCGTGGATGGACAGATCGCGGCGATGGGCATCGCCTATGGCTTGACGGTGGTCAGCGGCAGGCTCGACATTTTCGTGGCGCAGGGGCTGCGCCTGGAAAATCCGTTTCCCTGAGGATTACTGGGGCTTGTTGTCTTCGTCTGCGAGAGGATCTTCAAACGGATCGGCGGCGGGGATCGTGTATTTTTCTTCGGCCCAGGCGCCCAGGTCGATCTGCTTGCAGCGCTCCGAGCAGAAGGGGCGGAATTTGTTGGCTTCAGTCCATTCGACTTTGGCGGCACAGGTAGGGCAGTTAACGACGGTCATGATGGGGCAAATAAGTAACAGTTAAAAATTACAGAGCGTCAGCTCGAACGGAACATCTTCTTCCAGTGGCTTGGGCTTCAAGTCGCCACCCTGGGTCGTGAAGCGTACCCACAGCATATATTTGTTGGCGGAAATTTCCGGGATGGCACCGCTGTTTTCATCCAGGCTCAGGCGCAGCATCTGGTACACCTTGCCTTGCAGCATTTGCTGGTAACTGCCGCCATTGGCGATCAGTTTGACGGGTCCGCCGGAATCGCGCAGCAGGCGCAATACCAGGGCCAGCGCATCGAACAGGGGCGCCAGCGGGGCAAACCAGGCGTGGATATCGGTCAGGCGCTGCTCAGAGCTGCGTTTTTGCCAGGCAAAGTAGGACGGCAAGTCAAATTCACAGGCGCCGCCCGGGATGATGGTGCGGCCGCGAATGCTCATCAGCCATTCATTGTCGCGGATATTCTGTCCCGTCTTGCCCTGCGCCGCCACCAGGGCGCCGCTGACACTGTCGAGTTCACCGAGGATGGCGTCCAGGGTTTCCGTCTCCACATTTGGATTGCTACGGTAGCCCAGCAGGCTCTGGCGCTGGCGCTCGAGTTCCTGCAACAGGTCTGACTTCAGGTCGGCGCGGCCGGCCACTTCGAGCATGTCGAAAATAGTTGCCAAGGCAACATGGTGCTGCATTGCATGCTCTTGCTGGATGAAGAACTTGAATTTGTCGTACAGGTCTTCCAGCCGCAACAAGGTACGTATGCGTTCGTTGAAAGGGTATTCGTAGACAATCAAAATAATTCCCTTAAGTAAGGACCTGCAAACAATCCCGTGATTTTGAACCAAGCGTCGACAAATTACAAACGTTGCGGCCCGATTCCGGCCATTCTTTTTGAAAATGCCAGATATAAATCGTGCAACTGGGTAATCTGCGGCGCCAGGGCGGCCAAATCGCCATGATTGTCGATCACATCGTCCGCGGCCGCCAGGCGCATGGCGCGCGTGGCTTGTGTGGCCATGATGGCTTTGACTTGTTCTTCCGATAAGCCATTGCGTGCCATCACGCGCGACACTTGCAGGCTTTCCAGGCAATCGATGACCAGCACGCGGTTGACTCTTTCCACCCATCCGCCGGACTCGATGAGCAGGGGCACGGCAAAGATCACATAGCTACCCGTCGCTTCGGCGGCGGCCGCCAGGGTGGCCTGGCGGATGCGCGGGTGCAGGATGGCTTCCAGCCTGGCCTTGGCGGCGGCGTCGGCAAACACCAGGTTGCGCATTTTGGTGCGGTCGAGGGCGCCGCGGGCATCGGCGTAGTCGGGGCCAAATTCCGCCACCAGGGCCGGCATGGCGGCGCCATTCGGTGCCGTCAGGCTGTGGGCGATCTGGTCGGTGTCGACGATGGTGGCGCCGTGCGCGGCGAACAGGTCGGCCACGGTGCTCTTGCCGCAACCGATGCCGCCGGTGAGACCCACGCTGAAATAGGGAGCGTTTTGTCGGTGCATGTCGTTATCCATAGAGTGCGCAGTGCTGCGCCGGTCAGCCGGTCAGGCCCTGCGTGAGGCGCGACAGGGGCGTGCCGTACAGCATGGCGATCAGGCCCGCCGCCGCCAGGTAGGGGCCGAACGGAATCGGTTTGTCGCGTCCCCGCCTGGCGAAGACGATCAGGCCGATGCCGACTACGGCGCCGACCAGCGACGACAATAATATGATCGTCGGCAGCATGGTCCAGCCCAGCCAGGCACCGAGTGCCGCCAGCAATTTGAAGTCACCATAGCCCATTCCCTCCTTGCCTGTCGCCAGCTTGAAGGCCCAGTACACGGCCCACAGGGCCAGGTAGCCGGCGGCGGCGCCGATGACGGCGTCCTGCAGTGGCACGAAGGTGCCATTGATGTTGATCAGCAGACCCGCCCACAGCAAGGGAAAGGTCAGGTCGTCGGGCAGCATTTGCGTGTCGGCATCGATGAAGGTCAAGGCGATCAGCAGCCAGGCAAACACGAGCGTGGACAGGCCCGTCCACCCGCTGCCGAAGTGCCAGACCAAGAGGGCCGACAGCGCGCCCGTCAGCAGTTCCACCAGCGGATAGCGCACGGAGATCGGCGCTTGGCAGGCGCTGCACTTGCCGCGCAGTAGCAGGTAACTGATCACGGGGATGTTTTCCATGGCCGTGATGCGGTGGCCGCAAGCGGTGCAGTGCGAGTGCGGCAGCATCAGGTTGTAGCGGGCCGTGTGCGGCAAGGGCAAGCCGCTTTCTTCCGCCACGTAATTATCGGATTCGCGCTGCATCATTTTCGGCACGCGGTGGATCACCACGTTGAGGAAGCTGCCGACGATCAGGCCGAACAGGGCGGCGACGAGGGCGACGGGCAGGTTGCCGGGCGCAGCGAATAGCAGAGTATCTTGCAGCATGGTGGATTGGTCTGAGGTGATGATGTTGCCGCGCAAACATTGCCCGGCACTGCCGCAGTGTAAAACATCTGCCAGCACATGGGGACGTTTTGCGCAGGTCGCGCAGTCAAATCACGGCGCCCAGCTTGAAAATAGGCAGATACAAGGCGATCACGAGGGCGCCGACCAGCACGCCCAGCACCACCATCAGCGCCGGTTCCAGCAGCGCGGAAAGGGTGGCCACCGTGGCATCGATGTCGGCCTCGATGATCTCGGCCGCGCGCGACAGCATGGCGTCGAGCGCGCCCGATTCCTCGCCGATCAGGGCCAGCTGCGTCAGCAGCGGGGGAAACACGCCGCTGTGTTCCATGGCCAGGGCCAGGCTGCCGCCGGCGCGGATTTCACGCTCGATGCGCGTCGTCGCTTCCTGGTACAGCGCGTGGCCGGATGCGGCTCCTACCAGTCCGAGCGAGTCGAGCAGCGGCACGCCAGCGGCGAACATGGCGGCCAGGGTGCGCGTCCAGCGAGCGATCGCCGCCTTGCGCAAGAGCGGGCCGAACACGGGCAGGCGCAATGCCCGCAGTTGCATGTTGCGCCGCAACGCTGGCCAGCGGCGCCAGGTCAGGTGCAGCAGCAGGCAAGCCAGCAGCAGCGCCGCCAGCAAGGCCAGCCAGTAGCGCACGAGAAAGGCGGACAAGCCCATGACGAGCAGGGTGGGCAGGGGCAATGGCGCACCGAAGCTGTCGAATACTTGGCGGAAGGCGGGCACGACCACGCTCATGATGATGGCCGTGACAGCGATGGCGACGAGCACGATGACCAGCGGATACATCAGCGCGCCGCGCACTTGCCGCCGCAGGGCGATGGCTTTTTCCTGGTGCGTGGCCAGGCGCGCCAGCAAGTCCTGCACGATGCCCGCCTGTTCGCCGGCCGCCAGCAGCTTGCAATACAGCTCGTCAAACAGCAGCGGAAACTGGCGGAATGCCTGCTGCAGGCTGCTGCCCGCTTCGATGTCGTGGCGCAAGTCGCGCATCAGTTCGGTGACGGCGGGTTTGGCGTGGCCTTTGCCGGCGATGTCGAAGGCGTGCAGCAGTGGCACGCCGGCCGCCATCATGGTCGACAGCTGGCGCGTGAACAGCGCGATATCCTGGTGCGTGATGGCCTTGCCGGGCGCAGCGCGCGCCGCCTGTACCCTGGTGGCCAGGATGCCCTGGCGCCGCAAGGCCGTGCTGGCAGCAGTGGCATCGGCGGCGCGCAAGATGCCATCGACCGCCTTGCCATGGCGGTCCGTGCCCTTCCATGCAAAGCGCCGCTCGGCCACCATGTGCACCTCCTGTCGTCACGGTAGCAGCGTCAGGTAAAAGCACCAGCGGCGCTGGCGGCAGGCTTGATCTGGCTCAGCTTTTGGTAGTTTGTACTTCTGTCTGCACCAGGGCCTGGGCTTTCACGCCGGCTGCATCTTCCTCGTCGCTGTCCGTGCCTTTGCTGATGCTTTCGCCATCGTCGCTGCGCAAGGTCCAGAACGTCAGCGAAGACAGCACCGTCAGGGCGGCCAGGGTGAGGAAGGCGTGGTGCAGGGCCGTGCTGAGCATGGCGCGGTCCGACTGCGGCATGTCGCCCAGGTACCAGCCCGTGATCAGCGAGCCGAAGGCCAGGCCAAAGCTCATCGACAGTTGCTGCATCGAGCTGGCGATGGTGCTGGCCATGCTGGAGTCGGTCTTGTCGACATCGGCATACGCGATGGTGTTCATGCTGGAAAATTGCAGCGAATTGAAAAAGCCCATGCACAGGCTGATGGCGACGATCACGTACAGGGGCGTGCCCGCGCCCACCTGCGAAAACATGGCGATGGTGATGCCGATCAGCACGGTGTTGACGATCAGCACCTGGCGGTAACCGAAGCGGGCCAGCACGCGCGCGGAAATGAATTTCATGCCCATGGCGGCCGCAGCCGACGGCATCATCAGCAAGCCCGACTGCCAGGCAGGCAAGCCCAGGCCCAGCTGGTACAGCAGCGGCAAGAGAAAGGGCAGGCCGCCCACGCCCAGGCGCGTCACGAAGCCGCCTACCACGGAGACGCGGAAGGTGCGGATCTTGAACAGCGTCAGGCGCAGCAGCGGGTGCAGCACTTCGCTCGAATGCCAGGCATACGCAGCGAGCAGGCTGATGGAAATGAACAGCAGCACGGCAAACGAGGTGCCGTCGATGCGGTGTTCACCGAAGATTTCCAGCAGCCAGGACAGCAGCGCGATGCCCGTGCCGAACAGCACCAGGCCGATCAGGTCCAGCGGACGGGGTTTGTCGCCGTAGTAATCGGGCATGTAGCGGTGCGCCAGGTATAGCGCCGCCAGGCCCACGGGCACGTTGACAAAAAAAATCTCGCGCCACGACAGCCAGTGCACGATCAGTCCGCCCACCGTGGGACCCAGCAGGGGCCCGATCAGGGCGGGGATGATGACAAAATTCATTGCCGCCAGCAATTGCGACTTGGGGAAGGTGCGGATGATGGTGAGCCTGCCCACCGGCATCATCATGGCCGCGCCCATCCCTTGCAACAGGCGCGCAGCCACCAGCATGGGGGCATTCACGGACAGGCCGCACAGGATGGAGGCGATGGTAAAGATGGCAACAGCGGCGGAAAACACGCGCCGCGTGCCGAAGCGGTCGGCCATCCAGCCGCTGATGGGGATGCACACGGCCAGGCTCAGGATGTAGCTGGTGACGACAGCCTTCAGGCTCAGCGGCGTCACGTTCAGGCTGGCGGCCATGGCGGGGATGGCGGTGTTGACGATGGTGGAGTCGAGTTGCTCCATGAACAGGGCGGTGGCAACCACCCAGGGAAGGTAGCTTTTAACGGGGGAACTGGTCATGGATGCGAGCCTGAGGAGGAAAACGGAGCCGACAGTACGACGAATTGTCACATAAATGGCGTAGGCGTGCCGCTCGCGCCGTCCATTTTGACAGCGTGCCGGTGGCAGCGTCCATGGAACATTTGTTCCATAGCAATAGATTGCGGGCAAGGCTAGCATGTGTTTTCTGGCAGCTCCGGCCTCCTCTTTTTCCGAAAGTCACACTACATGAAAAATGCACTTACCTTCCTCGTCCTGGGCGCGGCCCTGTCCGCATGCGGTGGCGGCAGCGATGGCGGCACGCCGGAAGCACCGGTCACGCCACCTGTCGTGGTGACGCCTCCCGTCGTCCCCGCCGACAGCGTGACGCTGGCATCGGCAGCCGTGGCGAAAGAGGCTGGCCTGAGTCTCATTGCCGGTGCCAGTGCTGACGAAAGCGTCTATGACGTGGCCGCCGATATCGGCGACACCTGGCGCATCACGTTTGACAGCGTCAAGAAAACCTATGCCATCCGTGTCTTGTCGACGCAGTTCGGCTTGAGCGACCGCAGCGGCACGTTCAGCGCTACCACCAGCGGCAATTTGACCACCTACACGGCAACAGATTTCAGCGTTACCGTCGATGCGCGCACGCGTCTGCTGTCGGGCAATATCAAATTGGGTAACATGGTCTCGACCGTCAGCGGCAGCGGCTATGCGGTGAGTGACGTGGCCAAGCTGGCCGGCAACTATATTTTCCTGGGGGCCATGCGCAATGCTTCGAACGGCGCTTTCCCTTTCCATCCGAAAGGCACTCTCAAGATCGCCGCCGACGGAGCGGCCCAACTGTGCAATGGCGGCGTGTTCAACGCGCAAGGCGTGTGCTCCGCGGTATCGCCACAGCTGGAAGCGGAAAATGCCAGTCTGACCCTGGTCAAGGATGCGAAGACCGGCTTGCTCGTCGCCCGCCAGGGTAACCAGGACTTCGGCATCGTGCACGTGCACGCGGGGGACCGGGGGCTGGCGCTGTTCATCGACCGCTACGGCCGCAACCAGGAAAACGTGCTGCGCGTGGGCACCATCGTGGCCGCCAAACAGCAGAAGATCGGCACGGAAATCAACGGCAGCTATGCCTGTGCGGCGCAGGGCATCAGCGGGAACATCGTCGTTGCCGGCAGCACCGCTACCGTGACGAATAACACGACCGGCAAGACGCATGCGGAAACCATCACCGTCAACAAGCTGGGTCTGGGCGCGCAAGCCGTCGATTTCGATGGCGTCGCCGTGTTCAAGGACCCGGCCGATGTGCCGGCCGACTATTCGATGTTCATGCCCGTGTCGTCGAGCATGGCAGTCGAGTTTTCGACCGACCGTTCGTACATGGGAATTTGCCTGAAGAAATGACGGCTAGCGTCTGATGTGCTCCAGGGCGGCCAGCAGCGGCAGCGCCGCGTCCGCGATGCGCTCCAGGCTGGCCTCGCGCAGGGCGCTGGTGTCCACCGTGTGGCCGGAGTCCAGCCCCGCCCAGCGCAGCAGCGCCGAACATGCGGCGGGCGTGTCGAACATGCCGTGCAAATAGCTGCCCAGGATTTGCCCGTCGCCCGATACGGCCCCCTCGGGCCGTCCGGCGATGACAAAAGCCGGCTGCTGCAATGCCGCACCATGTGAAACGCCCATGTGGATTTCATAGCCTGCCACGGGCGCATCGGCCGCTCCGGCGAACGCGCAGTGGCCGCGCACCTGTTCCAGCCGCTTGTCGCTTGTCAGCTCCGTCACCATGTCGAGCAATCCCAGCGCCTTTGACTCTCCCGCCGCGCCTTCTACTCCCAGCGGGTCGTGTACGCACTGCCCCAGCATCTGGAAGCCGCCGCAGATGCCCAGCATCTTGCCGCCATAGCGCAGGTGTTTCGCCAGGTAAGCGGGCCAGTCCTGCTGCTGCAGCCAGGCCAGGTCGCCGCGCGTGTTCTTGCTGCCGGGCAGAATCACCAGGTCGGCAGGCGGAATCGGCTGTCCTTGTTTAATGAATTGCAGGTCGATATCGGGGTGTGCGCGCAGCGCATCGACATCCGTGTGGTTGCTGATGCGCGGCAGTTGCGGCACCACCACCTTGAAGGCGCCGCGTTCTGCCTGCATGGCTTCGACGGCGTCTTCCGCGTCGAGGAACAAGCCTTGCAGATAGGGCAGCACGGCCAGCACCGGCTTGCCCGTCTGCTGCTCCAGCCATTCGATGCCCGGTCGCAGCAGCGAGATGTCGCCGCGGAAGCGGTTGATGACGAAGCCGAGGATGCGCGCGCGTTCGCTGTCGGACAAACACGCCAGGGTGCCGATGATGTGCGCGAAGACGCCGCCCCGGTCGATGTCGGCCACCAGGATCACGGGGCAGTCGACGGCTTCGGCAAAGCCCATGTTGGCAATGTCGCGCGCGCGCAGGTTGATTTCGGCGGGGCTGCCCGCGCCTTCGACGATGACGGCGGCATATTGCTGGCGCAGTCGTGCGTACGATTCGAGCACGGCGCCCATGGCGATGGTCTTGTATTGCTGATAGTCGCGCGCATCCATCTCGGCGCGCACCCTGCCATGGATGATCACTTGCGCGCCCGTGTTCGACGATGGCTTCAACAGTACCGGGTTCATATCCGTGTGTGGCGCAATGCCGCAGGCCAGTGCCTGCAAGGCCTGGGCGCGGCCGATTTCTCCGCCGTCCGCCGTCACGGCGCTATTCAATGCCATGTTTTGCGGCTTGAACGGCGCGACAGTCACGCCACGGCGTTTCAACAATCGGCACAGGGCTGCAACGACGGTGCTCTTGCCCGCGTCGGACGTCGTGCCCTGCACCATCAGGGCAGGGAAGGGACTGTTCATGCCTGCCGCTCCTGCTGATGTTGCCACTGTGCGATGATGTCGCTGATCTGGCGTAACCCCTCTGTGATGGCGGCCGGACCGGGAGAAAGAATGTCTGGCGACTTGATCTCGAACAGCATCTGGTTCTGTACGGCGGGAATCGCACTCCAGCCGGGGCGTGCCGCCAGTTGCGCGGGCTGGAATTTTTTGCCGCACCAGCTGGCGATGATGATGTCGGGCGAGCGCCGCACCACGGCCAAGGGGTCGGCGATGATGCGCTCTTTCGCGCCCGGCTGCACGGACAATTCCGGGAAGGCGTCCGTGCCGCCGGCGATGTCGATCAATTCCGCTACCCAGCCGATGCCGCTCATCAGGGGATCATTCCACTCTTCAAAGTAAATCACGGGCTTGCGCGTCCAGGCGGCGGAGCGGGTCCGGGCGGCGGCGATGTCCGTGCGCAGGCTGGCGATCAGTTCGCGTCCCGCGTCCTCGCGCTGCACCAGCGCGGCCAGCACGGCGATCATGCGCAGGATGCCGTCCACCGTGCGCTGGTTGAATTGATGGACTTCGATGCCTGCCTTGACCAGGTCACGGCAGATATCGGCCTGCATGTCGCAAAAGCCGATCACGAGGTCGGGCCGGACGGCCAGGATGCGTTCCAGGTTCGCGGACGAGAAGCCGCTGATCTTGGTTTTTTCCTCGCGTGCGCGCGGCGGGCGCACGGTGAAGCCGGAAATGCCCGCGATGACGTCTTCCGCACCCAGCGCATACAGTGTCTCCACGGCTTCCGTCGACAGGCAGGCGATGCGCTGGTAGTGACTCATGGCGCGGCCTTGGCTGCGGGAGTGCTGCGGCGCTGGCGGGCCACTTCCAGCTGCTCGCACATGGCGGCCGTGCCTTCGATCATGCGCGGGCCGGCGCGGTTCAGCAGGTCGCCATTCAGACGGAACAGGTTATTCTTGCGCACGGCAGTCATCGACGAGAAGGCGCGCCACATGGCCAGGCCGCCTTCGCTGCGCGGATCGCTTTTTTCGCTGGTGCCAAAAAGGACTTCCGGGTCTTCCTGCAGCACGCCTTCCGGCGTGACGACGGGCGCCACCACCTTCATCGCGGCAAACACATTCTGGCCGCCGCACACGCGCATGGAGTCGCTGATGATGCTTGCGCCGCTCAAGGTGTACAAGGGTTTATCCCACACCTGGTAAAACACGCGCACGGGCGGACGTTGCGCGTATTGCGCCGTCAAGCCTGCCAGTTTGGCGCGCAGCTGGGCGGCGGCAGGTTTGGCGATTTTTTCCGTGCCCATCAACTGCCCCAGGCGCTCCATGCTGTCGGGGATATCGGCCAGCTTGCGCGGTTCGCTGTGATAGATGGGCACATTCAACTGGCGCAGCATGGCGATCTGGCGCTCGGCGCTGCCATGCATCCAGACGACGATCAAGTCCGGTTTCATGGCGATGATGCGCTCCATGTCGTACTGGCGGTTGTCGCCCACTTGCGTGATCTTCTTTGCCGCTTCCGGGTAGTCGCTATAGCTGACGACACCGGCGATCCTGTCGCCGCCACCGGCTGCGAACAGCAGCTCCGTCACATGCGGTGCCAGTGCCAGGATGCGCTGCGCCGGCTTGGCCACGGTGACGGTATTGCCGTCGTCGTCGCGCACGGTGATGGCGGCATGCGCCTGCAGCGAGATCAATCCGGCCAGCAGCAGTGCGGTTTTCAAGTGGTTCATATGTGTTTCCATGCTGTGAGAGCCTGCTGCAGGCGCAGCCAGGCAGGTTCGTCGGGGGGCAAACCAAGGCGGATGCCGTGGGCTGCGTGGCGGAACAGGCGCACCCAGATGCCTGATTCTGCCATGTGGTGCCAGAAGGCGGCGGCGCGCGCTTCCGGCCACCATTGAAACAGCGCCGTACCGCTGCTGGCGATGCCGTGCGCGGCCAATAACTGGCGCAGGCGCGCACCTTCGCCGCACAGGCGCTCGCGCATCGCTTCCTGCCAGTGCGTATCGCTCAAGGCGGCCAGCGCCACGTGCTGCGCCGGGCCGCTGACAGTCCAAGGGCCCAGCATGTCGGCCAGCTGGGTCAGCAGCGCAGGATGGGCGGCGACAAAGCCCAGGCGCAGTCCCGCCAGGCCAAAGAATTTTCCCACCGAACGCAGGACGATCAGGCCTGGTCGATGCGTATGCGGCCCCAGGCTGGCTTGCGCCTCCGTGTCGCCAAACGCTTCATCGACGACCAGCCAGCCGCCCCGTGCGGCCAGCTCGCCGGCCCACTCCTGCAATATCTCGGGCGCGATGCGCTCGCCCGTAGGATTGTTGGGATTGCAGACGACCAGCACGTCGCAGTGGTCGACGGCATCGGCCAGCTGCGCATACGGCACTTGGCGCAATGCGTGGCCGTGCTGGCTCCAGTGGTGCGCATGTTCCGCATACGACGGTGCGGCCACCACCACGCGCGATGGTGCGCGCAAGCGGGGCAGGGCCTGGATGGCGGCCTGGGTGCCAGCGACCGGCAGCATGGCTGGCGCGTTGTAGTAAACGCAGGCAGCGGCCGCCAGCGCGGGATCGGCTTCCGGTAGCCGATGCCAGGCGTTGGCGTCTGGTGCTGGCGCTGCATACCAGCGCGGGTTGATGCCCGTCGACAGGTCGATCCAGTCGGCGAGCGGTCGTCCATACTCGCGCGCGGCGTCGCGCAGGTTGCCGCCATGTTCAAGCAAGGTATTTCCCCCGCAGGTAATACAGCCCGGCCAGCAGTGCCACCCAGATCAGCCACAGTACGGCCGTTTCGGCCACCAGGCGCCAGGCGCGGTCGATATCGCGTGCTTCTGCGGGACGGCCGGCGCCCAGCGGTGGCCGCCGTTCCAGCTCGCCGTCGTAGGTGGCGTCGCCACCCAAGGCCAGGCCGAGGGCGCCGGCGCCGCTGGCCATCACGGGCCCGGCATTTGGGCTGCCCCAGCTGGGGGCCTGGCTGCGCCAGCAGTGCCAGGCACGCTGCTTGTCCGCCATGGTCTTGCCCATGACGACATACGACAGGGCCGTCAGGCGCGCCGGCAGGTAATTGAGGATATCGTCGATGCGCGCGGCGCAGCAGCCGAACCAGTCGTAGCGCTCGTTGCGGTAGCCCCACATGGCGTCGAGGGTATTGGCCAGTCGGAATAGCACGGCGCCGGGCCCGCCCGCCACGGCAAACCAGAACAGGGTGCCGAAGACGGCGTCGTTGCCGTTTTCCAGCAAGGACTCCGTGCTGGCCTTGGCCAGGCTGGCCGCATCGGCGTTGGCCGTGTCGCGGCTGACGATGCGCGCCGTCAGCAGGCGTGCGTTGTCCAGGTCATCGATGGCCAGGGCATCGGCGATCGGTTGATTGTGGTCGCGCAGGCTGCGCAGGCCCAGACACAGATATAGCAGGAAGATATGCAGGGCGGCACCCGCCAGGCCGCACAGCCACGCGGCGAGGCAAGTGAGGGGTAGCACGGCCAGCGACCACGCCAGCGCGCCGCGCAGGAAACGTCCGCGGCCCCGGTTCAGCAGGCGTTCGAGTGCGCTGGCGAGGCGGCCAAAGCCCACCAGCGGATGCCAGCGGCGCGTCTCGCCCAGGATCAGGTCGAGCAGCACGCCAGCCGTCATCAGGCCTGCCAGCATGGGCAGCGACAAGCCGCTCAGCATGGGACTCCTTTCAGGTACAGGGGCAGGCCGGCGGCGACAAACACGGCCCGGTCGCACACGGCCGCCACGGCCTGGTTCAAACGGCCCGCTTCATCGGTAAAGCAGCGCGAGATGGCGCCATAGGGCACGATGCCCATGCCCACTTCGTTCGATACCAGGATAAGGTCGCAGCCGGTTTCTTCCACTTCGGCCAGCGCGTACAGCAGGTGCGCGCGCTCGCTGTGGAACAGTTCTGGCAGGGCGATGTCGCCAACGTCCGGATACGTCTCGCCGGTGGAAAACATCAGATTCGTCAGCCACAGGGTCAGGCAGTCGACCAGCAGCAGGCGGCCGGGCCGTGCTTCCCGCAGGATGGCGTCACCCAGGCGCAGCGGTTCTTCCAGGGTGGTCCACTCGGCCGGGCGCTGCGCACGGTGATGCCTGACGCGCGTGGCCATCTCCTCATCGCCCGCCTGCGCGGTGGCGATGTAGACGACTTCCTTGCCCGACTCGCGGGCCAGCTTTTCCGCATAGGCGCTCTTGCCGGAACGGGCGCCGCCGAAGACCAGGGTGCGCGTCATGGCGCTGTTACCACTCGGTGCCGATTTGTGCGCCGATGCCGGCCGCATACGCATGCTTGACGACGGCCATTTCGGTGACGGTGTCGGCGATGGCGATCAATTCGTCCGGCGCGCCGCGGCCCGTGATGACCACGTGCTGCATGGCCGGGCGTTCCAGCAGGTCGGCGATGACCTTGTGCACGTCGAGGTAGTTGTATTTGAGGGCGATATTGAGTTCATCGAACAGCACCAGGCCGTAGCTGGGGTCGGCCAGGAAGGTCTTTGCCTGTTCCCATGCCAGTTCTGCTTTTTCGATGTCGCGCTCGCGGTTCTGCGTTTCCCAGGTATAGCCTTCGCCCATCGCATGAAAGCTGATTTCGTCGGGAAAGCGACGCAGGAATTTCTCTTCGCCCGTCGACATGGCGCCCTTGATGAATTGCACTACGCCCACTTTCATGCCATGGCCCATGGCGCGGATGGCCATGCCGAAGCCGCTCGAGCTCTTGCCCTTGCCATTGCCCGTGTTGACGATGATGATGCCGATTTCCTTATCTGCCTTGGCGATGGCCGCATCGATGATGGCCTTCTTGCGTTCCATGCGCACGCGGTGGCGTTGGTTTATAGCTTCGATATTGGCTGCGGTATTGGCTGCGGTTTCCGCATCGACGGGTTTGTTGTCGCTCATGTTTAATCCTCTTTCGGTATGAATATCTTGCGTTTGCCGTGGTCTATGATCTCGATCGGGTGGCCCAGGTAGTCGCTCAGGATGGATGCCTGCATCACCTGTGCCACGGGGCCGGCCAGCCAGCCGCCGTCGCCCATCAGCAGCAGCGCATGGGTCGAGACGCTGTGCGCCAGGTTCAGGTCATGCCCCACCATCACTACGGTTTTATTCTGTTCGCGGCATAGTTTCGACAGCAGGCCCATGACGCTGACCTGGTGCGCCAGGTCCAGCGCATTGGCTGGTTCGTCCAGCAACAGCAAGGGGGTATCTTGCGCCAGCATGGCGGCGATTGCCACGCGCTGGCGTTCGCCGCCGGACAGGCTGCGCACATCGCGCTCGGCCAGGTGCTCCACTTCCATCGATGCCAGCGCCGCCAGGGCGATGCGCTGGTCGTCGCTGCCTTCCCAGTAATGGTTGTCGTGATACGGGTGGCGCGCCGACAGCACCGTTTCGATGACGCGGTACGAGAACGCATCGTGACGCGCCTGTGCCAGGAAGGCCCGTTCGCGTGCCAGTTCATCGAGTGGCCAGTCGATCAGGGCGCGGCCCTGTATCGTGACGTGACCGGCATCCGGTTCACGCAAGCCGGCCAGGGTGCGCAGCAAGGTGCTCTTGCCGGCGCCATTGCGGCCGATCACACTCCAGCATTCTCCATCCTTGATGTGCCAGATGAGGTTTTCCACCAGGGAGCGCGTGCCTGCCTTCAGGCCCAGTTGGTAGGTGCGGATCATGTTTGTTTCATCTCCTGCGCAATCGGTGCAGCTGGTACAGGAAGACGGGCGCACCGATCATGGCCGTGACCACCCCGACAGGCAGCTGCAAGGGCGCCAGCACGGTACGCGCCAAGGTATCGGCCAGCACGAGGAAGGTGCCGCCGGCCAGCGCCGCGGCCGGTATCAACAGGCGATGATCGGGGCCGCAGGCAAAGCGCAACGCATGCGGTACGATCAGGCCGACAAAACCCACGCTGCCGGCGCTGGTGACGGCGCTGGCCGTAAGCAGGCCGGAACAGAAGAAAAGGCCCTTGCGCAGGGCGCCCACGCGCACGCCCAGGGTGCTGGCCGCCTCCGCGTGCAGCGCCATGACGTTGAGCGAGCGCGCGCAGCGCAGCGCAAAGACCATGGCTCCGATCAGGACCAGCCATGGCATCAGCCGCGCTGGCGCGCCGGACAGGTCGCCGATCATCCAGAACACCATGCTGCGCAAGCGGCTTTCAGGGGCAATCGACAGCATCAGGGTGACGATGGCCATGCAGGCCGAGGCCAGGATCACGCCCGTCAGCAGCAAGAGCGAGGCACCGCCTTCGGCCGCCGTGCCGCCGCGCAGGTCGCGGCGGGCAAAGAAATACAGCAGCATGGACACGCCGACGGCGCCCGCGAATGCCGACGCGTCGACCACCCACAGCGCGCACATGAACAGTAGCGCGGCAAGCGCGCCAACGGAGGCGCCGGCGGAAATGCCCAGCACATACGGGTCGGCCAGGGGATTGCGCAGCAGCGCCTGCATCATGACGCCCGCCAGCGACAGCGCAGCGCCGGTGACAAAGGCGGTCAGCGCGCGGCCCAGGCGCAGGTCGAGCAGGGTGGCGGCGAGGGTATCGGTCTTGCCCTGCACGATATGGAGCAGGGCGGAAGGCAGGTCGGCGAGCGGAATCGCGATCGAACCGATCATGCCGGAGAAAATCAGGCTGGCAACCGCGCACACGATCAGCAGCGTGATGATCACGGTGGCGCGGTGGCGCATGTTGCGGAAAAATGGGTGCATGTACTGCCTTAAAAACGGGGACTGCAGAACTGCATCTGCGGGCGACGGCGGCATGCCATCGCCCGCAACTTACATCATTACAACATGGTTATTTCGAGCCGTAACGCAGGCCGACGAAGAAGTTGGAGCCAGCGGTATTGTAGTTACGTGCCAGTTCATACTTCTTGTCAGTGATATTGTTCCAGCGTGCCAGCACCGACCAGTCACGTGCCACTTGATAGGTCGCGAACAGGTTGACCAGGCCATAACCGCCGAGAGTGGTTTGGTTGGCTGCATCTTCAAAACGCTTGCCCGACAATTGCCATTCGGCGCCCGTGTTCAGTTGACCGATGCTGTAGTCAGCTGCAAAGTTGGCGTGACGCTTGGCGCGGCGCACCAGCGATTTTTCCAGGGTTTGATCACGCGGATCTTGCAGGTCGATATTGCCGCTGAGGCCAAAGTCGCCAAACTTGCGGCGGCCGCTCAGGGTGATGCCTTCCAGCAATGCCTTGTTGACGTTGTAAGCGCAGCCATCAGTGTGGGTTGCCACTTCAACCGGACAGGTGTATGCATAGATCAGCAAATCAGTCACGCGATTGTGGTAGTACACGGCGCTCAGCTGCGTCTTGCCATCATCGTAGCGCAGACCAACTTCCGCATTGCGGCCTTTTTCAGGACGGTTGCTGGCGATGCCGTAGCCTGGGTAATACAGTTCATTGTAGGTAGGCTGGCGGAAGCTGGTGCCATAGCTGGCAGTGGCGCGCAAGGCATTGTTGATCTGGTAGCCATAACCAAGGCTGCCAGTGGTGGTTGAACCGGTTTCCGACATCTTGTCGCGGCGCAGGCTGGCGCTGAGCAGGTGCTGGTCACGCTGCATGGTGTAGGAAGCTGCCAGCGACTTGGTGTCGCGGGCACGATTCAAGATCGGCTTGGCGCTGGAGACGACTTCTTCCTTGCGGTAGCTGGCCAGCAATTGCAGCGTGTCGATGCCGATGGCGATGTCATTTTGCCAGTCGAAAGTCGATTGCTTGGTTTCCAGGTAGCTCTTGGCACCCGCACGAGCGGAGCCATCATCGTTGGCCTTGTCGCGTGCTTCGGCAACTTGTACCTTGCTGTGCCAGCCTTGCACGAATTCATTGTTCATGAACACGCCGATGTTTTCCAGCTTTTGATTGCCGCGGGCATCGTAGCCAGGACCGTTGTCGTACTGGGCGTCAAGCTTGCTGTTCATGAACACCAGGCCCAGGTCGTGCCCCTTGGCCAACTGGAAGCCAAGCTGGCCCGTGACGCTTTTCTTGTCGTAGCCGTCTTTGTCCGCGTTGTAATAATAGGTATTGGCTGGTTTGGTGGCCGAAAAGCCGTCGCTTTTTTCCTTGCTGACGTTCAGCGAGTAGCTCAGGCTATTGTAGCCACCGGTTGCACCCGAAACGCTGGCGTCATATTGACGCGTGGCATCGCTGCCAAAGCCGACCGATGCGCCAACCACTGGCGTGCCGCTGCCTTTTTTGGTGAAAATCTGGATGACGCCGCCGATGGCGTCGGCACCGTACAGGGTGCTCAATGGGCCGTAGACGATCTCGATGCGATCGATATTGGCCAGTGGAACGGGGCTCCAGTTGGCGGTGCCCAGGGTCGAGGAACCGATGCGGACGCCGTCCACCAGTACGATATTCTGGGTGCTGTTCGCGCCACGGATGTATACCGACGACGCCGTACCTGCGCCGCCATTGCGGACGACTTCAATGCCACGCTGTTTTTGCAGTAACTCGGTGACCGAGCCTGCGCCCGAACGGGCGATATCTTCGCTGGTGATGATGGCCGTATTGGCCAGCAGCTCGCTGGTTTTTTGCGGGGTGCGGGTTGCGGTGACGACGATCGGATCGAAGGTATCTGGCGTGGCTTGGGCGAAAGCGGCAGGCGCGGCAATGGCTAGCGCAAGCGACGTGAGCGCCGCGTGGCGGGAAACAGCATGGGTCATGATAATTTTCAGTAAGTAATATGCAACCAGCCGACGTCCCCGTAGGCCAGATTGAACAGAAGTGGGAACTCAAGATGACGATCGAAGATGGCCATGGGCCATTCGGATCGCGAACATCCCCGTTCGCACACTTCCACCTGTCCTGGCCGGTATCCGGGCTGGCAAGTAACGCTATCCCACCTTCCCATGCTTGATAATTGCGGCACAGTGGTTGTCAGAGATAGCTAGTCGACCGCTTCCTGTCGGGAGGGGCGACACTTGCTTACCGTTGCGGGGGCAGCACACGTTCGCCGCAGTTGCGGCATCGTGTTTCCCGTTTAACTGCGCTCATGGACATGAGCGCGGGCACCAAAACCCCGCCATTATACGTGCAGCAGGCGTGGACTGAAATGCCTGGCTGGACGATTCGATATCAGAAATCGACGACGACCGTCGCACCGTAGGCGATTTTGTGGGCCGAATGGGCGGCCAGCAGGGCCGTTTCTTCCAATGGCAGCCGGGCTTGTAATGCCGACAGCAGGCGGATGGTACCCGCATGGCAAATGATGACGACCGTTTCGTGTTGTTCGCGCAACAGTTCGCCTAAAAATGCATCGACGCGGGCGGCCATCGCCAGCACATTTTCGCCGCCGCCGGGGCGGTACCAGGCCAGGTCGGCGGCCCAGGCATCGACGTCCGCGCGCGCAATCGCGTGCCATGGCTGCATTTCCCATGCGCCGAAATCCATCTCCGCCAGCCGCGCGTCGAAGTGCAGGGCGCTGGAATGCAAGTCTTGCGCCAATGCTGTCGCCAGGCCGGCGCAGCGGCGCAGCGGACTGGCGTAGAGCGGCACGCCGGTCGGCAAAGTCGCTTGCAGGGAGGCGCGCACCATGGCCATTTCGTGCGGCGCCACCGCCACGTCGCTGCGGCCATAGCAGGTGTCGCTGTTTACCTGCGGTGCGGGGTGGCGCACTAAAATCAGTCGCATGTTAATAGAAGCGTATGGGGGGCTGAAAGCTGGACAGGATGGCCAGATAGACCGCCACTTCCGCCACTTGCTGCACGGCGCCCAGGCAGTCGCCAGTGTAGCCCTGCAGGCGGTGCTGGCATTTGCGGCCCAGCCAGAAAGCGGCAGCTGCCGCCGCCACGACGGCAAAGACCAGCGTGGCCCAGTAAAATATCCCCAGCAGGCCGCAGGCGATGACGGGCAACAGGGCGCAGACGGCGGCGATGAAGAATTCTGCCGTCGTCATCTCCTGCGCCATCGGCTTGGCCTTGCCCTCATCGCGCGCATAGTTCATCAGCCAGATCAGCGAGACGGCGGCCAGGCGCGAGAGCGGATGGGCGATGAATAATGTCGCCACCACCGTGGCAGGCGGCAGCGAAGCGAGCGCCGCGTATTTGATGGCCAGCAGGCAGATGATGCCGATGGCGCCATATGCGCCGATGCGCGAATCCTTCATGATTTCCAGTACCCGCTCGCGCGTCAGCCCACCGCCAAAGCCATCGCACATGTCGGCGAAGCCGTCTTCATGGAAGGCGCCCGTCAGATAAATGCCGGCGGCGACGGCCAGCAGCACGGCCACCGCCGAAGGCAGGAGCCAGCTGGCCAGCAGATACACTGCGCCGGAAATGGCCGCCACCACCACGCCGACCAGCGGAAAGTAGCGCGAGGCGTGCTGCAGCCAGGCCGGCTCGAAACCCACCCAGCGCGGGATGGGCAGGCGCGTGAAGAACTGCAGCGCGATGAAGAACAGGCGGCACTGATGGGCTGCGGCGGAAACGGGATTGGTCATGGTATTAGTCTGGCGTGGACTTTTCGCTGACCTGGGCCGAGGCGAAGGTCGCCATCTCGCACATGAAGTTGACGGCCGCATGCAGCAGCGGCAAGGCCAGCGCCGAACCCGTGCCTTCGCCCAAGCGCAAATCGAGATGCAGCAGCGGACGCGCACCCAGGTTGGCCAGCAACTGGCGATGACCGTTTTCATCGGAGCAGTGCGAAAACACACAATAATCGAGGATCGCCGGCTGCAAGCGGGCCGCCACCAGCAGGGCGCTGCTGACAATGAATCCATCAATCAGCAGAATCATGCGCCGTTCGGCTGCCTTGAGCATGGCGCCAACCATCATGGCGATCTCGAAACCGCCGAAGGTAGCCAGCACGTCGAGTGGCTCATTGGCTGCCGCATGATGGGCGGCGGCAGCTTCAATCACCTGCTGCTTGTGCCATATGCCTTGCGTCGACAGGCCCGTGCCGGCACCGACGCAGTCGGCGACGGGCGTGCTTGTCAGCTTGTGCATCAGCGCGGCGGCAGCGGTGGTGTTGCCGATACCCATTTCGCCAAAGCCCAGCACATTGCCGTCCAAGGTGGCGACCAGATCCATTCCCGCCTGCATGGCGATCAGGCATTGTTCCTGGCGCATGGCGGGTTCTTTGGCAAAGTTGCGGGTGCCGGGACCTTGCTTGCGGTCAAGCAAGCCGTCGCGTGGGCCAAAGTCATGGTTTACGCCGGCGTCGACTATATATAAGGCGCAGTCGTTCTGGCGGGCAAAGACATTGATGGCGGCGCCGTTGCCGAGGAAGTTTTCCACCATTTGCCAGGTCACGCTTTGTGGATAGGCAGAAATGCCTTCGGCGACCACGCCATGGTCGGCCGCGAAAACGATGATGGCAGGCTGGTGCAATGTCAGTTGCGCGCTTTGCTGGATCAGGCCGATCTGGCGGGCCAGGGTTTCCAATAGTCCCAGACTGCCCAACGGCTTGGTCTTGCTATTGATGGCGTGTTCGAGTGCACTGGCCAGTGCGGGATTGGCGGTGGGGGCGATGTGTGGGATAGGCATGGGAGTCAAGGTGGATGTGGCAGGGTATTGCCAGCGCTACGATATCACACAGTAATATTTGCCCAGCTGCAAAATAGCGCTTGCAGGGCGTGCTGGGCAGGGCTATAATTCTCCCCCTCACTGAACGATGCATGCAAATGCTGAGTAAAGCGGGTAAAAAAGAAGGTTGACGAAATGCTGAAAACGCTTCATACTCTTCCTTCTTCGCAGCTGACAAACACAACGCTTTGTAGATAGCGCGAAAGCAGTACCGAATACCGTTCTTTAACAATTAACAGTCGATAAGTGTGGACATTTGATGTAAGTGCAGCAGCGATCTTCGGATCGCTGTAAAACTTAAAATATCAAATGTTCACAAGAAATAATGAAATAGGCGCTACGCAAGTAGTGGCCTGTCAGTTTTTTGAGTGAGCGACCCGTCAGAAATGACGGTGCCTGTAAAAG